>JAYVCD010000271.1:0-16525 GCA_043750125.1 Archangiaceae bacterium | reverse complement strand
GCGGCAGCCAAGAACCTGGGCAAGCAGATCACCACCGTGGATCAGCTCTACAAGGCGGGCCAGGGCGAGCTCGGAAACAACCGGCCCGACAAGGCCAACGAGTACTTCGCCGAGGCGCTGATGATCGACGAGCAGCTGGTGCTCGGAACCGAGAAGGCGGCGCTGCCGGCCGAAAAGAAGAAGAAAGACCTCGAGAAGCTGACCAGCTACTACCGCCGGAACATTCAGCAGGACATGGCCTCGGCTTGCTACACCCGCGGCAAAGACCTGATGGACCGGCAAGATCGCCGACAGGCCTGCAAGATCTGGAAGATGGGGTTCTCGTTCTGGAAGGGAAACTCAGATCTGCTGCGCGCGGTGACCAACGTCTGCACCCAGGAAGCCGCGCGCCGGCTCGAGGTGGGAGGCGGCTGCGAGGAGCTCGACGTGGTGCTCGAGTTCGCGGTCGACGGCGACGGGAACAAGGAACAGGTCGAGAAGAAGAAGGTGGAACAGAAGTGCATGACGCCTTAAGCCATGGGGCATGAGCAGTACGAGCCAGGGTGATCTGTTCGGTCACGAACCGCAGTCCAAGCAGGGAAAAAAGGGTGCCCCGCTGTCCGTCCCGGCTGTTCCCTCGGGGCCTCCCACCCTCACTCTGATCGACGCCTCGGGTTTCATTTTTCGCGCCTACCATGCGCTCCCGGGGCTCACCACGTCTCGCGGAGTCGGGACCCACGCGGTGCTGGGCTTCACCCGCATGCTGCTCAAGCTGTTGCGCGAGCGACAGCCGGCCTACGTCGCACTGTGCTTCGACAAGAACAGCCGCAAGGGCCGGTTGGCGATCGACCCCAACTACAAGGCGACCCGCGCCGACCCGCCGCCCGATCTCTTCAGCCAGGTCGACTTGATTCGCAAGGTGGCCGCCGTGCTGGCGTTGCCGATCATCGAGTTCGACGGCTGGGAAGCCGATGATGTGATCGCCACCCTGGTCAAGCGGGCACGCGGCGAAGGCTACCGATCGCTGGTGATTACCTCGGACAAAGACTTCCTCCAGCTCGCTGCCGAAGACGTCGAGCTGTACGACCCGATGAAAGATCGGATCCTCGACGAGGCGTATGCGGTCGAACGGTACGGGGTGAAGCCCTCGCAGATGCGCGACTACCTGGCGCTGGTCGGCGATGCGATCGACAACATTCCAAAAGTGCCCGGCATCGGGCCGAAGACCGCCGTCGAGCTGATCAACCAATTTGGAACAGTTCAGACGCTGCTGACCCGGCTGCCCGAGGTGGTGCGACCTAAGATCCGCGATGCGCTTGTCGCCAACGCCGATCAGCTGCGCATGGCCTACGACCTCGTCTGCTTTCGAGCAGATCTCGACCTGCCGGTGCCGCTCGAATCGCTGAAGCGCGGCGAGATTCTGCAGGGCGAAGCGCGCGCCCTCTTCACCGAGCTCGAGTTCTACCGACTGATCGCCGAAATGCCCGCGGCGCCTGCCACTCCACTGGTGCACGACGTGACGGTGGTGACTGGGGTCGATCAGCTGGCCCTCGTCGCACAGGCTCTGGCCCAGGTGGACGCGGTGGGTCTGTCACCCTTCTTCGAAGGAGCGGCCCACTCGGCCACCCTGCTCGGCCTGGGGGTGAAGACGCCCGAGGCCTGTTGGTACCTCGATGTCGTGGCGATCGGCGCTGCGGAACTGAAGCGGCAGCTGGCCCCGGTGCTCGCCCGCCCGGGGGTGACCTGCGTCGCGCACGACGGGAAAGAGCTGCTCCACCTGATGCACTCGGTGGGAATTTCCTTAAGCCAGGTCGACGACGTAGAGCTGGTCTCGTACCTGCTCAACCCTTCACGCAAGGAACACGCCCTGCTGGATCTCGCCCGCGAGCGGTTGCGGGTCGAGCTGCCGGTCGAAGGGGCTCCCGAGTACATCCACGGAGCGGCGGCCGACGCGGTGCTGCGGCTGCGCAAAGAGGTGTGGACCGAGGCGGAAGGGGTCGGTCTGGCCGGGTTTGCGCGCGATCTCGAGCTGCCCCTGATGCGGGTGTTGGAAAAAATGGAACGGGCCGGAGTGATGATCGACCCGTCTGCCCTCTCGGAAATCTCGGTGCAGGTCGAAGGAATGGTGAAGAGCCTCTACGCCGACGTGGTGCGCATCGCCGGCAAAGAGTTCAACGTCGGCAGCCCTCAGCAGCTGGCGCAGGTGCTGTACGAAGAGCTGAAGCTGCCCGTGCTAAAGCGCACCCGCACCGGGCCTTCGACAGACCACGAAGTGCTCGAGAAGCTCGCCGAGCAACACCCGCTGCCTCAGGCGATCATCGAGTACCGCAACGCGAGCAAGCTCAAGAGCACCTACCTCGATACCCTGCCCAGGCAGATCGCCGCCGATGGCAGAATCCGCACCACGTTTCAGCAGGCCTCGACCGCCACCGGTCGGCTCACATCGTCCGACCCCAACCTGCAGAACATTCCGATTCGCACCGAGCTGGGGCGATCGATTCGTCGGGCCTTCATCGCCGAGCCCGGGTGGATGCTGGTGTCCGCCGACTACAGCCAGATCGAGCTGCGCATCCTCGCCCATGTCTCGCAAGACCCTTCGTTGGTGGCCGCCTTCCACAGCGAAGTCGACGTCCACCGGCGCACCGCCGCCGAGGTTTTTTCGGTCGAGCCCGCCGACGTGACCGACCTACAGCGCCGCACCGCGAAGATGATCAACTACGGCATTGCCTACGGGCTGGCAGCGCAAGGGCTGTCCTTGCGACTGCGGATTCCTGCCGACGAAGCCCGGTCGATCATCGCGCGGTACTTCGAGCGCTTCCCCGGCATTCGCGGGTACATCGATGGCACCATCGATCAGGCGAAGAAGCAGGGTTACGTCGAGACGATTTTTGGAAGGCGGCGGTACATGCCCGACATCGTCAGCAAGAACCGGAACATCGCGATGACCGCCGAACGCGCTGCGATCAACATGCCCATTCAGGGCACCGCGGCCGATCTGCTCAAGCGGGCGATGCTGAAGGTCGACGGTATGATCGAAGCGCGCGGCCTGAGCGCTCGAATGTTGCTCCAGGTGCACGACGAGCTGTTGTTCGAGTGCCCTTTCGGGGAGGTCGAGGCGACCCAGGCCCTGGCGAAGGAAGTGATGCAGGGCGCCGCTGAGCTTCGAGTGCCGCTGGTGGTCGATGTCGGCTCGGGGGCTTCCTGGGCACTGGCTCACTGACGCGCGGGCTGAATTCAGGCTAGGAGGCCACGGATGCAAGTCATTCGGGGCGAGTCCCGCGAGTCACCCAGTGGGTTGGTGACAGGCCTTTCTGAGAAGCTCAACGAGCTCGAGCAAGCGGTGATTCGCCAGGCCGAGCGGTTCACTGCGGTGCTCGACATCGGGACCCAGATCTCGGCTGCCCGCGACGTAGATGACCTGCTGCGGCTGGTGATGGATCGCCTCACCGCGCTGCTCGGGGCCGAAGCCTCCACCCTGTTCATGGTCGACGAAGAGACCCGCCAGCTGTGGTCGCGGGTGCTGCGCGGCTCGACGCTCAAAGAGATTCGCATTCCGGTCAACGCGGGCATCGCAGGGCATGTCGTCCAGTCGGGGAAGAGCCTGATGCTGGCCGATGCGTACGCCGACATTCGCTTCAACCCCGAAATCGATCGCCAGTCGGGGTTTCGCACCCGGTCGATGATCGCCGCTCCGCTGCGGCACGTGAGCGGCCGGATTCTGGGCGTGGTCGAAGTGCTTCACCGGAAGGTCAACGCGTTCAGCCACGAAGATCGCGCGTTGGTGGAAGGGGTGGCCAGTCAGATCGCCGCGGTGCTCGACAACGTGCTGCTGGTCGAGCAGCTGCGATCGAAGAACGAGAAGCTCACCCAGGCCAGCGACGATCTCGCCGGCGCGGTGCGCGACCTCGACGTGCTCTACGAAGTCGAGCGCGCGGTGTCGCAGGCCCAGGCGCAAGAAGACCTGCTCGAGCGCATTCTCAACAAGGCAATCGCCGTCGTCGAAGCGGGCGCGGGCAGCATCTTGCTGATGGAAGAAGAGAAAGACGCGCTCTACTTTCGAATGGCTACGGGCGAGAAGAGTGAGGCCCTGGTCGCGATGTCGCTCAAGGCCGGGCAGGGCATCGCGGGCCACGTCGCCGAGACGGGGGAAGCGATTCGGGTGCTCGATGCGGCCGATTCGCCCCACTACGACAAGTCGATTGCCCGACGACTGGGCGTCACCATTGGGGCGTTGTTGTGCGTACCGATCTCCGCCGATGGAAAGATCATCGGAGCGCTCGAGCTGCTCAACAAGAAGGGCGGCTTTGATCACGGTGACGAGCGGCTGGCGACCCTGCTGGCGGGCCAGGCCGGTCGGGCGATCACTTTGCGGCGGCTGCGGGAAGAGGACGAACGAAAGGGGCGGATGGCGGCGATCGGCCAGATGCTGTCGGGAGTGCTGCACGACGTGCGCACGCCGATGACGGTGATTGCCGGTTACGCCGAGCTGATGGCCGACGAGAGTGATTTGAAAGAACGCCAGATCGCGGCCCAGATCATCCTGGGCCAGCTCGAGCACCTCGATGCGATGACCCGGGAAACGCTCGCCTTCGCCAAGGGCGAGCGCAGCGTGCTGCTGCGGCGGGTCTACATGCAGCAGTTCATCAAAGAAGTGCAGGAACAGCTCGAGCAGGAATTCAGGGCGACCAAGGTCGAGCTCAAGGTCCAGGCCGACTACACCGGCACCGCGCGCTTCGATGAGAACAAGCTCAAGCGCGTCGTCTACAACCTGGCCCGCAACGCGCTCGAGGCGATGCCCAAGGGAGGCCGGTTCACCTTCTCGGTCGCTCGCGAAGAAGAAGAGCTGGTGATGCGCTTCTCGGACAATGGGCCCGGGATTCCTCCCGAGATCGCCGACAAGCTGTTCGGGTCGTTCGTCACCGCGCGCAAGAAGAACGGCACCGGGCTGGGGCTGGCGATCGTGAAGACGATTTCCGAGGAGCACGGGGGCACCGTGGTCTGCAAGAGCAAGCCGGGGAAGGGGACGACGTTCGAGGTGCGCATTCCTGCCGGCGCCCCGAAAGACTGAAGAGCAGCGTTTTTCAGTTCGTCTGGCGAAAGAGCCGCATCTTGGGCGTGCCGCTCATTTCGAGGAAGAAGCCGAAGCTGAACTTCACCGCCGCGTCGTCCTTCACCAGCCCGGGCGGAGGGTTGGGGAAGGGCTGAGCGCGTTCGAAGGACTTGATCGCTTCGAGGTCGAGGAACTCGAGGCCGCTGCTCTTTTCGACGAAGATCTCTTTCACGTTGCCGCGTTCGTTCAGCGTCACCGCGAGCACCGTGTAGCGGTCGCGGCCGGCGTAGATGTTTCCGGTCGGGTCGCGGGTGCGCAGCGGCTCGGACGGGTTCCAGTGCATCCCCACCGACTGCTTCACCCGGTTGAAGAAGCTGGCGTACTTCCATTCCTTGGTATTGAGGTAGGTGCCTTCGCCTTCTTCGACGTCTTTGAGGTGATCGTTGGCGGCGGCGCCTGAGATCTTGTCGAGCAACGCCGGCGACGGGAGCAGGTTCGAGACTCCCGGCAAGCCTGCCTTCCCGACCGAGTCGCCTTCCGCGCCCTCGGTGCCGGGCCGAAGCCGCAGCCGGGTCGAGTTGCCTTGCACTCCCTCGGTCTCACTGCGGTTGTTGATCTCGGCGCCCGGGCCTTCTTTTTTCTCGCGCATCGCCACCTGGCTGTGCGCTTCCTGGGTGGGCACTTCCATAATCGCTTTTTGCTTTTCTGCCTTTTCCTTTACCGGGCGATCGTCGTCACCGTTGCCGTTGTTCCCGGCGATCTGAGCCTTCTCGACCGCGTCGGTTCCTTTTCCTTCCTGAGGATTGGGCGAGGTGCGGTTGGGGGCCGCGTTTCGGTAAAACGCGGTCTGGTTCTTCGCCTTGCTCTCTTTCTTCAGCGCGTTGTTCGACTCGGCCAGGTACTTGGCTGCCGGGTCCACCTTGTCGTTGCCCCGCGGCACGTCGACCACCTGTCCGGGAGGAGTTTGATCCGGAGCCTTCTCTTTTTTCTTCTCGGGTCGGGCCTGATCCCGGTGGGCCGTGGGCTGATTGGGAGCCGTGTTGGGCAGCGGCTCGCCGCGATTGGCGCCCCACTGTTGAGAAGAGATTCCGCGCATCACCACCGGTCGCGGCGCGGGCTTGCGCTTGGGCAGCTCGGGAACGTTGAGCTTCAGCAGCGACAAGAACAGCAACAGCGAAATGAACCAGGCGTGCCCGACCACCGCCAACACTGCCGCGAGGGCCCCGCGCTTGACTGAGCGAAGGCGATCGGGAGGTGTGAGGGGAATAAGCGGCACGTCTCTACTTTAACGCCCGTGGCGTCGAGGATCATTCCCCAGACCCGCATGTATGTTCAGTAGATGGGAGCAACGATTGCGCCGTTGTAATAATGGGCGAGGATCTCTTTGTAGCTCTGGCCCGCTTCGGCGCGGCCGATCGCTCCTGTCTGACACATGCCTACCCCGTGCCCCCAACCCCCACCCGTGAAGATCCAGGTGGCGGGCCGGCCCTTCGCGTCTTTCTCCAGGCGCACTTCGAACATCGCGCTGTTCAACATTCCGAACAGCCGGCGAATGTTGAGCTCGCCGCGAATCTGGGTCGCCCCATTTTCGCCCGAGATGTTGAGCAGCCGCGCCCGGCCCGAGACCCCGCGCTCGACCACGGTCAGGGTGAAGATCGCGCCGAGCTTCAGGGCCGCGGTCTTCTCATCGAGCTCCTGGGCGGTGAAGCGCTTCTCCCAGCGGTACTTCGCCAGCTGGGCAAAGCTCGACAGTCGACAGGCATTCGGGCCGTCGACGGTGAGAAAATCGGTCAGTGCGCTCGGACTGCCCCGGGCTTTGAAGCCGGGAAGGGTGTCGGGTCGGCCGCGCAGTGAAGGGTTGGGCACGCCGCCCCACACCACTTCGTTGTTCTCGGTGTGGCCTCCGCACACTGCGCTGTAGACCGAATCGACCAGCTTGCCGCCTTCGTCGAACAGCGCCTCGCCGCGCGTCGCATCGACCGCCGCGTTGGTGCTGGCTGCCTCGCCTGAGACGCCGCGATAGACCGCGCAGTGCTGCTCGGTGCACAGCAGGTAGGGGTCGGCCAGGTGCTTGAGCCCAATCTTCGCCAGCACCTCTCCGCGTGCGGTGATCGCCTGGGCCTTGAGCGCTTCGGGGTGGGCGCGAGCAAAGATTTCCGACGGCACCAGCCCCTTGAGCAGATCCTCGAGGCCGATGAGGTTGGTGGCGGCGATCTTTCCTCCGCGGTCGGCCGACAGCTGCAGCGAGCCGCGGTAGCTGCGATCTTCGAACGCGTGGTTGTCGTAGCCCACCCCGTACTCGACCTTGCGAACCTCGAGGGTAGAGCCTTCGAGGGGCTCGGCGACGATGCGATCTTGAGCCAGCCCCACCGACGCGCCATCGGCATCGACGACTTCCAAAATCGCGGTCGGCGCGACCTGAAGATCTTCGAGCAGGGTGGTGCGAAGACCGGCTTGCTGCAGCAGCTCGGCCTGGCGGGTTTGGGCCTGCTCGACCGATCTCGGCGGCTCGTCGATCATCAGCAGGTAGCGGCGGTTGTCGATCACCTTCCCCGCGATCCCGTACACCCCGCCCAGGACGCGGGAAGAGACCTTCAGCCCCTGTGCTTCGAGCTCGGCCGTAGAAGCAGCAAGTCCGGCCTTGTCGCTGAACGTGAATTCCGCGACCTGGATCGCCGCCACCACCACGGCAGCAGTCGATTGCCGCACTCTCACGGTCCAGGACGAGCCGGGCGCGGTGTCGATCGTCTTTTCAGGTTTCCCGGCCAGCCTGAGCTTCAATCGGCCCCGGGCCGAAAAGCTGACGCTGGTCGCGTTTTCCATCAACCGCACCGGGAGCACCGGGTTCCCGCTCTTGAAGTCGACCCGCCGGCTGCTCGGCTCAGGAGGGGCAGGAAGATCCACCGCCGCGGCAATCACCTCGGCTGCCGATGCGGGGCGCGGGGCAGGGCGCGAAGACTTCGCCACCGGCGCCGAAGCGCAGGAAGCAAGAAACAACAATGCGGCAAGGAGCTTCAGGGTCGGGGTCATCGGCTCGAGCGGGCCGGCTGATGAAGCACGCAGGTTGAAGCGAAGGCGGCACCCGGATTCGAACCGGGGAATGAGGGTTTTGCAGACCCTTGCCTTACCACTTGGCTATGCCGCCGTGAGCGCGGCTTATACGCACCGCGACTTCGAACGGTCAACTAGACTGCGCGCCGGCGACGAGAAGAGGCATTGCCGCGAGGAGCAGCGTGAGCTTCGGATTTGGATTGTATTCAGAGCAGCACGAGGCATTTCGAGCCACGGCCCGGCAGATCATTTCCAAAGAGATCGTCCCCTTTGCCGCGCAGTGGGACGAGGCCGAAGAATTCCCCCTGGCGCTGTACCGCACGCTCGCCGGGCACGGCTTCTTCGGCCTGAAGTACCCCGAGGCCTACGGCGGGACCGCGGCCGGCTTTCTCTACGAGGCGGTGCTGATCGAAGAGATGGCCCGCTGTGGCAGTGGAGGGGTCGCGGCGGGGATCGGGGCCCAGATGACCATCGCGACGGCTCCGATTCACTCCTTTGGGACCCACGCGCAGAAGCTCGCCTACCTGCGGCCAGCGATTGAAGGAAAAAAGATCGGCGCTTTTGCCGTGACCGAGTCGTCGGGGGGCAGTGACGTGGCCGGAATGTCGAGCCATGCCCGGCTGGACGGAAACCACTGGGTGCTCAACGGGAGCAAGACCTACATCACCTCTGGGGTGCGGGCCGACTACGTGATCGTGGCCTGCAAGACCCGCCCGGACCAGGGGCACCGGGGGCTGTCGATGTTGATTGTCGACAAGGGGACGCCGGGGTTCAGCGTGGGGCGAAAGCTCAAGAAGGTCGGGTGGCGCGCGTCGGACACCGCCGAGCTCTTCTTCGAGGACTGCCGGGTGCCCCAGGAGAACCTGCTGGGCGAAGAGGGCCAGGGCTTCTTTCAGATCATGGGCAATTTTCAGTGGGAACGGCTGTCGCTGGCCCTGGGCGCCGTCGGGGCGGCCGATGACATTCTCGCGCAGGCGATTTCGTACGTGAAGCAGCGCAAGGCGTTTGGCCGAACGGTCGCCGAGTTTCAGGTGATTCGTCACCGGCTGGCCGAGATGGCCACCGAGCTCGAGGCCGCCCGTCAGCTGACGTACCATGCGCTGCGGCTGCACGTCGCCGGGGAACACGCGCTGGGGCAGACGGCGATGGCAAAGAAGCTGGCGACCGAGATGTGTTGCAAGCTCGCCGACCAGTCGCTGCAGCTGCACGGCGGTGCGGGGTACATGATGGAATACGACATTCAGCGTCACTGGCGAGATGCGCGCCTGGGGCCGATCGGTGGCGGAACCAGTGAGATCATGAACGAGATCATCAGCAAACAAATGGGGCTCTAAAAGACTGATGCGAGATCAGCTCTCATTGTCTGACGTGGTGCCCGTGCTGCGGGCCGACCTGACCATCGGCGATCCCCTGCCGGGTCGAGGTGAGTCCGAAGTTCATCTCGAAGATCCCCTCACCGGAAAGTTTCTGGTGCTCAAGGGTTTCGAGCTGTCGTTGGCGCGCATGCTCAACGGCCGGCGAACCGCCGAGGAAGTGTTGACGGCGTCCGGGCAGATTGGACTGCCGATGTCGATCGAGAGCCTGAACGGATTTCTGCGCAAGCTGAGCAAAGAAGGATTTCTGACCGAGCTGGCTGGGATGGCGTCGATCGACATCACCACCTGGGAAGCGCGCTCGGAATGGACCGAAGAGATTCGAAGGCTGTTCCAGGAAGCGCTGCGGGAAGCGCGCGCCGAGCGCTTCATCGCCGCCCGCTCGAGGCTCGATGCGCTGCTCGCCCGGTCGCCCTCGATCAAAGAAGCACAGCAACTTCTCCACTGGGTGTTGGAACGGCTTCGACCCGAAAGTGGACCCTCGAGCCCGCCGTTCTCGGACGTTTTTGCCGAAGCCGAGAAAAGCTGGTTCAACCAGGGTGAAGTGAACTCGGCTATCAACGAGCACGCCATGAGCCAGAAGCACCCGTTTGAAGACCCCACCGTGCCTGCGGATTCCGATTGGAAGCCCCCGGGAAGATCGAAGAAGGGCCTGGTGATCGGCGCGATGGCGCTGATGGTGATTGCCGCCGGCCTGATTGCCCCGATGCCCCACACGGCCACCGCTCCGTTCACGTTGGTGCCCAAGGCGATCACTTCGGTGACGCTGCCCAGGGCCGGTACGTTGAGCGCGATCTCGGTCACCGAGGGACAGTGGGTCGAGAAGGGCGCGGCCCTGGCCCAATGGGACACCGCCGCCGCGCAGAAGAAGATCGTCGCCGTCGAGGCGCGGATTTCTGACGTGAAGAAGAAGAACAAGGCAGGCGCGGCGAGCGCAAAGAAGCTGCAGGACGCCCAGGCCAGGCTCGACAAGGCCAACGCCGCGCAGTCGAAAGCGCAGGCGGACCTCGACAAGCTGAAGGCCAGCTCGAAGGCCAAGAAGTCCCCGGCGATTGCCAAGGCCGACAAGAAAGCGACGGCGGCGAAGGCTGCGGTGGCGTCGGCCCAGAAGACCGTGGCTTCGCTCACCGTCCCGGTGCCCGCTTCGATTCAGGGCGAGCTGATGATGCTCGATGGCGAGCTGGCGCGGGCGAAGTTCGAAGCGACCGATTTGGCGGTGCTCGCCACCGGCGACGGCTTCGTCCAGGGGCTGGCGGCCAGGCCCGGCCAGGTGCTCGAGGCGGGCTCGGTCATTGCCCGGCTCGAAGACTCGCGCACCTTGAGGGTGATGATCTCGGTGCCGCGCGGCGAGAGGCTGAAGGTCGGCTCAGAGCTGCAGCTGAAGGTCGGCTCGGTTGCGGCGCAGGCGGTGGTTCAGAAGGTCAGCGGCTCTTCGGCCGAGGCTCCGCTGGACAACGCGAAGGGCGGCTTCAAGGGCGGCTCGACGGGTGAGTCGAGCTTCGCCGGAACTTCGAAGTCCCTGCTCGGCCGCCTCTAAGGCAGCCGGGCTTTTCCTAGAAGCGCGCCTGCATGATCAGGTTGAAGCCCAGCGCGTGCTCTTTCTCGAAGCTCGGCTCGGCGATTCCGGCCACGCTGTCCCGGAACGTCGTCCGGTTCGGGTTGCGGGTGTAATAGAGCTCGCCGATGAACGACATGTAGTCAGACAGATCGAGCTTCGCGTTGACCTTGGCCGAGATGATCGGCAACGCCTCGAAGTTGGTCGGAAGAATCTCGAAGTCGTTCACCCCGCTGAGGACGACGGTTCGTGAGCCGCTGACTGCGGCGGGCGGGTTGTTGCCTCCCTGCAGCGTCGAGGGGCTCTTGAAACTCGCCGGCTGCTGAATTCCCAGGATGATTCCGGGGGTCAGGTGGAGGCCGGGGAAGTGGTAGTCGGCCCCGATCGCGACGAACATTTCGGGCTTCTGCACGGTGCCGGTCGGGAAGTCCTTGTAGGGCGGAATGCCGGGCACATCGAATTGGATGTACGAGAGCGTGCGGTAGAGCGCGAGGATGTTCACCCGGAGGAAGTTGAACTTCGCGCGACCTTGCAGCGCGACCGCCGTGGCCGTCTGGATCTTGGTCTTGGCGAAGACGTCGGGATCTTCGAGCGTCTGATCGAGGTACGCCCCTTCGATCGACACGCTGTACGACAGGCCCCCGGGGTACTGCTCGGGGGTGAAGAACTTCTGGAAGATTTCAGGGTCGTTTCGGTAGAGCTTGAAGTCGATGCTGGTGCCGACGGGCACTCCGACGTGCCAGGTCAGCTGGGTCGAAATTCCGCGCGCGTTGACCGGGGCCTCGATGCCCTGGTTGGCAAGCCCGGGCACGATGCCCTTCTGGAAGTAGCCGCCGTTGGCCTCGATGCGCAGGGTATCGCTGATGTCGTAGCCGCCGCCGAGCATCGCCCCGTAGACGCGCTCTTTCTCGAGGGTGCGGTCGTTGAGCAGCAGGCCGGTCTTCAGGCCGGCAAACGCGTACCAGCGATCGCGGGTCACCTGCAGGCGCGCTCCAGGGACCCCGTCGTTGAGGGCGCGGTTGGTGAAGACCGAGCTGCCGCCCCAACTGATCCGGTAGGCGTAGCCGAGGCGAAAGCGATCTGAGCTGACCGGAAAGCCGGTGAAGGACAATTCTTCCTTCTCGCCCCAGCCCGCGGGCCGGTAGTTGAGCTTGAGGTAGCTGCTGTTGTCCCGGAAGTCGATCGTGCCTGCGGGGCGCATCAAGACGTTGATCGCCAGCGCTGCCTCGCCGCTGAAGCCGTCGAAGTAGGACGCCGATTTCTTGTAGAGCACGATGTTCGAGAGCGACTCGAACCCGGAAAACTTGGTGTTGAAGTTGTCGTAGAACTGGGTGTTTCCGGACGTGGCTCCGAAGCCGACATCGGGGCTGTTGATCTTCGTTTCGCCGGATCTCGCCAGCAGGTTGTCGTCGGCGAGGACGATGCTGATCCGGGTGTCGACGAAGTCTCCAGCGTGCGCAGTGGCAGCAGCGAGGACCGACAGCGCGGCAAAGCGGGGAAGCAGTCGCAAGAAACCTCCGAAGACGGTGGGCTGAAAATTCATGGGCAGGGTAGGACCGGCTTGGGGCACTGCAGGCCCGGGCCAGGGTGGCAGCAGATGTCGTCGGCAGCGCGGGGAAGAATCGCCCACCGGGGGCGGCCGGGCTGCAGTTGGCGCAGGTGGCCGACCAGATCGAACGTCGCCCCCCGAATGTATTTGCACTGGGTGGCCTTGGCTTCGTCGGGATCATTGTCGAGGCAGTCGGGCTGCAATTCGGGCAGCGCGTCCTTGGTGACGATGTTCATCCGGTTGTGGAAGTTCTGCGCGATCCAGCACTTCGAGGCGACGCCTCCAATGGGAACCAGCACCGAGACGGTGGTCTGCGTCGCGGTGAAGACGTGCTTCAGCGGCGTATGGGCAGAGAGCAGAAGGTCGGCCTGGGTGGCGACCACCGAGGCGTCACCAAAGGCGATTCGAACGTCCGCCTCGCAGCCGACGTTCACCTCGACGCCCGCGGTATAGGGGACGTCCGGGGAGGTCGCGGTGGCGTTGGCCTGGAAGTGCTGGACCCGCGCAGGGACGCTCTCATCGAAGCCCCAGGTGCCATTGCCCGGAGGGTTCATCTCGACGACGAACTGACCAAAGCCCACGTAGGTGGTGCGCTCGGAACAGATCTTCCCTTCGAACGCGCCGGTGCCGATGACGCAGTCCGAATTGCAGACCCGTTCGATCGTGTCCTCGGGCGGCTCGGGAGGCGAGGGCGGGAAGGCGCAGCTGCCCCAGATCCACGTCGTGGCGGGCCGGGTGTCGCAGAAGAAAGGAACGATCAGGTTGGCGTTGAAATCGCAATTGGTGAACACCGACGGGAAGCGGATGTTGCGGATCTTCACCAGCCCCGACTCGAGGCTTTCCATCTTCAGGTTGCGCCGGTTGTGACCACACAGCTGGTCGGTGAGGAAAGCAGGCAGCACGTCCTGAGAGCCGCAGGTGCGGTTGTTGATCTCGACTGCCGGAGCGTACTGCAGCCACTTGTTCCACTGGGCCGGAGGAAGGCGGCGCACTTTCTCGGCGATGCTCCAGCTGGGGAAGGTCATCTGGGTGGTGCTGGTGAATTCCTGCACCGAGCCCGACAACGTCCACAGCAGGTCGCCTTCGTCCAGACCGTCAGGGAAGCTGTAGTTGTAGACGAACATGTGCGCGTAGGTGCCCGGCAGGTAGCTGCGGCAGTTGGCGGTGGCGGCGCACTCTTCGTTCGAGACCTTGCAGCGCGCGGGGCCGGTGGAAGCGCCTGCGTCCCAGGCTTCGATTTGCACCGAGCCTCCGGCCGTCAGCGCCAGCATGCAGGGATCCTTGGGCTCGGCGGTGCGGGGGGCATCCAGACCGCCCGCGTCGGTCAGCTCGACCAGCCGGCAGGCCGAGACGTCAGTGACGAAGAAGCCCGAAGGGTCGGTACCGGTGATCACCATCAGCGAAGGTTTTCCGTCGCGCTGCGGATCATCGGAACAGCTTTGAACCAGCTGCTCACCGGACGCGGGGGTCTTTCCGATGGTAAGAAATTCGCCGACCAGCGGCGAGCTGCGGTTGTCGAACCCATCGGGGATCTGCACCTTCGCAAGCGTCGGTTCCTCGAAGTAGATCAGCGGCGAGAGACCGGTGGCATAGGTGCGATGGGCGGGCTCTTCCGGAAGCCCTGGGATGATTCCGCCGTCGGAATACAGGGGCGTCGGGGGCGCGTCCTCAGCCCAGACCCGGGTCGCGCCGTACTGGTGGAGGGTGCGAATCGTGGTGGTCACCACGCCCGCGGCCGCCATCGCGAACCGGCTCTCATACCCGCCCGACAGATCGCCTGGGACCACTCGAAAGCTCACCGGACCGTTGAACGTCGCCGCGGGCTGGCCGAGGACGTCGAGCGCAGTGGCGGTGAGGTCGATTTCAATTTCGCCGCGGGCGATCGCGTAAGGACAGGCCTTGGTGCCCTTCTCGGCCGCAGGCACCATCGCTTGACCGCCGTACTTCCTCGCGCACGCCGTCACCACCGCCAACGGAGTGCGGGTGGGGCCGGTGCCGCTGAACAGCCCCCGAGGCAGGACTCGAAACGACGAGAGAGGCGGGGCGCCCGGGGGGGGGATCTTCGGACAGCCGGCCAGAACCAGCAGCGCGACGAGCAGGAATGAGCGGGTTATCATTTGACCCTCCGGCCGATTCGACCGTCTTCGTTTCCGGCCGCGATTGCGAGCGCAGTGGGGTTTTCACAAAACGATCGAATTTGCGAAGTGACGTTGCCGCACATCGGGTCCGCGGCAAGCGCTTCGCGACAGGCGCACTTGCCCAGCGCAGGACCGGGGGGCAACGACTGCAGGCAGCCCGCGAGCTTTTCAGCAGTGCCGCACGCCGGAGTCTTGCGAAACACATCGACGCAACGACAGCCGAGGTTGTCTTCGACCAGCTTGTCCCTGAAGGTCTTGGCGCTCTTGCAGAACACCAGTTCCTGGGCTCCGACCGTCCACGTTCCGTTCACGATGCTGCCGCACAGCTGCTTGTTCTTGCCGATCACATTGCCGGACGGGTCTCGGGCGTCGGCGTTGAGGTCGTCGCAGGTGCAATAGCCCTGGAGGTAACCAATCAAAGAATCGCGCAGGGGAATGCCGGTCTCGAAGCGGGTGGTGTTCCGCTTGAGCACCACGAAGCCCGAGCCGCCCTTAGCGATGTAGTCGTTCACCGCGACGCGGTAGGTGGAATAGCCGTCCAGCGGCTTGCCATTGATCTGAATGTTGGTCGCAGGGTGAGCCCAGCAGCGGCTGCCCGCGTTGTCCTCCAGGCACTGCCAGGGAGCGCGGTCGGTGCGGACGTCGGTCGGGCAGTCGGTGCCTTTGTTCTTCGGGTCACACGCCAGCCGCAGCTGATTGAGCTGCACCTGGGCACAGTCCATCGTGAAGCGAGCCCCCGACACCTGCGCCTGGGCCACGCAGCCCCGGCTGGCCGAGCGGTCAGAGATGAAGTCGAACATCTCCTCCATCTCGATTCCGGACAAATACATGATGTTGATCGTGTTCTCGAACGGGAAGACGTTGAACATCGATTCCTGGGTCAGCGGCCCGGCGTACAAGTTGTCGCGGATTCCCAGTGAGTTGGTGACCGCGACCTCGGCTTCGACCCGGCGACGCTTGCGCATCGAGTCCGCGGTGACGTTCCCCAGGGGCGAATCGCCTCCGGTCGAGTTGTTGCGCCGGGCGATGTCACTGGGCGCGTAGGCGAACAGCGAAGTCAGCGAGAGCTTGAAGTCGAGATCGAGAATGTACGGCTGGAGCAGCTGGGTGGTTTCCTTGTCCTCGCGGGCGGTGCATTCCTTGAGCGCCGCCTGGACCTGGGGGTCGGCCATGAACTGGCCCGGGCTCCAGAACTTCGTCTTGTAGTAGTCGTGCATCGCGTCGGAACACCACAGCGCGTCGACCGGAAAGACCTTGTAGTCGTGGCTGATGACTTCGGCGCCTTCGACCGCGCCCCCTTCGGGCGGCATCTTGAACACCACGTCCAGTCGGCCCAGGTACTTCGCGAAGGCGCCGTTGTGGCTGAGGATCACCTTTCGCCCGGTCGGGTCGGTCAGCTGCTGCGGAGGGTTGAGCACGATGTGGAGGTGCCCACCCATGATCAGGTCGACTCCGGTGACGCCGGGGATCTTGACCCGAACCACCGAGAGCGGATCGCCTTCGGGCCCGAACCATTCGAGGATCTCCCAGCGGTTGCCGGGTCGGTTCAGGTAGTACTTGATCCGGCCGAACTCGAAGTACGCCTCGTAGCCCTGGATCAGGTCTTGATCTTCGGTGAGCCCGGCGTGGCTGACGATCACGATCACGTCGGTGACCGGCTTGAGCAGCTCGATGTAGCCGCGGGCCGCTTCGTTCTGCTCGAGCGGGGTGGCCTGCAGCGAGTTGCCGCCTTCGACGATCGAGTTGAGCGAGCTGATGTTGGCCAGCCCGATGATCCCGACCCGGACTCCGCCCACGTTCTTGATCGTGTAGGGCAGGGTGTAGAGCGCG
>JAYVCD010000270.1:0-18701 GCA_043750125.1 Archangiaceae bacterium | reverse complement strand
GTATCCGCTGCACGGAGTGGTGGTTGCGGGCAGCGACGGACTGAAGGGTGTTGTCAGCTCGCCGACGGCGTGATCGCGGCCGGGATGGTCAGGGGTCCGACTTCGAGGACGAGCTCGGCAGGATTCAGGCGAGCGCGAGTCGCAGCGAAGGCGTGAGGGCAAAGCTCGAGGTACCTGTCAGCCGGCCAGGCACCCAGGACCCGGATGACGTCGCGTAGGTACCCCTCAGGCTCGAGGCCGTGGAGCTTGCAGGTGGCGATGAGCGTGAAGATGGCTGCTGCCGCCTGGGCGTGGTCGTCGCTTCCGACGAAGAGCCACGCCTTTCTGCCGACTGCGATTCTGCGCAGCTCGCGCTCGCTTGCGTTGTTCGACAGACCCAGACGGCCGTCTTCGAGGAAGCGGCACAGCGCTTCTCGCTGACGGATGGTGTAGCCGAGCGCGCTGCGCAGCAGACCTCGGGTGTCCTTCACCTTCGCGTACTCGGCGGTCGCCCAGACGAAGAAGGCATCGAGCAGCGGGCGAGTGCGCTGGTCGCGCAAGGCCTTGAGGTGCTCGGGCGGAAGGCCCTTCCACTTTTCTTCGTTCTCGAAGATGCGCTGGATGCGCACGAGGGCCTCGCGCGAGATGGCGCAATGGGCGATCGCCGCCTCCCAGTACTTGCGGCGCGCGTGGCTCCAACATCCAACTTCGAGACAGTCGTCCTCGTCGGCCTCGGCGTTCGGCGCTGGGTACAGCACGTCGTAGACGCTTTTGGCGTCGGCCTGGACGTAGCCGGAGAAGCCCTTGAAGAGCTCGGCCACCGCGACGGAAGTCTCCTTGGGGACGTACTCGAAGAAGGCGAAGTCCTTGTCGGCGAGCTGGACGAAGAAGTGACCGCGGCGGCAGGGCTGGTGTTTCTTCTTCGCGTCGGACTTCAGCGGTTGCACCAGCACCCCGGTGGCGTCCGTCAGAAAGCTGAACGCGGTGGCCAGGAAGTGCTGGCGGGCGGCCTCCACCAATGTCGGGCCGAGGGTGTTGCCGAGATTCTCCATCCACCGGGACATCGTTCCGCGGTCCAGCTTGACGCCATAGCGGGTGAAGCGCTCCTGCTGGCGGTGCAGCGGCAGCCCGTCGCCGTACTTGTCCACCGCGATGTGGGCGAGCAGCGACGGCGCCGCGAGCAGCCCCGGAAACGTCTCTACCGGCTTCGACGCCGTCACCACCTTTGTCGGCCCCGCGCCCTCGAGCTGCTCGGCCGCAGACGTCTCCTGCTCGTGTTTCCGCCGCGCAACTACCACCCGGACGAAGCCTCCCTTGCGCCACGCCAGCTGGTAACTCTCCTCGTAGCCGAGATGCTTCGTCACTGCTCCCGACACCGGGTCCACCAGCTCGATGCGCACTTCGTCGAGTTCCAGTTCGCGGACGTCGCGACGACCGCCGGTCTTCTTCTTGTCCGGCTGGCCCGCGCCCGGGTCCGACTCGCCCGGAACTGTCGCCATCATCCACGCAGGCACCGGCTCGAGCCGCTTTGACAGCGCATCCAGCTCGGCCAGCTTCTGCGCGAACTCCAGCTCGAGCTGCTCGACGTCAACCCGCTCGGCCTTCGCGATGAAGAGCCGCTTCTTCAGCAGCTCCAGCTCGAACTTCACCGCTTGCCACGCCTCGCGCAGTTTGTCCCGCTCGCCGCGCGCGGTGGCCAGGTCGTTGTTGCTGGCGGCCAGCGCCGACTCAAGCTCGACGACGCGCGCCTTCAGCGCGTCGGTGCTCTCACTCGTCGCGGTGTCGTCACCCACTCTCTATATAGAAGCGAAAGTTTCGTGCCACGCAGCGAGCGGCTCAGTGCACTTTGCCGCGCGTCTTCCGCTTCGGCTGCTCGAGCGTCAGTCCCTCGAGCAGGTCATCGAGCTCGCGCTCTTCGAGCACCACCGTCAGCTCGTCTTCCTGCCGCGGCTCAGGCAGCCGGAACGTCCCCTTGTCGAGCCGCTTGTAGAAAAGGCACAGCCCGTTCCCGTCGAAGAAAATGGCTTTCAGCGCCGCGTGACGCTTCCCAAAGAAGACGAAGAGCGCGCCGCCTCGAACGTCGCGGCCCAGCTTCTCCATCACGACGCCGCTCAGCCGGTCAAAGCTCCACCGAAGATCGATCGGCTCGAGACCAACGAAGACTTCCACGCCGCGCGGAATCATCCGCCGCTCCGGTCGGTCAGCGTCTCGAGCACCATGGCCAACACCTCTCGCGAAGCGCCCCGACCCACTTCCACCCGTGCCCCACCGACGACCACCACGATCGCTGCACCAGGAACCACCACCGGCGCCGACGGCAACGTCATGGGTACCGGCGGCGGCGCGCGCACAACCCGCGCGAGGCGAACTACCGGTGCCTTCGCCGCCGCCTTTCCCAGTCGGTAGGCCATGTGCCGCAGCCCACCACCGGTGAATGGTTTCCCTTCAGCGAAGGCGATCGACGACTGACCGCTCCTGCGCCACGCCTCAACCCTCTTCAGCCAGATGCGATTCGCCATCCCGCCGCTGTGTCATCGCGATCACTCACCCGCAACCACCGCTCCGTGCAGCGGATACCACCTGGCAAATCGGCGAGCTGGCCCAGTTGCCTGATTTCTCGTACTCGCTTTGGGACTGGGCTGTCGGCAATGACCCGTGCCCCTTGGCCGGTGGAGAAGCGGATGCCAAAGAGTGTCACCAATTCGCCACTCACATGGGTCCGGTAAACTCGAACCACTTCCTGCCCCAAGCTGCGTTTTCGTACCGGCGCCTGCATCAACTTGCGTTGGCCCGGGCTGCAGAGTGTAGAGCGATGGCCAGCGATCTGATCTCAACAGGTGGGCGTTTCGGCGATTTCTTGAAGGACTGCGAGATCGAGTCGCTCTCAATCGAGTCGGTCGCCCAGCATTTCTTGCAAGATGCGTGGAGTGAGGGGCACATGTGGGAGCGCTGGGGCTCCTGCGAGATCTCCGATTTTCGTCCGCTTCCGCAATGCGTGCGTGAGGTCGATGGGCCGACCACCAACTCGTCTTTCGGCACCTGCAGCCCCTGAAGCCCGTTGGCACCTGGGCTGAGAGATATTTTGTTTGATGAACAAACAAACTACCAGTGGGCCGCCGCCGCACTGAAGACTTGCTGCTCCATGACATGGGCACGGTCCTGGCGGACAACATGGCCGAAGGAAACGCGTCGGGCGCAGAGTGGCGCACGTCGCCGCTGTGGAGCATCGGGCTCACGGCCGGCGTCAGCGGTGGTGAGGCGTACCTGCACGATGGTCGCGCGCGGAATCTGAGCGAGGCGATCTTATCTGAGCGAGGCGATCTTGTGGCACGGAGGCGAAGGTCAGGCGGCGAAGGAGGTTTTCCGCACGATGTCCGCCGCCAATCGCGCTGCGTTGATCAAGTTCCTGCAGTCGCTGTAGTGCAGAGTTGATCGCGAGCCGCCGGCGACGCTCGAAGCTGGACCGTCGTGGGCGGACGCGTGGGGGGCGGCGCTACTTCTGAGCGTCGAGGGCCATGCGCAAGGCGAGGCCGCCGAGCACGGTGCCCATCAACCATCGCTGAATCACAGCCCACGTCGGTCGGTCGCGCAGGAAGCCCGCGATTGCAGCGGCCGAGAGGATGATCAACCCGTTCACCGTGACGCTGATGCAGATCTGCACCACCCCAAGCACCACCGACTGGGTCAGCACGCTGCCGCGCGCCGGTTCGACGAACTGGGGCAACAGCAAGAGGTACAGCATCGCGGCCTTGGGGTTGAGCAGGTTGGTCAGAAATCCCATCGCCACCAGCTTCGCCGGCCTGTCGGGCGTCAGCTGACGTACTTCGAAGGGCGAGCGGCCACCCGGCCTCAGCGCGCCCCAGGCAAGGTAGAGCAGGTAGACCGCGCCCGCGCAGCGAAGCGCGTCGTAGGCAAAGGGCACCGCGAACAGCAGCACGCTGATTCCGAAGGCGGTGGCAAACATGTAGACGAGGAAGCCGAGCGCCACTCCGGCCAGCGAGATCAACCCGGCGGCGCGCCCCTGACAGATCGAGCGCGACACCAGGTACATCATGTTGGGCCCGGGCGTGACGACCATCGCCAGGGCGACGAGCGCGAAGCCGATCAGAGTCGCAGTTCGAGGCACGGCAGTCTTTCACCACGCTTCGAGGCCCGGCGGGCGAACACCTCGCCTCGGTCGACACCCGTACAGCGCGCCTGGGCTTTGCACGAGCCCGGACTCGAACCGGGATGGCCGTTTAACGGACCTGCGGATTTTAAGTCCGCTGCGTCTACCAGTTTCGCCACTCGTGCCCGACCCTCAGGGCTCTAGCAGAACGCTTTGAGCCGTGACCGAGCGCTTCTTGCGCCACGCTGCCGGAAACGGAAACGGCCGCCAGCGAATGCTGCCGCGCCCAGAGCGATCATCGGCGGCTCAACGTCTGGCCGGCTCGAACCGTTCGATGGTAGTGACGCACCCACGATGAGCTTGCGGCTGTTGTTGGCAGATCCGAAAGGCACGGTGGTCGAGCACCCCTACCTGCTCGCGACGCTTCGCAGTGGCGAGGGTCTCATCGCAGCCCATGGCCGCCCGATCGCCCTTCCCAAAGACGGAAAGCTGGTCCACCTCCCTGGGCGACTTCCGGTGGGCGTCGACCCCAGGACCGGAGAGCTCGAGCTGGTGCGCCACTTCAGCCTGGGCGGCAAACCGTTTGTCCCGCACGCGGTCGGAGCCCTGCTTCCCCCCGGCTACACCCGAACCTTCCTTCCCGGTGAAGTCAAAGACGAGGGCGGCCCGGTGTTGCCCCAGTGGGCCTATACCGCCGCCGCGTGGGGGGAAGGTCGAGCCGTCACCTGGGCGGTCCACACCGATCGCCGCAAGCACTGGACCCCGACCGCGTACTCGACGCCTGAAATCAAGGCCCGGGTGAACGCGCACCTCGCGCGCTTTCCCGACAACAAGGTCCTCAAGCAGCTCAAGACCTGCGCGCTCGTCTACCGCTGCTTCACCAGCCAGAACGTCTTCTACTGCCGCGACGAAGGGGCGATTCCCGCGTCGACGATGTGCAACGCGGCCTGCATCGGGTGCATCTCGGAACAGCCGGCCGAAGGGCCTCCGTCTTCGCATCAGCGCATGGACGAAGGGGTAGGCGGCGAAGAGATGGGGCAGGTGGGGCTGTTTCATCTGCAGAACGCTCCGGGTCGAACGATGGTCAGCTTTGGCCAGGGGTGCGAGGGCGAGCCACTGACCCGGTGGCGTCAGATCGCCCAGGCCATTGGCTACATTCGAGAACGGACGTCGCGCGGCTCGATCAACATCAACACCAACGCGAGCCTGACCCAGGGGCTGTCGGCCCTCTACGACGCAGGGCTCGACGCGGTGAGGGTGTCCCTCAACTCAGCGGATCCCGACCTCTACGCCGCGTACTACCAGCCGGACAAATACAGCTGGCACGACGTCGAAGCGTCGATCGCGCTCAGCCGGGACAAGGGGGCCTACCTCGCGCTCAATCTGCTGCTGTTCCCGGGAGTCACCGATCGCCGCGGCGAGGCTGACGCCCTCAAACGGTTGGTGAAGAAATACCGCGTCGACCAGGTGCAGACCCGCAGCCTGGCCATCGACCCTCTGCAGTACATCGAGGTCGCGCACGAGCGCGGAGCCGGAGGAGAACCCATCGGCATTCCCCAGCTGCTGCGCGAGCTCAAGGACGCCCGGCCACAGCTGGTGATCGGCAACTTCGCGCGCGGGCTCGGTGAGCGGCGCGGCAGCAGCAAAAATAAACGGGACTCTCGCCAAAGGGGGAAAGCGAGAGTCCCGCACGAGACCAGAACAATTCCAGTCTCTAAAAGGTCGTAGGTCGAAGCCTCAGGCGTGGACCCAGTAGCCGGGTTGTCGCGAGCCGAAGCCGTTGGCGATGTGCCCGTGGTTGAAGTTGATTCCGCCCGCTTGCGCCGAGGCCGGACCGCTGTCGTTGAGCTCTCCGGGGCGGACCATCGCGATGTGGCCGATGCCACCCGGGTTGTTCCAGGTCGCGACCGAAGGTTGACCGCGGTTGGCCGCGGCCTGGGCTTCACCCGCGGTGGCCTGGCTCCAGCCATGGGCTGAGCCCTGGTTGCGAAGCCACGCGTTGGTGCCGTTGGCGTCGAGCTCGCGGCCGTTGACCCAGTGAGGGATCTCGGCGCCCATCGCCTTCGTCGCGTCCCACGAGAAGATGTTGCAGAAGGTGTTTCCGTCGCGCTGGGCGTAACGCAGGTTCGCTGCGACCGCGAACTGGTTGAGCACGTCGTCATAGCGGCCGCGGCTGCGGCTGCTGGCGTCGCTCTGCACTGGAGCGCTGACGCTTTCCCACGCGCGGGTGTTGGTGACGCTCGGAGCCGGACGGGTGCCATCGAAGTCCGGGACGTGACGATCGTTGGCGACGGGAGCAGCCGCTGGGCGCACGGAACCAAAGCCATCGCCCGCCAACGCGGCAAGGGTCTGTGGCCCTGCGACGCCGGTTCCCGGCAGCCCGCGGGACGACTGAAAGGCCCGAACAGCCGCTTCGGTTCGAGGGCCATAGATGCCCGGCCCGGTCGCCAGCTGCGCGGCGGTCAGGAAGCCTTTGGCGGCGAGCTTTCGCTGCATCGAGAGGACGCCGTTTCCGGTGGATCCGCGCTGCAACGTGGCCCGGGGCGCAGCGACGGAAGGGGGGGCCTCGAACCCATCGCCGGGAATGTTGAGCTTTTGACCTGCGAAGATCTGGCTCGGGTTCTTCACCTGCGGGTTGGCCGAAATGAGCCTGGCCAACGCCACCCCATGGCTGCGCGCGATCGCGTTCAGATTGTCGCCTGGGCGAATGGTGTACACGCGGGCTGGCTACAGCAGTTGGCGGGCCAGCCCACTGAAGTGCTCAACTGCTTGGAATTACAGTGTGTCTTACGTCAAGCGGCTTGACGCGCTCGGACCGATTGGCGCACCGCCGCGCGGGTCCCACGCGCAACCCACGGGAAGCACGTGGAAATTATTGAAATCGCACTGGAGCCGGGCTGAAAGGGGGTGACCGAGGTCCGGTCAGCTTCAGCGGGTCTCGAGCTCGTCGAGGATCACTTTGGCGATCAACGAGTCTTTGGTGACGTACCCGTCGGCGCCGGCGTCCCGAACGATGCGCTTGAGCTCGTCTTCGTCTTCCGCCGAGCACAGCAGGACTTTGATCCCGGCGAAGAGCGAGTTGCTCTTGATGAAGCGACAGAACTGTTCGCCGTTGACGCCCGGCATGCGCACATCGAGCAACACCAGGTCCGGGCGGGTCTTCTTCTTCAAGATGATCTTCGTCGCTACGTCCACGCTGTCGGCGGTCGTCACTTCGAAACCCTTGGCGGTCAGCTCGGCCTGGAGCAATCGCGCCGTCGCTTCGCTGTCGTCGACCACCAGCACCCGCTTGCCGCGCGCTTTGGGATTCTCGGTCAGCCGGCGCTTCACTTCGGCGACCGCCACTTCCAGCCCATGGGCCTTGGTGATGTAGCCGTCGGCTCCGACCCGATCGGCTTTGGCCTTCAGCTCGTCTTCGGCGATGTCGGAATACAGCAGCAGCTTGCACTTGAGCTGGCGCTGCTGGCGCAGGAACTCGACCACGTCGTCGCCGTACATCTCGGGCATGTTCACGTCGACCAGCACCAACTCGTGGGCTCCATTCTTCAAACGAAGGTCGAGAGACGCCAGATCAACCGCGGCTTCCGCCTCGATTCCCGCTGAATTCAGGGCCGTCACCAGCAGCTCGACAATCATCGCGCTGTCGTCGATCACCAGAACACGGGCGGACATGGGTGGGGATCTTCTACCAGTTTTCTTGACCGTCAGCTTGGCTGGTTGAGATTGTGAGGTGTCTTGCAACCCACTTCACTGCAACGCGCGCTGGGCCTGGCCCGAGAGAAGGCTCCCGCACGGGTCGAACGGCCGGAACGGGAGTTCTTCGTCTTCCAGATTGGCCTGTTGATGCTGGGGGTAGACTCGGTCAATGCCCGTGAAGTGACCCGGCTGGGCGTCATTACTCCACTGCCCCGCATCGCAAGCTTCGTGATGGGCGTCGCCGGCCACCGGGGCGAGGTGCTGCCGGTCATCGATCTGCTGCGCTTCTTTTCTCAGGGCGAAACCCGACCTGCGCCCCGAACGCTCTGCTTTATCGGAGTGCACGGCAACTTCGCCGCGGCGTTCGTCGCCGATCAGGTGGTGGGACTTCGCAAAGTCTTCGTAACGGACATTCTTCCTGCCCCGGTGGGCGGCGAGATTCCCAGCGAGCACGTCCACGGCGTGATTCACGGGGGCGAGGGCACCCAGACCGTGACGCTGCTCGATTTGCCCCGCGTGCTGCTGACCTCTCGGCAGCGGGCCGTGTCCCGATGACCCTCGCGGCGGAAGAAGAGTGCATCAGCCTCGTGGTCTTCGAGCTGGCGGGGGTTCGCTACGCGGCTGATCTGGCTCAGGTCATTCGCCTCGACTACTTCGAGCCCAGCTGCAGCGTCGGCTCACCTCTGGGGGTGCCGCGTTCGGGCCTCAAGTGCCTGGTGATTGACGCTCAGGACGATCGAGACTGGTGTCTGGCGATCGATACCCTTTACGGAGTACGCAGCGTGCCGGTCGATCAGTTGAGGCGGCTTCCGGCTGTCGCGCAGGGTGGGGCGGTTTCGATTGGTGCCTGGTTGGACGGAAGCGAAGCAATCTTGTTGGTGGATCTGGTCGCGATGACTGTCGCGACGGCATAGCGACGAGGGGAAAACGAACATGGAAACCGAGAAGCTCCCGCCGAAAACTTCCAAGAAGAAGGCCGTCGTCGCGCCGATGCGGCCGGTGACCGTCGCGCTCGAAGCGGTGATCAAGGGGGAGCTTGGGGCGCGGGTCGACACCAAGGGGCTGACCGGTGAAGTGAAGGCGGTCGCCGCGTTGCTGAACGACGCGCTGGCCAACCTGAGCCTTCAGATTTCGGACGCCGAGTCGCGCAAGCAGCACACGGTCTCGATCGTCGACAACGCGCTCGAGGGCCTGATCGCGCTGGTCCGGCAGGGCGAGCTGTCGCGCTGGAACGCGACGACCGAAGACCCGTTGCTCGGGCCGCTGCTCGATGGCTTTGGAAAGGTGATCGACACGCTGCGAACCTTCGTTCGCGAGATCAACGAAGCGGCGCTGCGGCTGTCGTCTTCTGCGAATGAAGTGCTCGCCGCGTCGACCCAGCACGAGTCTTCGAGCACCGAGCAGGCGGCGGCGATTCACGAGACGACCGCCACGATGGAAGAGCTCAAGCACGCGTCGGCCCAGATTGCCGAAAACGCCGGCTCGGTGGCACGGGTCGCCGAAGAGACGCTCGGCTCGGCGCGCAGCGGGCGGGGAGCGATCGCCGAGTTCATTCAGGCGATGCAGCAGATTCGAGCCGACAGCGCAGCCGTGGCCGATTCGATCGCCAAGCTGTCCAAGCGGGTCGAACGGATTGGGACGGTGGTCGAGGTGATCGATGAAATCGCCGACCGTTCCGACCTGCTGGCCCTCAACGCCGCGCTGGAAGGTTCTCGCGCGGGCGAGGCAGGCAAGGGGTTCTCGATCGTCGCGGCCGAGATGCGGCGGCTCGCCGAGAACGTGATGGATTCCACGAAGGAAATCAAAAACCTGATCACCGAGATCCGCGAGGCAACCGCCGCCGCGGGCGGAGCGGCCGAAGCCTCGCAAAAGGCGACCGAGCAGGGCGAGCGACTGGGTTCGGTCGCGGCCCAGGCGGTCGAAGGAATTCTCGCCGGAGTCCAGGAGACCTCGGACGCGGCGCGGGTGATTAACCTTGCGACCCAGCAGCAGCGCACGGCCACCGAGCAGGTCGTCTCTTCGATGGCGGAAATCGAAGACGTGACCCGGCAGACCACCCAGGCCTCGAAACAGGCGACGGGCGCCGCGGCCGAGCTGACTCAGCTTGCCGGGCGTCTGGCCGAGCTGATCAAGCGCTTCAAAGCGGACTGACGCTTGACGCGCCCTTCAACGATTCGCCCGGAGCGCTGACCCCTGGATACCGAATCGCTCAAAAAATCGCTGCTGATCAAGTTCGTCGAGGTGACGGGCGATCGCCTGCAGACGATTCAGCTCGGGGCGATCGACCTCGAGAAGGCCGGCGCCGAAGCGGCGGCCGAGAGCGTCGCGCGAGAGCTGCACACGATGAAGGGCGAGGCCCGCATGCTCGGCCTCGCCGCGGTCGGGCAAATGGCCCACGCGTGTGAGGATCTGCTCAAGGCGAACCGCGATCAAAAGGTCGATGCGCGCACCGCGACCGACTTGCTGTTGCGGGCGTGCGACGCGATCGGAGATCTGCTCGAACAGCTCGAGAACGCAAAGTCCGGGTCGGACAACTCGAACGTCATCGCGGCGAAGTTGGCTGAAGTGTCCGGGCAGAGCCTGCCTCCGTTGCAGCCCACCCGGCGCAAGGCCCCGGCTGCGACTGCGGCGCAGGCTCCGGTGCCCCGGCCGACCCAGCCTTCGGCCCCACCGCCCAGGCCGGCTGCGCTGGCGGCGCTGTTCGAACCCCGCCCGTCGGCGCCTGAGCCCCGCCCGTCGGCCCCGGTGCTGGACGAGCATGGGGAACGAAAGGCCCCTCCGCTCGATCGTTCGATTCGCGTCAACGTCGAGATCCTCGACGCCCTCGGCCTGCTCGCCGGAGACCTGTTAGTGGAAAGCGCCCGCAACCGTCTGCGCGCGGACGAGCTGACCGAGCTGCTCGAACGGTCGGCGCGGGTCGGCGACGCGCTGCTGCGCTTTCACCAGTCGCGCCTGCTCGACAAGCCTGCCCACGACGCGCTCGAGCGCATGGAACGAGACCTTCACCTGCTGCGCGACGACACTTTTCGCTTCGTCCGCCACCACGTCGATGGGGTGAACACCCTGCACGGGAACCTCGCTCAGCTGGCGGACAACGTGGCCGAGGCCCGCCTGGTGCCGTTGGCGACCGTCTTCGAGGCGTTTCCCCGCGCGGTGCGTGAGATTGGAAACTCGCAGGGCAAGCAGGTCGACCTGACGATCGAGAAGACCCAGGTCGGAGTCGACCGATCGATGGTCAGCGACGTGCGCGATGCCCTGGTGCACCTGCTGCGCAACGCCGTCGATCACGGCCTCGAGGCAGTCGATTACCGGCAGACGATGGGCAAGAGCGACGTGGGCAAGATTCAGATTCGCGCCCGCGCCGACGGCGACATGCTGCACATCGAGGTCGAGGACGACGGCCGGGGCATGGATCCCGAGCACCTGCGCCGCGTTGCCGTCGCGCGAAAGCTGCTCACCGTCCAGCAGGCCAACGCGCTCACCGAGCGGGAAGCGATCGAGCTCATCTTCCGCGCTGGGTTCTCGACCCGCGATGAAGTCAGCGAGCTGTCGGGCCGGGGCGTGGGAATGGACGTGGTCAAGCGCAAGGTCGAAGCGCTCAGCGGCTCGGTGTCGGTGCAGAGCAGGGTGGGGCGGGGCACGACGATCGGGCTGCGGCTGCCGCAGTCGATGGCGCTGATGCGCGTCTTGTTGGTGCGACTGGGCGACGACGTTTACGGAGTCCCGGCAGCCGAGGTCGAGGCCGTGGCGCGCTTCAAGCCCGAAGATCGCATGGAGGTCTTCGGCACTGTCGCAGTGATGCACCGCGGCCGACCCACCTCGCTGGTCGCGCTGGGGCCGCTGTTGGCGCTCAACGGAGGCCCGCGGTTCGATCGCCCCCCCGCGGTGGTGGTGCGGCATGGCGACGAGCGCGCCGCGCTGGTGGTCGATGGGCTGATCGACGAACGGGAAGTCGCGGTGAAGCCGTGCGGAGGCGAGTTCCTCAAAGGAGCTCCGTTCATCGCCGGCACCGCGGCCCTGGAAGACGGTCGAATCGCGGTGCTGCTGCACGTGCCGGACATCATGGCCGAGGTGCGACGCATGGCTCGGCCGGTGTCCGAGCCCACGTCCTCGAAGCGGCTGCGGGTGCTGCTGGTCGACGACTCGCCCATCGCCCGCGCCACCGAGAGCGCGTTGGTCAAAGCCCTGGGCCATTCGGTCGAAGAGGCGCAGGACGGCGAAGACGCCTGGGCCCGCATTCAGAAGTCGCCCTTTGATCTGGTGCTCACCGACGTGCAGATGCCGCGGCTCGATGGCTTTGCCTTCACCCGGCGGCTGAAAGGGCACGCCGAGCTGTCACGGATTCCAGTGATCATTCTCTCGTCGTTGGCCTCGCCCGAAGACAGGCGCCGGGGCCTCGATGCCGGCGCGGACGCGTATTTGATCAAGGGCGAGCTGGGGGTCGAGTCGTTGGCACTGGCGATCGACCGGTTGGCTTGACGCGTGCCCGTCGCGTGCCGGGTGCAGATCGTCGAGCGGGGCCAGAGCGTCTGGACGCTGCTGCGGCCGCTCTTCTTCTCGGGCGCGATTGTCGAAGTGGGAGGTCCGGTGGACTACCTCCATGCCGTCGAAGCGACTACCCGGCTTCGCCCGCAGCTGGTCTTGATGGATCTGGAAGGCAGCCCGCCGGAAGCGCTGGAAGCGGTCGAAGCCCTGATGGCGCAGTGTCCGACTGCGATTCTGCTTCTGACCGGGCCCCAGAGCCGACCCGATGCGATCCGCGCTTTGGCCTCGGGCGCGCTCGACGTGGTCGACCGGCCGGTGCGGGTGAGCCCGGAGTTCTTCAAGAGCCTGAGCGCGCAGGTGCTGTTGCTGTCGACCGTCGGGGTGGTGCGGCACGTCAAGGGCCGAAAGCGGGAACAGCCGTCGCGCAGGGCTCCGTTTGCGCTGGTCGCCATCGCCGCGTCGCTGGGAGGCCCCAAAGCCCTGGCCCAGGTGTTGTTGGATCTTCCGAAGTCGTTCGAGGCAGCGGTGGTCATCTGCCAGCACATCACCTCGGGGTTCTCAGAAGACCTGTCGCGCTGGCTGCAGACCGAGACAAAGCGGGTGGTGATCGAGGTGGTCGCCGCGATGCCGTTGACCGTCGGAGGAATCTTCGTCGCGGGCTCAGACGTCCACATGCTCGCGCGTCCGGACTTCAGCCTTGCGGTCGAAGCCAGCGCTCCAGTGGGCGGCTTTCGCCCGTCGTGTGACGTGCTGCTGAAGTCGGTGGCAGCCAGCTTTCAGGACCGCGCCATCGGAGTGGTGCTGACCGGGATGGGACGCGACGGCGCACGCGGCTTGAAAGAGATTCGCTCGCGCGGGGGACACACGATCGCTCAGGACGAAGAGTCGAGTGTGGTGTTCGGAATGCCGGGCGAGGCGATCGCCCTGGGGGCTGCAGAGCTCATCTTGCCGCTCGAGCAGATTGGGGCTCAGCTGGGGCGGTGGGTATGAGCGACGAAGGAGATCTTCCTGCGCTGCGCAAGCTCGCCGCACTGCTGCTCGATCGGGTCGGCCTCAAGATCACCCCCGACGGGTTTTACGGACTGAGGCTGGCCCTGCAGGCCCGAATGCCGCCGCTGGGGCTGACCGATGCCTCTGAATACGTGCGTCGCCTGGGGCTGGAAACAGGAGAAGAAGAGCTCCGATCGCTGCTGCCGATGGTCACCGTCGGCAAGACGGAGTTCTTTCGCGACAGTCGGCAGTTCAAGGCGCTCGAGCAGACGTTGATTCCCCAGCACCTGGCCCTCGCGCGCCGAGAAGGTCGAAAGCTGCGCATCTGGTCTGCCGGCTGCGCCACCGGAGAAGAGCCGTACAGCCTGGGGATCGTGGCGATCGAAAGCCGCGCCCAGCCTGTGGACGTAGACATCTGGGCGACCGACTTGAACCCGGCCGCGGTTCAGAGCGCGACGCGGGGCTTCTTTCCCACCCGTCGAATGGTGGGCGTGAGCGAGGAACGGCTGGCGAAGTTCTTTACCCCTCTTGAAGACGGCTATCAGGTGGCGCCGGCGCTGAAGGCGATCATCCGGTTCGAGGGTCACAACCTGGCGGCGCCGGTCTTCCCGATGTTGGCCGCGGCGTCCCTGGACCTGATCCTTTGCCGGAATGTGATCATCTATTTTGATCAACCGACCATTCGCAGCCTGATGGATCGCTTCTTCGAAGCGCTGCGACCGGGCGGAGTGCTGCTGCTTGGCTATTCCGAAAGCCTGTTCCGGATGGCGACCCGCTTCGAGATGTTCGAGGTCGCGGGGACGTTCTCGTATCGCCGCCCTATTCCGGGGGAACCGGTGCCCCCGCCGAGGCCGTCGGCTCCCCGCCCCTCGAACCCCTGGGCCGGCCCGATTCCTCAGCCCGCTCCCAGCCGACCGTCGGGGTCCGGCCTTCCCTCGCCCAGTCGGCCTTCGGGGCTGCAGGCGATTGTTCCTTCCGCTCCCAGCGCGCCCAGTGCTCCCCGCCCGTCGAGCCCGGGGTTGCCCGCGGTGACTCTTCCCTCGACCGAGGCACGGCGCACGCCGGTCGAACGTCTCGACAAGGTGATTCGGCAGATCGAAAGCGGTGACTTCGACCAGGCGCTTCTGGGAGCGCGGCGGCTCGCCGATGATCAGCCTGAAGATCTCGCCGCGTTGCTGACCCTGGGGAACATTCACGCGCTGATGGGGAACGTCGACGAAGCGCGCGACCTGTTCAACCTGGTGCTCGCCAAAGACCCGCTGTGCGTCGAGGCGCGGGTGTACCTGGCCGTGGCCGCGATTCAGTCCGCGCAGTACGACCCGGCGCGGATCGAGCTGACCCGGGCGCTGTTCCTCGAGCCCACCCTCGCCCTGGGGCACTACCTGATGGCGCAGGTTCAGGAAAAGCGGGGTGATTTCGATGCGGCTCGGCGCGCGTACAAAAACGCGATCGCGCTGCGCCGGGCCCCGCCCCATGCGCTGCTGGGCCACTTTCCCGAGATGCCCACCACCAATGAATCCGTCGCCAGGGCTGCCGCCTACCGTTTGGCCGCGCTGTCCGAGGCCTGAAGCGCCGCGGGTCTGCCTCACACCAAAGGTTGCGACTTTCGCCAACCCGCTGTTATAGGCATCCGTTCCGCCAGTCCTCCGGTCTACCTCCGCAGTAAGGCGGCAAAGGAAGAAACGAAAATGAGAGCCGACATCCACCCCGTCTACCCGCCCGCGAAAATCACCTGTGCGTGCGGTACCACCATCGAGACCCGCTCGACGCGCGGCAGCTTCCACACGGAAATCTGCTCCAGCTGCCACCCGTTCTTCACCGGCAAGTTCAAGCTGATGGACACCGCGGGCCAGGTTGAGCGCTTCCGCAAGAAGTACGCGGCGAAGACGCCGGCCGTCCCGAAGGTCTGATTCGAAGTCGTTCTTCAATCGCCACAGGAGGTTTTCGCCTCCTGTGAAAGCGACCGCCGGTCAGAAAACTGGCGAATCCCGATCGTTCATTTACCGTTGCGATGCGTCGCCGATTTAACGGTGCGCGCAGCACGGAGCCAAATCCACATGCCGCAGTCCGCCCAACCGCTCTTTCGCGGAAGCTCACAGCTGTCTTCGAATGTTCACGCGCGAGGCCGCGACTTCGTCTTGTACCAGGGCGACTCGGTCGCGCTGATGAACGGGTTCGACCCCGAGACGTTCGATCTGATTTTTGCCGACCCTCCGTACTTTCTTTCCAATGGGGGTTTCACCTGCCAGGGCGGCAAGCGTGTTCCGGTGGCGAAAGGAAAGTGGGACACCTCGCAAGGGGTCGAAGAGGATCACCGCTTCACCACCGAATGGCTGGCGGCCTGCAAACGGGTGCTCAAGCCGTCAGGGACGATCTGGGTCTCGGGAACCCAGCACGTGATCTTCAACGCCGGGTTCGCGATGCAGCAGCTGGGCTTCAAGCTGCTCAACACCGTCACCTGGTTCAAGCCCAACGCGAGCCCCAACCTCTCGTGCCGCTACTTCACCCACTCGACCGAGATCTTGATCTGGGCCTCGCCCGGCGCGAAGGGGAAGCTGCAGCACACCTTCAACTACGCCGCGATGAAGCAGACCAACGGGGGGAAGCAGATGCGCGATGTCTGGGCGATTCCCAAGGCGGGCGAAGAAGAGCTGCGCGATGACGGCGAAGGCCGGGTGTGGAGCATGTTGACCCCCCGCAAGTCCGAGAAGGCGCACGGCGGCCACCCGACCCAGAAGCCCGTCGCGCTGCTCAACCGGATCATCGAGGCCAGCGCGGGCGAAGACGCGGTGGTGCTCGATCCGTTCTGTGGAAGCGGGACCACCGGAGTCGCCGCCGTCGCCAACGGCTGCCGCTTCGTCGGAATGGATCTCAACCCCGAATACCTCGAAGTGTCGCGGAAGAGGTTGGAAGCGACAGCACGGCCGTAGCGAAACCGAAGTCGGTGGACGCACCCGGCGACGGTGGGCTTCGCGCCTGAGCGCGGAAATCGGTACCTCTACGCTTTTGCCGGCGAGGGTCCGATCGAGCCGAACACCGGGGCCCCGCTGAAAGATGCCGTGGGCGTGGGCCGGGACCGGGCCCTCGGCCTGGGCGCTTCGAATGCCGACGCTCTGGCCGCGATGCCCGCGGACCTGAAGCTCGAGCTGGGTCTGCGCGGCAAATGTCCGAGTTGTGAGATCACGATGGTCGGGGTAGGCAACATCGACAACGATCTCGGCCTCGACGTGTGGAGCCTCTCGTCGGCCGATCGCCCGGGCATTCCCGCGGGCACGCCTCACGACGACGTGCGCGACCTCGACCACTGACGATCGAAAGACACACCCAGCGTTGACATTCGACCCGCAATCCTTAATTTGGCGCTCACCCGTGGGGAGTGCCAACGCGGCTGTCTTTAAAACACCAACGATTCAGGGAGCTTGAAAATGTCAGCCAAGGAAATCTATTTTCACCAGTCGGCGCGCGATGCGATCTTGCGTGGAGTTCGCGTGTTGTCGGACGCCGTCGCCGTCACGCTGGGGCCCAAGGGGCGAAACGTCGTGATCGAGAAGTCGTTCGGGTCGCCGCTGGTGACCAAGGACGGGGTGACCGTCGCGAAGGAAATCGACCTCGACAACAAGTTCGAGAACATGGGCGCCCAGATGGTCAAAGAAGTGGCGTCGAAGACCTCTGACGTCGCCGGCGATGGCACCACCACCGCGACCGTGCTCGCGCGCGCGATCTACGAAGAAGGCCTCAAGCTGGTCGCCGCGGGTCACAACCCGATGGACCTCAAGCGCGGCATCGACAAGGCGGTCGAAGTCGTGGTGGCCGAGCTGAAGGCAATGTCCAAGCCCACCAAGAACCAGAAAGAGATTGCCCAGGTCGGCATCATCTCTGCCAACGGCGACGAGACGATCGGCACGATCATCGCCGAAGCGATGGAGAAGGTCGGGAAGGAAGGCGTCATCACCGTCGAAGAGGCGAAGGGCCTCGAGACGACCCTCGAAGTGGTCGAGGGGATGCAGTTCGACCGCGGCTACATCTCGCCGTACTTCGTTACCAACCGCGAGCGGATGCTGGTCGAGATGGAAGACCCGTACATTCTGATCAGCGAGCGGAAGGTCGCGGTGATGCAGGATCTGATTCCCCTTCTCGAGCAGGTTGCGCGCGCAGGCAAGCCGCTGCTGATCATCGCCGAGGACATCGAAGGCGAGGCGCTGGCGACCCTGGTGGTGAACAAGATTCGTGGCGTGCTCAACGTCGCGGCGGTGAAGGCGCCGGGCTTCGGCGACCGTCGCAAAGAGCTGCTGAAGGACATCGCAATTCTGACCGGTGGGCAGGTCGTCGCCGAAGATCTCGGGACCAAGTTCGAGACCTTGACCCTCGCCGATTTGGGCCGCGCCAAGCGGGTCAGCATCGACAAGGACAACACCACCCTCATCGATGGCGTCGGGAAGAAGGCCGACATCGAGGCGCGGATCAAACAGATCCGGACCCAGAGCGCCGAGACCACCAGCGACTACGACAAAGAGAAGCTCCAGGAACGTCTGGCGAAGCTCGTCGGCGGAGTTGCGGTGATCAACGTCGGAGCCGCCACCGAGACCGAGATGAAAGAGAAGAAGGCCCGCGTCGAGGACGCGATGCACGCGACCCGCGCGGCCGTCGAAGAAGGGATCATTCCTGGAGGCGGGGTCGGGTACATCCGCGCGCTTCCTGCGCTCGAGAAGCTGAAGCTGGGCGGTGAGCTCGACTTCGGAGTCGAGATCGTTCGGCGCGCGATCGTGCAGCCGATGTGGAAGATCGCCAGCAACGCCGGCCTTGAAGGCGCGGTGGTGATCAACAAGGTTCGCGAAGGCAAGGGCGCCTACGGCTTCAACGCCCGCACCGAAGTGTACGAAGACCTGGAAAAGGCCGGCGTCATCGACCCGACCAAGGTCGCCCGCTGCGCGCTGATCAACGCGGCCTCGGTGGCCTCGCTGATGCTGACCACCGAAGCGATGGTGGCGGACATGCCTGCCCGCAAGAAGGGCAAGGGCGGCGGCGGTGGTGGTGGTGGCGGTGGAATGCCGGACTACGGCGGCGACGACATGGACATGTGATTCAAAGCCTCACGGCTTGATCACGACGGGCTTTCCGGGTGGTTCACCGGGGAGCCCGTTTTCTTTTGGGGCCACGGCCCTTTTCAGAGCTCTGGAAGTTTCAGCGCGCGCGCCAGCTCACGACCCAGAGCCCGGGCGTCATTGAGCAGCTTGGGCAGACAGGCGGTGGCGCCTCCCCGCAGCGACTCGAGCGCGCTTTCCATCGTCAGGTGCTCGGCGAGGACGACGAAAGGAACTGCAGGCGCAAAGTGCTTCAAGAAGGTGATCCCCGCTTTGCCGAGCGCCGCGGTGAAGTCCCAGCTGAGGACGATGGCGACGGGCAGCTCGGCTCCACCGGGAACCGCGGAGGTCAAGACTTGAGG
>JAYVCD010000269.1:0-6256 GCA_043750125.1 Archangiaceae bacterium | reverse complement strand
CCTCACTCTCCCTCGCTCGGTTCTGTACCCGCCGATGATGTGGTGTCCGGCCCCCCCGTCTGGCAAGGCGGACCGCGATTGGCCGGTTAGATGTAAACTGTGCACCGGTTCTGGGGCGCCCTGCGCGCCGACGTGTCGACCGTGCTGGCGAAGAACGTGGTCATCGCTTCGCTCGCCCCACGCCGAGATCCTCGAGGGGCTGTCGGCGGGCGACGCGCTGCGGCTGGCATAGGCGTCGCTTGACGAAAAGAGTTTCGGAAGCGAAGTAGCCCTTCTTCAACAACCCGCCGCACCAAGGACAAAGATCCATGCGCCCGCGCTCATTGGCATGCCTCGTCGTCGTTAGCCTGGCCGCTCCCGCCTTCGCGGACGAAGGAATGTGGACCTACAACAACTTTCCTTCCGACAAGGTGAAGGCGAAGTACGGCTGGTCCCCTACCCAGGAATGGCTCGATCACGTGCGGCTGTCCTCGGTGCGAATCGCGGGCGGCTGTTCGGCCAGCATCGTCTCACCCGAAGGCCTGGTGATGACCAACCACCACTGCGCGCGCTCGTGCATCGCCCAGCTGTCGACCCCTCAGAAGGACTTCATCAAGGCCGGCTTCTTCGCCAAGGAAGGCAAGGACGAGGTGAAGTGCCCTGAGATCGAGATGAACCAATTGGTGGACATCACCGATGTGACCAAGGTCGTTCAGGACGCGACCAAGGGCGTCGAAGACTCGAAGTTCAACGACGTGCAGCGGGCCAAGCTCGCCGAGCTCGAGAAGGCCTGCGCCACCAGCGACGAGCTGCGGTGCGAAGTGATCTCGCTGTACCACGGTGGAAATTTCGACCTCTACAAGTACCGAAGGTTCCAGGACGTTCGACTGGTGTTTGCTCCCGAGTTCGACATCGCGTTCTTCGGCGGGGACCCCGACAACTTCATGTTCCCCCGCTACGACCTCGACGTTTCTTTCGTGCGGATCTACGGCACGGACGGCAAGCCGGCGAAGACCGAGCAGTACTTGAAGTGGTCGAAAGAGAACGCGAAGGAAGGCGATCTGACCTTCGTCTCTGGAAACCCGGGCGGCACCGAGCGCCTGCTCACCGTTTCCCAGCTCGAAGCGACGCGCGACGTGATGTTGCCGGTCAGCCTCGTGCGCCTCGCCGAATGGCGGGGCATGCTCAACGAGTACGCCAATCGGGGCGTCGAGCAGCGGCGCCACAGCAGCACGATGCTCTTCGGGGTCGAGAATTCGCTGAAGGCCTTGCGCGGCCGTCACGCGGCACTGGCAGACCGAAAGTTCTTCGGCTCGAAGATCACCGCCGAGACTGCCTTCAAAACCAAGATCGGAGCCGACGCGAACCTGAAGAAGACCTACGCCGGTGTCTGGGACGCGATCCAGGTCACGACCGACAAGTCGCGCGACTACCGGAAGAACTACAGCGCGCTGGAAGGCGGCGTTCGATCGGACCTCTTCTCGGTCGCCCGGACCCTGGTGCGTGCCGCCGAAGAGCTGCCCAAGCCGAACGGCGATCGCTTGAAGGAATATGCCGATGCCCGCCTGCCCCAGCTGAAGCAGAAGTTGTTCAGCAAGGCGCCGATCTACGACGAGTTCGAGATTGCGACGGTTGCCTTCTCGCTCACCAAGATGCGTGAAGACCTCGGCGCGGACCACCCGGTGATCAAGCAGGTGTTCGGACAGCGCAGCCCCGAAGAGATTGCGAAGGAAACGGTCAAGGGCAGCAAGCTCAAGGACCTCAAGCTGCGCACCGAGCTGTTCGCCGACGGGAAGGGCAAAGACAAGATCGACGCCTCGAAAGATCCGATGATCCTCCTTGCGAAGGCGCTCGATCCCGCCGCGCGCCTCGAGCGCAAGAAGTGGGAAGACGAGGTCGAGGGCCCCTCGAAGAAGCAGGGCGAGCAGCTGGCGAAGGCGTACTTCGGGGTGTTTGGAAAGAGCACCTACCCCGACGCGACCTTCACCCTTCGCCTCTCGTACGGAGCCGTGAAGGGTTGGACGGAAGGCGGAGTCGAGGTCAAGCCGTTGACGACCCTCGCCGGCGCTTACGAGCGCGCCACCGGTCGCTGGCCTTTTGCGCTGCCGAAGTCCTGGCTCGACGCGAAGAGCAAGGTGGCGCTCGAGACCCCCTTCAACCTCGCCACCACCAACGACATCATCGGCGGCAATTCCGGATCGCCAATGGTGAACAAGGAAGGCGAAGTGGTGGGCCTGGTGTTCGACGGCAACATCCAGTCGCTCGGCGGCGAGTACGGCTTTGACGAGGCGGTCAATCGCACGGTGGCGGTGCACAGCGCGGCGCTGATCGAGTCGCTCGAGAAGGTTTACAACGCCAAGCGGCTGATCGCGGAGCTCAAGCCCGGGGTGAGCGTGCCGAAGTCCGGCGGGAAGTAGGCGGCAGAAGAGCCGTGGCCGATTCGATCGTTCGATTTTTCGAAAAGATCCTGCCGGGGCTGGTGGTCAAGCAGTTCGACAGCTTCCTCGAGCAGGAAGGCTGCGTCTCGTTCGACATCACCGAGGTCGGACAGTGGTCTTTCACCTTCGGGACCGAGGAACCGATCGCGGTGGGGCTAGAGCCCACGGCGGGACTGAAGCTGACCTTCACCCGGGGAAGCTTCGAGCAGCTGATCGACGGCACGCTGGACGTGGTCGCTGCGGTTCAGAAGCGAGAAATCATCGCCCGGGGGCGAGAGTTCATCTTGCTCGAGAACTTCGGACGCATTCTGCGCCCCCCGCAGCGGCATAACCTCGGGTGGGACGCGAGCACGACGGGCTGAATCCCGACTGAAGTTCAGCGCACCTCGAGTCGCTCGCTCCGGTTCTCTGATGGTCACCACGTCGCCCCCGGGGTAGCCGAAGACGCGTTGGTTGCCCACGGGCGCTGAAAATCGGTAGGTCGAATGCGCGGGTCGATGCTCGACATCGCGCGTTCGGTGGGCTTGAGCCCCTTTCACTTTCCTGATGGACACCGACCGCCCGGTGACCGACATCGCCTACGACGTGGGCTTCGGCGACCTGTCCAACTTCATCAACGCCTTCAAGAAAGAGATCAGTTGTTCACCCGGTCAGTTCCGCAAGGGATCATTCCCACTCGATCGTAGCGGGCGGCTTCGATGAGATGTCGTAGACCACCCGGTTGATTCCCCGGACCTCGTTGATGATCCGACTGCTGATCCTTCCCAGCACGTCGTACGGAAGGCGCGCCCAGTCGGCGGTCATTCCATCGACGCTGGTGACCGCCCGCAGCGCGCAGACGTTCTCGTAGGTGCGCTCGTCACCCATCACTCCGACGCTCTGCACCGGCAGCAGCACCGCGAACGCCTGCCACAGCTGGTTGTAGAGCCCGGCCGCTTTGATCTCTTGCTGCACGATCACGTCGGCCTTGCGGACCACGGCGAGCCGTTCTTCGGTGATGTCGCTGATCACCCGAATCGCCAGGCCCGGGCCCGGAAACGGCTGACGGCCGACCATCTCGTCGGGCAAGCCCAGCTCTTTGCCCAGGACGCGGACCTCGTCCTTGAACAGCTCGCGCAGCGGCTCGACCAGCTTCAGGTGCATCTTCTCGGGCAGCCCGCCGACGTTGTGGTGGCTCTTGATCATCGCCGAGGGGCCCTTGGTCGATACCGACTCGATCACGTCGGGGTAGAGCGTGCCCTGGGCGAGGAACCGGGCGTCGTCGACCTTCAGCGCCGCCTCTTCGAACACCTTGATGAACTCGTAGCCGATCGCCTTTCGCTTGGCCTCGGGGTCGACGACGCCCTTGAGCGCCGCGAGGAAGCGGGCGCGGGCATCGATCGTGATCAGGGGAATGTGGAACCGGCCCTTGAAGAGCGCCTCGACCTGCTCCCGCTCGCCCTCTCGCAACAGCCCGTTGTCGACGAAGATGCACTGCAGCCGATCGCCAATCGCGTTGTGAATCAGCACTGCCGCGACCGAGCTGTCGACGCCTCCTGAGAGCCCGCAGATCACCCTGCCCTCCCCGACCTGGGCGCGGATTCGCAGCTCTTCTTCCTTCGCGAAGCCCTTCATCGTCCACGTGCCGCTGAACTGGCAGGTGGTGAAGAGGAACGACTGCAGCATCGCGCGGCCCTGCTCGGTGTGAATCACCTCGGGGTGAAACTGCAGCCCGAAGATCGGCTTGTCCTCGTGCGCCGCCGCGGCGAAGGGGGCCGAAGGGGTGCGGCCGATCGGAAAGAAGCCCGGAGGCAGCTCCTCGACCCGATCGCCGTGGCTCATCCACACTTTGAGCAGCTCGCCTTTCTTGAAGCTCGCGAACGGCCCCAGGCTCTGGGTGACTTCCACGTCGGCCGGGCCGTACTCGCGGTGGGCGCTCTTGTCGACCCGGCCGCCGAGCATCTTCGCGATCAGCTGCAGGCCGTAGCAGATGCCGAGCACCGGAACGCCCAGCTCGAAGACTTCCGGATCGCAGCGGGGCGAGCCCGGCGCCTCGACCGAGTGGGGGCTGCCCGAGAGGATGATTCCCTTCGCGCCGTAAGCCCGCAACTCGAGCGCCGACAGATCGGGGCGGTGGATCTCGCAATAGACTCCGAGCTCTCGAACCCGGCGCGCAATCAGCTGGGTGTATTGGCTGCCGAAGTCGAGGATCAGCACCTTTTCTTGCGTCAAGGCCATGGGGTTTCCTTCCGACTGATGCGTTGACACAAGGCCATAGCGCTACGACACTTTCGCGCCAATGAATAAGCGCTTGCTGGTGGCCGCGTCTGCATTCGCCTTGTGCACGACAGGCTGTGTGAAGGAAGTCAGCTCGGACGAACGGCTCGAGCGCGACACCACCAAGGTCGACTTCAAAGAGGCGCTCGGGGCGAAAGAACTTCAGAAGATCAAGTGCGACGACACCGCGGCCAACCTCACCAAGGCGCGCAACGAAAACAAGCCCGAGACCGAACGGGTCAACGACTACATCGAGCTCTACGAGTCGCTCAAAGGGCGCAGCGCGAAGTTCGACGAGGCGATGAGCCGCAACCCCGACCTCGCCTACCAAGAAGGAAGCCAGGAGCTGATCTCGGCCAAGGACCAGTGCATTCAACAGGTGGCCGACATTCGACTCGAGTTCGAGCGCTACATTCGCGAGCTGGTCGATGTCCCCACGGTGCAGGAAATCAAGGGTGGAGCGACCGTCACCGTCGCCCGCCTCGATTTCGGGACTCTGAAGCAGGCGATCGAGACGTTGAACCCCGATGACCGCGAGTCGCTGCTCAACCGGGTCAGCAATGCCGAAAAGAAGGTCGAAGTGAAGGCGGAGCCCCGTAAGAAAACCAAGTAGCTCTAAGGGGCGCGCTGGTGCTGTTTGGAGATCGTCTCGAACGACCGGTGATCCGACGCGAGCAGCCCACCGCTCCAGTGCGGATTTCGCTTTCTTCTTGGCCGGCTGAAGATCGCCCGCATCAAGAGCCCCACCGCCAGAACCAACGCCACGGACACGATCAGAGCGCTCACGAAACCCCTTCGTGCATCTGCTGCGCCAGCGAGTTCTAGCCTTCAGCGCTTGTTCGCCCGGACCCTTCTGGAGTGCCAGTTCGCCTCAGGCGAGATCCAAAGGCACCCGTTGCGCCAGGGGCTGCAATCTTTTCGTACCTTTCACTCCATCCGGTAGTTCGGAGCTTCCTCGGTGATGATCACATCGTGCACGTGGCTCTCTTTGAGCCCGGCGGCGGTGATCTGAACGAACCTGGCCTGAGTCCGCAGAGCCTCGATCGTCTCTGAGCCGGTGTAGCCCATGCCGCTGCGCAGCCCGCCCAGCAGCTGAAAGACATTCATCGCCACGGTGCCCTTGAACGGAACGCGACCCTCGATGCCTTCGGGAACGAGCTTGCCCGGCTCTTCCACCCCGCCCTGGAAATAGCGGTCCTTGCTGCCTTCGCGCATCGCGCCCAGCGAACCCATGCCCCGGTAGGCCTTGTAGGTGCGGCCCTGGTACAGAATCGTCTCGCCCGGCGCTTCCTCGGTGCCCGCGAAGAGCGAGCCGATCATCACCGTGCTCGCTCCAGCGGCGATCGCCTTCACCACGTCGCCCGAGAACTTGATCCCTCCATCGCCGATGATCGGCACCCCGCTGGTGTCGGCCGCGCGGGCGCACTCGTCGATCGCCGTGACCTGGGGAACTCCGACTCCGGCGACGACGCGGGTGGTGCAGATGCTGCCGGGGCCGATGCCGACCTTCACCGCGTCGACTCCGGCGTCGATCAGCGCCCGGGTCGCCTCACCCGTGGCGACATTGCCAGAGATCAGCTCGA
>JAYVCD010000268.1:0-9355 GCA_043750125.1 Archangiaceae bacterium | reverse complement strand
CTCGAGGGTCCCGTCGGGCCGCCAGCGGACACAATCGCCGGTCCAATACATGCGGGCGCCGGGACTGGTGGCGAAGGGATCAGGCAAGAATCTCTCCGCGGTGAGATCCGGCCGGCCCAGGTACCCACGGCCGATTCCCCTGGGCCCGCCGATGAACAGCTCGCCAGAAACACCGACCGGAACGGGTTGGCCCGAGGGCCCCAGAACGTAGAGCCGGGTGTTGTAGAGCTGACGGCCCAGCGGAGGCAGATGCGGCCAGTCGGAAGGGGGCCCCTCGAGCCGATGGAACAGCACGGTGTGCGTTTCCGTCGCGCCATATTGATTCCACAGCGCGCATTCGGGAAGGCGGGTGAAGAGCTCGGCGATCGCCGGAGTGATTCGAAGCTGCTCGCCCGCGGTGACCACCTCGCGCAGAAAGCGTGGCAGCGGCCGCCCGTGGACGACGCACGTCTCGGCCAGCTGGGCCAGGGTGACCGGCGAGACGTAGAGCCGCTCGATGCGCTGCTCGACCAGGAACTGTGGCAGCTCGTCGATTGCGCGCGGCAGCTCGTCGGGACACAGGACGATCATCCCACCGGTCATCAACGCCGAAGCGATTTCCTGAATCGCTACGTCGAAGCCGAGGGTGGTGAACTGCATCGTGCGTGTCCCCTCACGCTCGTGGAGATTCCGGCGCTGCCAACCGAACAGGTTGACCATCGGCCGATGGGTCATGCACACGCCTTTGGGACGGCCGGTCGACCCGGAAGTGAAGATCACGTGCAGCAGGTGGTCCGGGCTGACGCCGCTGCGGGGCCGGGTCGCGCTGCACGCGGCAATTCCTTCTCGCACCAGCTCGAGCCGGACCCACTGGGTCGGGGGAGCTTCAGGGGGCAGCTCGAACCGTCCTGCGCTGATCACCACCTTCGGCTTGAGCTCTTCGAGGATCGCGACGAGGCGGTCGGGAGGATGATCTGCATCCAGAGGGACGTAGGCGCCGCCCGCCTTCATGATCGCGAGCACGCTCACCAGCATCTCGAGCGAGCGGGGCATGCAGATTCCAACCGGTTCGTCCGGCCCAACCCCGATCGAGACGAGGTAGTTGGCCTCCTGATTCGCACGGACATCGAGCTCGCGGTAGGTCAATGACTCGCCGCCAAAGATCGCCGCTACTGCATCGGGAGTGCGATCCACCTGCTCTTCGATCAGCGGGTGAAGGCAGCCCGCGGCTGGGTAGTCGAGGGGGCTTCCGTTCCAACCGACCAGCAGCTGCTGCCGCTCGGGCGCGGTGAGCATCGAGAGCGCCGAAATGCGCCGATCGGGGGCGGCGGCGATCTCTTCAAGCAAGGACCGGTAGTGGAGCGCCATTCGCGCCGCCGTCGAAGCATCGAACAGGTCCGTCGCGTAGCCCAACAACACGACGAGGTCGTCGGCGTCGGACTGCTCTTCGATGATCACATCGAGATCAAACTTGGCAGCGCCCGTGTCCAGCGACTCGGTGGAAAAGGTCACCCCCGCCGCCTGCTGCGCGGGCAGGGGCCGCTGGGCCGCGAACAGAACCTGAAACAGCGGGTTGCGGCTCGGGTCTCGCCGGGGCTGCAGCGCCTCGACGAGCTTCTCGAACGGCATGTCCTGGTGTGCGTCAGCGGCCAACGAGGCCTCACGCACTTTCCGAAGCAGCTGGCGAAACGTCGGGTCTGCGCTCGCGTCGGTACGCAGCACCAGCGTATTGAGAACGAAGCCGACCATTCCCTCGAGCTCTTTCCGATTGCGGTTGGCGTTGGGCGTGCCGACCACGATGTCCGTCTGCCCGGTGTATCGATGCAGCAGCGCCACGAACGCGGCGAACAGCACCATGAACTGGGTCGCCTTCTCGCCCTGCCCCAGCACGCGAAGCGGGTTGACGAGCGATCGGGGCAGGCTGATGCGCTCGTGGGCGCCGCGATAGCTCGGGGTCGCGGGCCGGGGCCGATCGGTCGGCAGCTCGAGCGCGGGCAGGCTGCCCCCCAGTTGCTTCTTCCAATAGGTCCGCTGTTGCTCGGCCACTTGCCCGCTGAACCAGGTCCGCTGCCACTGGGCGAAGTCGGCGTACTGAATCGGCAGCTCGGGCAGCGAGGGCTGCTTTCCCTGACAGAAGGCCGCGTAGCCAACCGCCAGCTCTCTGAGGATGACCTCGAAGGACCAGCCGTCATGCACGATGTGATGAAGCGTGAGCAGCAGCGTGTGGGCTTCCTTCGCGAACCGGACCAGCTGAAAGTGGACCAGGGGCCCGCGCCCAAAATCGAGCGGTTCGCGCGCTGCCTGTTTCGCCATCAGGTCGAGCGCGGCCAGCCGTCCGCCCAGTGGCACCGTCTCGCGGTCGATGACAGGCAATAACACTGCAACCGGGGGCCCCACCACTTGCGTCGGGACGCCGTCGGTTTCCGAAAACGTGGTCCGCAGAATTTCGTGACGCGAAATCAGCTCGGACAAGGCCTGCTCGAGCGCGACGGGGTTTAGAGGGCCGGCGAGATGAATCGCTCCGCATTCGTTGTAGGCAGGGGTCCCCTCACCCGCCTGGTACTGCTCGAGGAACCACAGTCCGGTCTGCGCGAACGAGAGCGGTGCGGGGCCCACGCTTTCGCGGCGCGGGATGCGCTCGGCTGCGACCTGCTGAACGCCTTGCTCCTTGAGCAAACGCTCGAAGAGGGCTTTTTTCTGGGGCGAGAGATCAGACAGGCGGCTGCTCATGGGTTCACCGGTGCCGCGTCATCCGGGAGCTGAGCGACTTCGAGCAGGATCCGCGCGGTGGTCTCGATGCGGGGGCCGTCGATTGGGTCCAGGGTCAGTCGTTCGGCCAGGGTGGCGACCGTTGGCGCGTCGAACAGCGTCTCAAGCGAAACAGTCACCTGCAGCAGCTCGGGCAACCGGACGGCGATCTGGGTGGCCAGCAGCGAGTGACCTCCGATGTCGAAGAAGTTGTCGTGAATGCCAATTTTCTCGAGCCCGAGCATCTCTTGCCAGAGCGTGGCGATGACGCGCTCGACGGCGGTCCGGGGGGCGGCAAAATTCCTTTCCAGTTCCGGCCGGATCGTGTCGGGCGCAGGAAGCGCACGACGGTCGACTTTCCCACTGGGGGACACCGGCAAAGTCCGAAGCAATACGAACGCCGAAGGCATCATGTGGTCGGGCAATCGGGTGGCGAGGAATGCCCTGAGACGGGGAATGCGTTCCCGTTCCTCCATTCCGTTCAGCGGCTGGTTGGCCAGCTGGTTCCAGGGCCGCTCGAGCGGAACGCGATCGGGCCAGGGGGGCGGCGGGTCGGCTCGGCGGCGCAATAAAAGGTCGCAGCAGTCTTCAGCTTCGGCACACCAGGTGACCGCGACCTCGTACCGGCCATCGGACCCCAGAGCCCACAGCGCCTCGGGCTCGATTCCCGCGTCGCCGGCCAACGAGGCTCGCAGCTCTGCGACGGTCGCAGGGACCAGCGGCCCGTCGATCTTTCGAAGCGCGCCCACGTCGGCCACCAGCCGCACGTTGGGGACTTTGGTCACTCGAAGCCGGTCGGGACTTTCGTCTGCCAAAATGCGGCGCACGTCCCCCAACGTCGTAGACCGCGCTTGCCAGTCGATCACCCGCGCCGGTGGCGTCGCGCAGACCGGCGATCCGAGGCGAAGCAAGACGTCGTACCGATAGCGGACCAGCTCGTTGCGGTGACGCTCGCGCTTGAGCTCGATTTCGGCGACGGCCACGCCAATCGATTTGCCGACAAGAAGAAAGAAGTCGGGGTCGAGGATCAACTCTGCTTCCTGCGCGGCGCGCTGGTCGATGCGGTGGCGCAGCTGCTCGGTGGACAGGGCGTCGGAGGCCCGCGCGAGCTCTACCGAGGCGTAGAGGGCCCGCACATTGCGCAGGTTTCGCAGGTCGCTCAGGAAGATGGCCCCCCCGGGAGCCAGGACCCGCGCCGCACCCTCGAGCACCCGCAGCAGGTATTCGATGCTCGGGTAATGAACGGCCTCGTTGAGAACGACGAGGTCGAACGACCCCGGCTCGAGCTTCGAAAAATCATCGGCCTCGCGTTCGATCAGGGACACCGGTCGATCTTTCAGCTGTCCCCGCAGGGCCTCGAGCGCGACGGCAGAGCTGTCGGTCGCGACGTAGCGCTCGCAGCCAGGCGAGAGCTGCAAGGTCAACAGACCTACGTCGCAGCCGACTTCCAGCACGCGCCTGGGTTTCAACGCGCACAGCTTCTGGGCCGTGTGCTCGAGCCAGGCCCGCATCTCATCGGCCGGCAGCGGTTGCCCGGTGTAGCTCGAGTTCCAGCCGGTGACATTGAAGGCCGGGTCGGCGACGGGGCCCGCGCTGCGAATGATCTCTTCGCGTTGCTGCCGCCAGGTCGTGAGGTACGCCGCTTCCTCAGAAGGGTCGGGCGTTCCACGGGGCGCGCGCACCACATAGGCGATCAAGCGCGTGTCACCGGTTTCGTTCCGGGCCACCACCGCGGCCTCACTCACCGAAGGGTGCTGAACGATCGTCGCCTCGATTTCTCCCAGCTCGACCCGAAACCCGCGCACCTTCACCTGGTCGTCGACGCGCCCTGCGAAGTCGAGCTCGCCGCCGTCGGTCCAACGAACGCGATCTCCGGTCCGGTAGAGACGGGTGCCGGCCTCACCGTACGGATTGGGCACAAATCGATCGGCGGTCAAATCAGGCTGACGAAGGTAGCCGCGGGCGAGCCCTATTCCTCCCAGGTAGAGCTCCCCCGTCCACCCGAGGGGAACCAGCTTCAGCTGGGGGTCGAGCACGTAGGCCTGGGTGTTTGCGAAGGGCCTGCCGAGCGTGGGCCGCTTTGTGTCTGGCCGACATTCCCCAAGCGCCGCGCACACCGTGGTCTCGGTCGGCCCATAAGCGTTGATGTACCGGCGGCCGCGTCCCCACCGGGCCACTTGTTGCGCCGAGCACGCCTCGCCCGCCGATACGATCGTCTTCAGATCGGGAAGCTCGGCCTCGGGCAGGGTCGCCTGCAGCGAAGGGGGCAGCGTCACCACCGTGATCCGGTCGTGCTTCAGGCGGGCGATCAGCGCCTCTCCGGTCAGCTCTTCTTGACGCAGCAGGTGCAGCTGGGCCCCTGACAGCAGCGCCGTGACCACCTCGGCCACCGAAGCATCGAACGAGAAAGCGGCGAACTGCAGCTCTCGGCTGCCGGGCTCGAGGCCAAAGGCCTTCGCCTGACCGGCCGCCAGGTTGCCGAGGCCTCGATGCTCGACCCCGACCCCCTTGGGCCGCCCCGTCGAACCCGAGGTGTAGATGACGTAGGCCAGGTTATTGGCGTTCACCGTTCGGTCGGGGCGTAGGGCACTTTGGGCGTCGAGCGCAGCCGTGATTTCATCGAGCAGCACCATCGTTGGGCCCGAGCTGGACTTCTGGGGCAGCTGTGAGCCCCACCGCGCCTGGCTCAACAGCACCCTCGGCCGGGCGTCGTCGATCATGAACGCGAGACGGTCTTGGGGGTAGCTCACGTCGAGCGGCAGATAGGCTCCCCCCGCCTTCCAGATTCCCAGCAAAGAAACCACCATCTGCAGGGATCTCTCGACGGCGATCCCCACCAGGTTCTCGGGTCCGACGCCAAGTGCGATCAGGTGGTGCGAAAGCCGGTTCGAGCGCTGGTCGAGCTCACGGTACGTCAGCTGCGCATCGCCAAAAACGATCGCGACCGCCTCGGGAGTTTTGTCGACCTGCGCCTCGAACAGCTCGTGGGCGCAGCGAGTCGAATGTTCAACCCGGGTGTCATTCCAGTGAACCCGCAACTGGTGGCGATCAGCGGGGGGCACCAGATCCACCTGGCCCAGCCTGGCATCGGGGTGCTCGAGCAACGCGCCGAGCACGTGGACGAGCGCGTTTGCCCAACGCACGATCGTGTTCCGCTCGAACAACGTCGGGTCGTATTCGAGCCACCCGACGAGCGTGCCTTCGCCTCGGCGCAGGAACACAGTCACGTCCTGGCCTGCTTCGAACAGCGGGTCGTGAAAGCCTTCGAGGACCACGGCTACGTCGAACAGCGGGCAGCGGTGGCTTTGCGGCTCACGCCCCGAAGCGCTCAGCAGCTCGGGAAAGGAACAGGCTTGCCGATCGTACGCTTCGGTCAGGCTCTTGCGCACCTGGAGCAACAGCTCTTTGACCGTCGTCTGATCACCCAGCTCGACGACGATCGGCAGTGCGCCCGCCGTCCCCGCGCCGATGCTGCGCGGCGGGCTTCCAATCACCTGCAGTCCCTGGCCCGAGGCCTTGAAGAGGCAGACCTTCACTGCCGCCAGCACCGCCGCATACGTCAGCAGCGCCGATTGCTTCGCCACCTTGTGCAGTCGGTCGACCGTACGCGCGTCGAATTCGATCGCCCAGGTCTCTGGCGCCCCCCGCGGGCCGGCCGACCGGTCGCGGTCCGGTGGCAACCCGGTGGGCGAAAGCCCGGCCAGCGTCACCCGCCAAAATTCTCGATCGCTGTCTGTCAAAAGTAGGACTGCAACCCGCCTCGACGCCGAATGTCGACGGTCGAGCAGTGGAAGCTTCCGCCGTGTTTGTAGCAATTGCGGTACGCGACGGGAATCGGCTTGAAGCCCCAGTCTTTCAGCGCCCGGATGAAAGGTTCTTCTTCTTTCTCGACGATCACCCGCTGCTCATCGAGGTTGAGCACGTTCATGATCAGCCACTCGAAGCTTCTGAACGAGGGCAGGTTTCTGGGGTAGGTCGTGCGCGGCATCATCAGCAGGTCCCAGCCCGCTTTCTTGAACAGGTCGAGCACCGGTTGGGTCTTCAACGGCCGATCAGGATTCACCAGCACCTTGCCGGGGGCGAGCGGGAAGAAGGTCGCGTCGATGTGGTGCGCCCGGTAGTCATCGAACTCGACGTGGTGGACCCGGTAGGTGTCGCCCAGATGCCGCTGCAGCCATTCGATCGCAAACTCGTTCGAGGCGTGGCTGCGCTGAAAGAACAAGTCTTTGCCGCATCGGATGATGTCAGCCGCGTCGAACACCGGCTCGAACTCGGTGGTCACCCATTCCCATTCCACAGGGTCCCGTTTGTGGTTTTGCCTGAACAGCTCTTGCGACATTTGAGCTTTCGGAGCCGCCGTCCACTTTGCACCCTGCTTGAAGTATTCCTTCACCAGGCGTCGATAAGCCCGGTACTCGAAGAATCGGGTTCGCCACCCCATTGACGATTCGATGATCTCGTTGCCGATCACCGTGATCACGTCGCGGGGGTTGTATTGCCCGTGGCCGCTGACCGATTCGAAGTCAGGCGTCTTGAACGACTGGGCGTGATCGATGGGGTCAGGCCGCCGCACGGTGACCCCTTCGGACTCGAGGACGTGGACGAACGCGTCGAGCTCCTTCTGGGCGGGCCCCAGCTGGGATGCCTTGAAGGCTTTGCCCCCCATTTGGGTGTGGTACGGCTTGGCCGATTCGTAGACTTCATCGGGGAGGATCGCAGCGAACTCCACGTCCCACGGCATGATCGCCTCGCCGTCGAGAATTCCAACGATGACCTCTTCAAGCGGGTCCCATTCGTTGAACGAGTTCACCACCGCATTCGAACCGACGGCCAACGCTTGCTTCATGTCGGGTCAATCTACCCGGCAGCGGCGGGGTCAGTCGAAGGAGAATTGGTCGTTTTCGAGGGACGTTCGGGCCGCAGCAACTTCACCCAGCAGGAATTCGGCCCGCCCAAACAGTCGCTGGGCCACCTCGAAGCCCGCGCGCCGAGCCTGAGCCAGCATCAAGTCGCCCTCGCGCATCTGCGGCGACTCGTCTGACAGCCCGAGCCCCAGGTGGGTGAGCCACGGCTCTTGTCCCATTGCGTAGTGGTAGACTCGCTTTGCGCCCACTCGCCGCAAGAGGTTCATTGCACCCGCGGCGTCCGCCCCGTGGTGTCGCCGCCCCAGTTCCTGCGACCGCTCGGGCTTGTGGGGGAAGAGCCACTCGATGAGCCACGACAAAGGCGCGCCCACGCACTCAGTGCCCAGAAAGACCGTTTGAATGGGCCCCAATGCGCTCCGCAGGTGGTCGTAGAGCGTCTCGTCGAGGCACGCCGAATCGGCAGCGATCAGAATCTGCTCGGTTCCGAACCGCACCACGTAAGCGCTCTTCGCGTGGGCCAGGTCGCCATGCTCGCCGAGGAAGGGGGCCGCGATGATCTCGGCATCTCCGGGCAGCGAAATCGAATCGAGCTCGCCCAGCTCGACCACGTTCTTGAACCCGATTGCCTTCGACGCCAGCTGCAGTGAAATGTCTCCGGCGAGCATTCCCGAGGCACGCGGGACCACCAGGCACCCGATCCGGTGGCGAAGCCGAAGCAACGTCTCGGACACATAGTGATCGTGATGCAGGTGGGTGACCAGCGCGAAGTCGATCGTCTCGGGAAGATCGCCGTACGAGAGGCGATCCACTCCTCCCGAGGTGGGCCGGGTTGCGATGTTCGGGTCGGTGAGAATCGAAATCCCGTTCCACTCGAACAAGACGCAGGCGTGCCCGAAGTACCGCACCCGCACCCGGGGCTCGTTCCACCGCGGCCTGGGTTCAACCGGCCCCGCTGAGAGCAGGGGCAGCAGCTGCGCGTCTTCCTTTCCCCCGAGCAGCTCGCGTACGCGTTCGAGCGGCGCCGGTTTTACGTCGAGCTGAAAAAGCGCATTGACCCGCGGGTCGTCGAACGGCACGTCCCATTCGAATCGGTCGGGCAGCCGCACCCGCGGAGTGCTGATCACAAAAGGTCGCGCCCCGTCGCGCTCGATTCGCGAGAGGCAAAATGATTGCAGAGCACGCTTCGCATAGCCGCTTCGGTAGAACATCCCTTCGAGCAGACGCACCGACGGGCGCCCCTGGTAGTCGTAGACCAGCTCGACCCGGCCTCTCAGCGCCGCGGGCAACAACGAGTAGAAGGGCTCGAGGCTCTGACCCTTTGCCTGGTCCACCAACGCTTTCGAATATTCGAGAATCGTCCGCCCGAGCAGGATCTGATCTGCAAGCTCACGCTCGGACCGCTCGAGCAGCTCGCGCACCTGGCCAGCATGCTGGGGGGGCACGTCGACGAAGGCCGCTCCCGCGAACGCCGGGTTGTGCGCCGCGTCGAAGCTTGCCTGGGGGCCGGCGAGGTAGGCGCGGAGCACCTCGAGCTGCGATGGAAGCATCAAGCTGGCCGTCACCGGCGAGATTCGAAACGCCGTCGCGTACCAGCGGTTGATCAACGGCTCGGCAGCGGTCGAATCGGCCAGGCGGTACAGGCGTTCGGTCATGGCGTGGCGAAGGCTAGCAGCCCGTTGAAGTAATCGCCCGAGGGGGATCGACGGATCGATGGAGAGGCGGTAGGTCGAGAAGATGTCGATGGGACGCCGAGAACCGCAGCA
>JAYVCD010000267.1:0-23496 GCA_043750125.1 Archangiaceae bacterium | reverse complement strand
TCGATCGCTGCGCGGCGGCGAAAGACGACCTCGGTCGCTCGTGGGACGACGAGATTGGCCTCGCCGTGCTCGCCAAATGTGCCGACCCCCGCGCCGCCGCCGTGCTCGAACGCCTGCTCGTGGCCCCCCGCGTCGCCCATTGGGACCTGCTGCTCGAGGCCTGCGCCGTGTCGGGTTCGACCCAGCTGATTCCCGCCCTCACCCGCTGGCTTGCGACTGCGAAGAGGAAAGGCGTTGACCCGAAGTGGGACGGCTTCGTCGAGGGCAGGCGCGTGCTCAAAGACCTGAAGTCGAACCTGCCGTAGAGCCAGGTTTCCTGCCGAAGCCGAGCGTCGGCGAATTTTTGGATCTTCGTTGGGCATTGGCGGAAAAAGGGCTGTCCCCTCTGGGTGCCTCAGCCTCGGTCTGCGTGCGCTTCAGGCTGCCTTCTCTTCCCTCACTGGTGAGAACCACCCCCGGTGGTGTCAGCCACCGTCGAAATGCAGTGGTAATCCACACCACTGGGGGTAGTTCTCACCAGTTCGCGCCGCCGCAGCCCCGAAAGGGCGTATTCCAAGGTCCTACCAACCCGTCAGTGCCCGCAACTCCGACCGAGGGCGTCTTACCCCTGCTGCCGAGCCGCGCTGCGTCCTTCGAGGGGGGAAAGGGGGCGTCCCATGCCGCATGCGGGTGGACTTCCCCCCTGGATCCAGCAGCGGCCACCAGCGAAAAGCCGGAAGGGGGGCGCCGATGCCGGCAGCCGTTTACTGAATCCTCGACGCGAGACGACCGAAGGCTGCGGCCGACCGGGTTTGAGTTTTGGGGTAAAGGTGCGCGAATGATTCCCGAAACCGAAAGCGTGGCGGCTGCACGAGCTGGAGATCGCTCAGCATTCGACCGTCTGGTCGAGCCTTACCGTCGTGAGTTGAAGGCCCATTGCTACCGGATGTCGGGCTCGATTCGCGACGCCGAAGACCTGCTTCAGGGAAGCCTCGCCAAGGCCTGGCGGAGCATCAATGCCTTCGAAGGGCCCAGCGTGCGCGTCTGGCTTTACAAGGTGACGACCTCGGCGTGTCTCGATGCCGTCGACTCACGAAAGACCCGCGCCCTGCCGGTCGGCTTCGGCCGCCCCACCGAGCCTGGAACTCCCTTGACCCCGCGCGCCGAGGCGCTGTGGGTCGAGCCCGCTCCGGAAGACATCCTCGTCGAGGCGGCCCGCTCGCCTGACGCCCGGTACACCGCTCGGGAATCCGTCGCGCTGTCGTTCCTCGCCGCACTTCAGCAACTGCCGGCGAAGCAGCGCGCCGGAGTCATTCTCAGAGACGTCCTCGGTTGGGCCGCAGCGGACTGCGCCGACCTGCTGCAGCTGGCCTTGCCCGCCGTCACCAGCGCCCTTCAGCGCGCGAGAGAGACCCTGTCCCGCGGCGACAAGTCGCGCAAAGAACGGGCGGCCGCGATGGAAGACGAAGCGACCCAGGCGCTGCTCGCCCGCTACCAGCAGGCCTGGGAAAGCACCGATGTCCCCGCGCTGGTTCCCCTGCTCCACGAGGACGCGGTGATGTCGATGCCGCCCTTCGAAGCCTGGTTCAAAGGCGCCCAATCGATCGGCTCTGCCCTCGGCACCGTGGCCCTCACCCCCGCGGCCAGGGGGCTCTACAAAGCACTGCCCATTCGCGCCAATGGCCAGGGCGCTTTTGCGATCTACAAGAAAGACTCGGCCGGCGGCGAGTTCCGCCCCAACGCGCTGCAGGTCGTCGAGTGCGTCGGAGGACGGGTCGTCGAAATCACCTCATTCCTCGAGCCGAAGCTGTTCCCCCACTTCGGCCTCGCGACCGTCCTGCGCAGCTAAAATCAGCCTTTGAGCAGCTCGAGAATCTGCTGAATCATCGCGGACTCTTCCTCCGCGACCTTGCCGTCGCTGAGCACCACGCCCCGCACCGCTTCCATCACGTCATCGACGCGGGTGCGCAGCAGCTTCAGGTTCGGCTGCGGCAGCGGCTGTCCTTGATCCAATCGCTGCAGCAACACTTTGAGCTCGGGCTCGGGCACGAACCAGCTGCGCGCCAGGCCGAAGATCATCGCTCGCTCGCGCGCGCTGACTTCGTCGTCCGCCCACGCGACCTGCAGCAGCAGCTTCACCACTTCGGTATCGAACGTCACATCGCCCGTCGCCGGATTGCTCATGGACGCGCAGCGTACACCCGCAGGAGTAATGTCCCGGCCCATGAAACCGACCGCGACCGCGCCGAGAGTCATCCTCCGCAATTGTCCGGAGTACGACGCTCAATTCATTCGCCGGTTGGTGCGCGAGGGAATGGACGAGCTGGGCGTCAAGCCCTTCGGCCGGACGCTGGTGAAGCCCAACGTGGTGTCGTCCGGGCCGCTGTTCGAGCACGCCTACACCCGGCCGGAAGTCGTCGAGGGCGTGCTGATGGCGATCAAAGATCGCTCGGACCCCCTCGATGAGCTCGCCGTCGGAGAGCGCTGCGGGATCACCATTCCCACCCGGTACGCGTTCTCGAACGCCGGCTACGACCCGATGCTCCAACGGCAGGGCGTGAAGCGGTATTGCTTCGAAGAGGAACAGCAGGTCGAGATTCCCCTCACCCACCCCGGAAGGCTGCGGGACTTCATCTTCGTTCCCGAGCCCGTCGCGCGCGCCGACTTCTTCGTCAACTGCCCGAAGTTCAAGTCCCACCCGTGGACGACGGTGACCTTCTCGATGAAGAACTACATCGGGATTCAGGACGACCGGCATCGGATGATCGATCACGATCATCGGCTCAACGAGAAAGTCGCCGACCTGCAGTACGTGGTGCAGCCGCGGCTGGTCGTCATCGACGCGATCATCGCAGGCGAGGGGCGGATGCTGACTCCGATTCCGCGCCGGCTCAACCTGCTGATCCTCGGCAACAACCAGCCGGCGATCGACGCGGTGTGCTGCCAGATCATCGGAGTCGACCCCCACGATGTCGAACACGTGCGGCTGCCCCACGAGCGGGGGTTTGGCCCGATCGACCTGAAGGAGATTGCGATTTCTGGAGACGTGAGCCTCGACGAGGCGAAGGCCCGGGCGAAGGGGTTCAAGGTCGGCCTGGTGCGGGTCGAGAAATACTTCGAAGGCACTCACATCACCGCGTACGCCGGGCCTCCGCCCGAAAAAGAGCTCACCGGGTATTGCTGGGGCGGCTGCCCGGGCGCCCTCGAGGAAGCGATCGAGATCTTGCGGCTGTTCGATGCCCAGACCGACACCAAGATGCCCCGGCTCCACATCGTGTTCGGGAAGTACGAAGGAGCAATCGACGCCAGGCCCGGAGAGAAGGTCGTCTTCATCGGCGATTGCGCCCAATGGAAAGGGAAGATTGCCGGCGAGTCGGTCGACATCCAGAGCGTGTACCAGCCCCGCGAGACCCGAAATCCGCACCAGGCCAAGCACGATGACATCTACGCGAAGATGGTCTCCACCACCGCCAGGCTCGCGGCTGCGCGGAACAAGACCGTGATGCGGATGAATGGCTGCCCGGTCAGCGTCGCCGAGCAGGTGCTCGCGCTGGTCGCCCTGTCCGGCGCGAAGAATCCGTACTTCGAGAAGAGCGAGATTCTGAAGTTCAACAAGGCCTACTTCGCCTGGCGCGGGACCATGGCGGCGAAGCGGATCAAGGGGCAGAAGTACCAGGTGCCCGGGCCGACTCGCCGCGGCGATGGACGGCCCGACGTTTAGCGCGTCTGAGCTTCAGGCCACGGCGGGGTGCGACTCGGTGCGGGCGTCGTCACCTTTTTGTCTGGCCGCGCGGCGAAGCTTGGGACAGGCGTCGCCGAAGGTTCTGTTGTCCCCTGGGCATTGGCGGGAACAGGGCTTTTCCTGGGTTCTGGTGAGAGTTACCCCCACTGGTGTCGTTTAGCGTCGCGCCCCGGTGGTATCCCGCACCACTGGGGGCAACTCTCACCAGTGCGCAGTTCTTTCCCCGTTCAATGCCCGCAACGCTGGGCTTCGTGGACTTCCGGGCGGTTCGCTTTCGGCGCGTCCCCCTTCGACTTCAGATGCCGAGTCAGCGCCGCCAACCAGCTTCCGCCCTCCACCAGGCGCGGCGACACCTCGACCGACGTCCAGCCACACGCCGCCAACCTCTCGCGCTGTTCATGATCGTGATCGAACGACTCCCGCCCCTGGTGGTGACCCCAGCCGTCGGCAAACAGGACCACCCGCTGCGCTACCCACGCGAAGTCGACCCGCGCCACGAAGCCTTGTTCGTCACTGATTTCGTGCTGCAACGTCGGCCCCGGTAGCCGCGCCTGCCGAATCTTGCTCAACACGTCGGCCTCGTGCGCGCTGTCCGTCGGCCGCGCCTGCCTGCGGCGTGCGATCGCCAGCAACAGATGAACCCCAGACCTCCCTCGGGCTCCCACCTCGGCCACGTACTTCGCCATCCACTGAGGAAGGCCCGGTCGCAGGCGCCACGCCGAATCAAAGGCCCGCTCGACGTGCCGCGCGTCCCCCTGCGCCGCCAGATCCACCAATGTCCTCGCCAGGTGCGTCGTCGGGATTTCCAGCCGACGCGACCTGCCCGCCGCCGCCAGGTCCCTCGGGTAGTGAACCACCACCCCTTCGAGCTTCCGCCTCACCGTTCGCGACGCCGACACTTCAATCGGCTCTGGAAAGCGCGCTCCCGTTCCGTCCAGCCCCCACAGAAACGCCGCTGTCGAGTGCGAAGCCACCGCGCTGGAGCCCAACGCCAGGCAGGCGCCGAACGCGCGCTGGTGCGCAGAATCGGGCACTCCCGCCAGTCGATACACGTTCGGGAAAATCTTCTCCCACTCGCCCGACCCCAGCCGTCGGTCGATCGCCGACGACGAGCAGCCGAGTTCCACCGCTTGAGCTCGACTGATGAGCCCGTACTGCCGCTTCGCCTTCCGCCTGACCCCTTCGTCGATTTTCATCAGTCCCCCCCTGGACCCGCGCACCACAGCAGCAGGGGCTGACCTTCGCGCGGCTACTGCCGATTCTTCATTCGTTCGGCCAGCCCGGCGAGATCCGGAGCGCTCAGTGACGACGCCCCCATTCCCGCCTCGAAACCCGGAATGTCCTCGTAGTACTTCTTCGCCATCGACTTCAGCGTCGGCGAGGTGAACACCTCAGGTCTCGGCTGTTCGATCAAACCGGCGATCACCTCGGCCACCTCTTCGGCCGTCTGCGAAGCCACCATTCGCGCGGGCGACAGCTGCGGCGTTCCATGCAGCGACGAGCCGGAAAATTCGGTCGAGACCGGCCCGGGCATCACGATCGACACGTGCACATTGGGGTGGCTCGCCGCGAGATCCATGCGCAGGTTCGCGGTCAGCGAGTTGAGCGCCGCCTTCGCCGCGTTGTACGCCGACCGGTAGCTGGCCAGCGGCACCCGCCCGAGGAACGACGAGACGTTGATCAGGTGCCCTTCCCCCCGATGCAGAAAGTGGGGGACCACCGCCTGAATCCCATACAGCGCGGACTTCACGTTGACCGACATCATCTGATCGAAGTCATCGTCGCTCAGCTCGAGGACCCGCTTGCCGATGCCCCGCCCGGCGTTGTTCACCCAGACGTCAATCTGCCCGAAGGCTTTGATCGCTTCGACCCGCAGCTGCTCTACGTCCGCCCGCACCGTCACGTCGGTGACGAGCGCCTTCGCCTGCCCGCTCGCAGCCGCCACTGCATTCAAAGGCCCCTCGCGTCGCGCGGCCAGAACCAGCCGGTGCCCTTCTTTGCCCAGTTGCCTCGCGAGGGCCGCGCCGATGCCTGAGCTCGCTCCGGTGATGACCACCACTTTGCTTTCCATTTCGCGCAATGTACGTCGAGACCGTGTTCCTTTCCTTTTTCCCCATCACGCTCAGCCTTCTAAGCGCGGTGCCCGATGCAGGCCCCTGGTGCGGCCCCGTCGGGTGTGAAGCGTTCAAGACTCCGCGCGCCGCGTTCGACCGCGTCCTCGAGCGCGCGCCCGTCGTGCTGGCGCTCGGCGAGTACCACCCGCTTGAAGGGGGGCCGAAAGTGAAGAGCACGCTGTCCCGCTTCACTCAGCAGTTGCTCCCGGCGCTCAAAGGGAAGGCCACTTCCCTGGTGGTCGAGACCTGGATGACCAATGGCCGCTGCGGAGACATCGAGAAGGCCGCGGTAACCGCAGTGAAGAAGGTGACCCAAAGGCCCAAGGCCACCGAGGACGAAATCACCACGCTGCTCGACGCGACGTACGCGCTGGGGATCGCGAACCACATCTTGATTCTCGACTGCGAGGAGTACCGTTCGATGCTCGAGAAAGACGGCAGCCTCGACGCCGAGAAGAGCCTGCTGTTGGTGCGAAAGAAGGTCGAAGAGAAGGCGCTCGAGGTGCGCGAGAAAGGGGAAGGCGGTCTGCCGGACAAGATGCTGATTCTGTATGGCGGCGCGCTCCATAACGACCTGGCGCCGCTGGAAGGCTTCGAGCCGTACTCGTTTGGACCAGCGCTTTCGAACGTGACCGATGGCGGCTACCTGGAGCTCGACCTGGTGGTGCCCGAGCTCGCCTCGAACGATGACGACCTGCGCAAGGAGCCCTGGTTCCGGCCGGCGCTCAAGCTTTCCGGCACGAGCCTGACCGTCCTGGTGTGCCCGCACCCCGACGCCTGTGTGATGGTTTTTCCGAGGAAGAAAACGACGGGGGGACCGCAGGGGCTGCGCTAGAAACGGCCCCCCATGTCTACCGCCCGCGCCGTGCTCGCCGTCGTCCTTGCCTTCAGCTGCACTGGCCTCGCAGCGACGCCGGCAGAAAAAAAGCCGCTCAAGCTCGGCATTTCGCCCGCGTATGGGCCCGAGCAGGCGCAGAACGCCAAGGCGCTGATCGAGCCGTACCTGACGACGGCCCTGGGCAGCCCCGTCACCGTGGTGGTCCTGCCCGGGTATGAAGAGCTGTCGGACGCGCTGGCGAGCGGAACGGTCGACCTCGCCTGGATTACTCCGCTGGCCTTCGTGCGCGCGTCGCAGAAAAACGCCTACGTCCAGGCGCTGTCGAAAGCGATGCGCAGCGGCGATGGGGGGCTGACCTACCGTTCGGTGTTTGCGGTGAAGGCCGACTCGCCCTTGAAGACCCTGGCCGACCTGAAGGGCAAGCGGGTGGTGTGGGTGAACAAGCTGTCGGCCTCGGGCTACCTGTTTCCCCGCGAGCTGCTGCGAAAAGAAAACTACGACCCGGACAAGTTCTTCGTCTCGGAGTCCTTCGCCGGAGACCACCCGGGCGCCTGCAAGGCGGTGCGCGAGGGGAAGGCCGACGTAGCGGCGACCTTCGCCGCGGGAGGCAGCGAGGGTGCGGCGGCGAAGGCCGATGGGTGCGCGGACGCTCCGCCGATTACGGACTTTCGGGTCGTCGGCTCGACTGGCAATCTGCCCAACGAGGTCATCGCCGCCTCGTCCGACTTTCCCAGCCCGCGGGTGAACGATGTGCTCGGCGCCTTCGGCCGGATGGGAAAGAGCGAGGCCGGCCAGAAGCTGCTCGCCGAGGCGTTTCGCTGCAAGGGCTGGGGCGTCGCGGTCGAGGGAGACTTCGCGCCGGTCATCGAACTGCTGCGCGCGAAGGACTTGAAGGCCAAGGTGGCTCCGGCGGCGGACAGCGCGGCCCGCGACTCGAAGAAGCACAAGTAGGACGTCAACCCCAGCGGGCGCACGAGACGTGCTGGAGGATGTTCCCGTCCGCGGTGAGCAGCGTCGCTCCGGTGCAGAGGGCGTGGGCGGCGATCAACCGGTCGTAAGGATCTCGGGTAAAACTCAGGTCGATCGCCCGGGTGGCAGCGGCATCAACCGCGTCCCCGTCCACCTCGACGCGATGATCGGACCTCAGGCTTTCCAAGATCCAGCGCGCCGTCTCGCGCAGCCGCCCAATCTCGTACAGGGTTTGAAGCTCGAGGACGACGAACGGCGAGAGCCGCAGCTGCGCCTTCACCAAATGCTTTCGAATCGGGCGCAGTCTTCGAACATCGCCCATGCGCAACCAGACGGCGACGTGGGTATCGAGGTGAAAAATCACAGGAACGGCTTCCAATGCTTCGACCAGTCGAAGTGGATCAGCTCGTCAGGGTCCCCCACCACCAGGTCGGGATTGCTCTTGGGTTTGCGACTCTTTCGACCCACGCTCGGGGACACGGCAGCTTTGAGGACCACGGTCCCCCGGGCGCGGACGATCTCGACCGATTCCCCGGTCTCGAGCACCCGATCGAGAATTCGGTAGAGCTCGCTGCGCAGTCGGGTGGCGGTCATCTTCATGGCGCAAAACGTACGTACGCATGTACGTCCGCGTCAACTCAACCCACTGTCGTGGGGTTCAGTAGACGTTGAACTGCGCGCGAAGCGCTTCGTGCTCGGCGGCGTTCTTCGAGGGGTGCAGCTTCTTCGTCGCGTCGTGCAGGTAGTACCAGAACGGATTGACTTCCGGCCGCGCGGCGGCGAGCAGCGACGCGACCGTCGGCGCTCCCAGGGGTCCGGGCGGCAACCCGACCCGGAAACGCGAGTTCCAGGGGTCGTCTTTGTCGCGCAGCTTGACCAGAAATGCCTTCTTGTCGTTCCACTCTTCGAGCTCGTAGCGGCTGGTGGCGTCGACCCCGAGCGCGGTCTTCTTGTCGAACCGCTTCCACAGAATTCCAGCCACGGTCGGCCGCTGAGACGGGGTGGGCTCTTCGCGCTCGAGCATCGACGCCATCGTGACCAGCTCATGCAGCGAGCGCCCCGACTTCTGAACCTCTTCCTTGTTCGGAATGAAAAACCGCTCACCGAAAGTGTCGAGCTGCCGCTGAATCAAGGTGTGCAGATCCACCCCGGCCACCGGCACCTGGTAGGTCTCGGGGTAGAGGTAGCCTTCGAGCGTGCCCGGCGGGAGGGGAAAGACCGCCTTGAACTTCAGCGGCTCGCTGGCCGCCTTGATGTACTCGCCCGGCTTCGCCCACCCCCTCTCTACCAGGGCCTTGTCGATGTCGCGCAGCCGCCACCCTTCAATCACGATGAACGGAACGTCGTCCGGAATCGGAACTCCTTCCAGCGCGGTGGCGAGCTGGGCCATCGACAGCCGCGGGCTGACCGCGTGGCGACCGGCTTTCGCGTTCAAGCTTCCGCGGCGCCAGAGGAAATACCGCCAGACGTTGGCGTTCGAAATCAGCCCCTGCTGAACCAACGCGGGCCCGAGCGCGCGGGCGCTGGTGCCCCTGGCCACGGTGAACTCTGAATCGGGCGCGGTCGAGGGCCCGACCGGCGAAGCCACCGACCTTTCCAGCCAGAAGAACCCGCCGCCCACCGCGAGCACAGCCAGCACCATCAGGACCAGCAGCACTTTCTTCATCGTTTCTCCGCGCCAGACGAATCGGCAGCAAACCCTACGAAGCGACCGTCATGAGAGAGGCTGATGTCGAGGCTCACTTCGAGCCCATCGCGAAACAACTTCGGAGGTCCATATCCATTCCAGCTGCCCGGCAGCGGCGCGCGCTCGACGGTGAGCCCCCCGCCGCCCAGACTTCGCACCAGCAACGCCCGGGCGGCGGCGCTCGCGTCCACCCCGGGAGAAATCTGTTCGACTCCAGACACCGGCATTTCATCGTCGGTCCACGCAATCGCATGAAGACAAGGTCCGTCGAGATCCACCCGCGCCCAGAGCACCTGCTTGTCGTAGCTCACAGAGCGCAGATCCGCAGAGACGACGAACCGGCGATGGGCAAAGACCAGCGGCCCGGACTTCGAGAGCGCCTTGAAGGCCGCTTCCTTCGCGGCAAACAGGCTCCACAGCAACACCTTCGGCGCGGCAGAGCGTGCCAGCAACGCCCGTTCGGATTCGCTGCACACCCGGGCGACGAACCGCTCGCGCAGGTGCGTTTGCGCGATCGCCGGGTCCTCGAGATCCACAACGTCGTTGCCGACCCGCCTCAAGCCTCGCTCACACCTTGGTCTTGAGAATCAACGACACCGCGTCGCCGACCGTCTTCACCTGGTCTGCGGCTTCATCGGTGACCGCAATCCCAAACGCGTCTTCGATCTCGAGCACGATGTCGACCAGCCGCGCCGAGTTGACCTTCAAGTCCTTGAGGATCGAAGTGTCCATCGAGATTCCGGCGAGAGCGGTCGGGTTCTTCACGAACGGCCGCAGAATGTCGACGACCTTGCCCATCACTTCCTGTTGTTCCATGACTTCCTCGTTGTGGTGGCGTTGCTGTGGCTAGAACTTTTGAAAAATGACGCACCCGTTGACGTCGCCGAACCCGAAGCTGGCCTTGGCGACGATCTTCAAATCGGGGACGTCGACGGTGCGGTGCGGAATCCGGCTGGCGAACGCGGTCAGCCCGGGGTGCAGGTCCTCGCAGTTGATCGAGCCGTGGACGAAGGAATGGTGCAGCTCGAGAATGCTGGTGACGCACTCGATTCCGCCTGCCGCTCCGAGCGCGTGGCCGATCAGCGACTTGGTCGAGTGGATCAACGGCATCTTCTCGGGCGCGAGGCCGAGCGCCTTCTGCCAGTTGTCTACTTCGTGCGGGTCGGCAAACGTGGCGGTGAGGTGCCCGTTGATCGCCCCAATCTGCTCGGGGCGAATCTTCGCCATCGCCACCGCGCCCTGAATGCAGCGCTGCACGCTGGTCGGGTTCGGAGCGGTCATGCTGCCCCCCATGCGATGCCCGCCGCAGTTGACGAACCCGCTGAGAATCTCGGCGTAGATCCGCGCCCCCCGGGCCTGCGCGCTGGACAGGCTCTCGAGCATCAGCACCCCGGCGCCCGAGCCGGGAATGAAGCCCGCCGCGCTGGCGCTCATCGGCCGCGAGGCTTCGGCCGGGGTCGCGTTCTTCGTCCGGTTCAGGACCTTCATCGCGTCGAAGCCGGCCCAGATGTACTTGCTGTGGCCTTCCGAGCCGCCGGCGAGCATTCGCTTCGCGCGCCCTTCCCGAATTCGGAAGTAGGCGTCGACCACCGCTTCGGTGCCGGTGTTGCACGCGCTCGAGTTCGAACTCACCTGGTTGCCCAGCCCCAGCAGCCCGGCGACGCGCGCGCTGTTGCCGCTGGACATGATCTGCTCGACCATCGTGCTGCCCAGCCGGCTGACTTTTCCCTGGTCCGTCTTCGGGCCCAGCTTCTCGGCGATGGTGTCGATGCCGCCGATGCCGGTGCCGATGATCGCCCCGGTGTCCCAGTCGACCTCGTCCACGTCGGCGGGCACGCGCTTGAACCCGGCGTCGGTATACGCGTCGATCGCCGCGATCGCCGCGTAGATCATGTTCGGGTTCATCGCGAGCAGCTCTTCGTCGGTGAGGTACGTCTTGGCGAGGACGTCGACGCCTTCGGGAATGCCGCCGACCTGGCAGCCGAAGTTCGCGTCGGCCAGGTGCTGGTGGAACTTGATCCCGCTTTTGCCTTCGCGCAGCGCGCCGGCGAACGCCTGCAGCCCATGACCGTTGGGCGCCAACACCCCCAGGCCCGTCACCACCACCCGCTCAGAAGTTGTCACGGCTGACTCCCATGCCTGCAACGGTGCCCTTGGCGACCGGCGTTCCATCGGCCAGCGTCAGCACCACGTTCGACTTCAGCTTTCGCCGCCGCCAGAAAATCTTCTCGGCCGTCACCCGCACCTTGTCGCCCGGCTTCACCACCCGCTCGAACTCGACTTCCGAGTCGGTGAAGAGGGTGACCGTTTTGGCGACCTCGGATTTCGGCAGCTCGAGCCCCAGCAGGTAGATGCCCAGCGCGACGAGGCCGGTCTGGCACATCGTCTCGATCAGGATCACCCCGGGGGTCACCGGGTTTCCGGGAAAGTGTCCGGGGTAGAAAGACTCGTCGGGCCGGTAGGTGTACTCGCCGACCGCGCGAGAATCGGTGAGCTCGACCAGCGCGTCGATGAATCGAAAGGGCTTTTGCTGCGGAATCAGCTCGAGCACTTCGTGCGCAGTCAGCATCAGCCCTGACTCCGGTCCATGATTCCGCCGACGCTGTTCTGCGACTTCTTCGGGTAGTCGGGGTAGTTGATTCCCCGGAACATTCCGACCTTCGCGTCCTTCACCAGGTAGATGAGCTCGCCGTCGACGAGCACCTTCGCGGTGCCGACCGCGACCGCCGAGCCCGATTCTTTGAGCTGCGAGAACCGGCGGATCTCGACTTCGTAGCGAACGACCTTGTTGTACGGGCGAATCTGCCCCGAGAACTCGACCTCTTTGCAGCCGAGCGCGCGGCCCGAACCCGGAGCTCCGGCGGCGGCGCAGTAGAGGCCGACCAGCTGCCACACCGCATCGACTCCGAGGCAGCCGGGCTGAACCGGGTCGCCGCGGAAGTGACACTGGAAGAACCAGTCGGTGAGGTGAATGTCCTGCTCGCCGACGATTTTTCCGCGCGCGCCGTTGCGCTGCAGTTCGACGACGCGATCGACCATCAACATCGGAGGCGCGGGCAACCGAATGAACTCGGCCGGAGGATCATCGACCAGGTTGCCCTGCGACAGACCGAACAGCTCCTCTCGGGAGTAGCTGCCACGCTCGATGAATTCCGCGTACTTCATTTTTTTCAGGCTCCCACGTTGATCTGCATGCCCGCCCAGGTCAGACCCGAGCCCACGACCACCAGCACCACCGTGTCGCCGTCGACGAGCTTGTCCCAAGCGCCAGACAAAACGCTGGGCGCTCCCGCGGCTCCTGTATTTCCAAAATCGAGGACGTTGTGAAGGTGATTGTGCGGCGCAATTTCTGCACGACGAATCACCGAATCGAGCATCAAGCCGTTGGCCTGGTGGCCGATGAATTTCACCTGGCCACCGGTCGCAGCGGCCCGCTCGCGCGCGGCGGGAAGCAGCTGGTTGAGACAGACCAGGGTGGTCTTGATTGCAAAGCGCTGCACCGCGCTGCCGTTCTGCGCGAAGTGACCGAAGCGCGGCACGGTGACCTGGCCCCACCCGGTGGGAGAAGAGTTGAGCATCGTGGCGACGATCTTCAGTCGCGCCGGAACCTCGGTCGAGACGATCGCCGCGGTGGTCGCATCGCCCCACAACACCGCAGCCGAACGGTCGGCATAGTCGACGACCCGGGTGGTGTTTTCGGGGTTCACCACCATCACGAATTTCGGCAGCGGGCTCATCATCCCCAGCAGGTGAAGCTGGGCTCCGAAGCTGGAGCACGCCGAGTTGATGTCCAGCGCGGGGGCCTCGATGCCGAGCGCGTGGGCGATGCGACAGGCCTCGGAAGGAATCTGCATCTCGGGGGTGCAGCCCCCGGCGACGACCATTCCGATGTCTTCGGGCTTGAGGCCCGCGCGCTCGAGCGCAGCCAGGCCCGCGCGTCTTCCGGTCTCGACGTTGGTGTAGAGCGCGGCCTCTTGCCCGGCGCGCAAGTCTGCGTTGCGGGTGGTGCGGATGTAGTCGATGGGCAGCACGGTGCGGCGGGTGCGAATCCCGACCCGTTCGACGATCCACTCGTCGCTGGTCCCGATGTCGAGATCCTCGAGCAGCGAGTTGTCGATCACGTTCTCGGGGTGAAAGTGCCCGACGCTGTGAAGGTAGAGCGGCCTCATCCTGCGATTCGCTCGCCGCCGTCACAGCGCAACAGGGCACCGTTCAACCAGTGCGCTTCGTCGGTGCACAGCAGGCAGATGAAGTCCGCCACGTCGGAAGGAAGCGTCAGCCGACCCAGTGGATTCTTCGCCCGCGCTTCGGCCTTCATCCGATCGCTGCCGGGAATCAATCGCAGCGCGGGAGTATCGGTGACCCCGGCCTGCACGATGTTGGAGCGAATCCCATAGGGGCCGAGCTCGACGGCGATCGCGCGCGAGACCGACTCGAGCGCGACCTTCGCCGCCGCCACCGCCGCGTAGCCGCGCCAGGCGATTTCGTTGCCTTCGCTGGTCATCCCCAGCACCCGCGCGTCTTCGGCGAACAGCTTCCGGGCGAAGAGATCCTGGGTCCACGTCACCAGGCTGGTGCCCATGCTGTGCACGGTGCGCGCGAAGTCTTCTTCCTCGAGCACCGCGTCGGAATCGGAAACCGGAATGTCGAGCAGCCCGGCCAATGCGTCGGCCCCGCCGGTCGAAAACGCGGCGCGCACGGCGGCGGCGAGGACGGTTCGATCGATCTTCAGCTGCTGGGCGAGCAAGGTGGTCGCGGCGTCACGGCTGGGGGCGGGGGGGGCCAACGGCTTCAGATTTCCAAACGCGATCGAGTGCATCAGCATTCGCACCCTGCCCTTCGGGCCCATCGCAGTGGCCAGCGCGTCGAGCGAAGTCTTCCGGCCTTCGGGCGAAAGCGCGTCGAGATTGAGGGCGAGGAACCCGACGCCGGTGCGGCGCAGCTCTTCGAACTTCGGCTCGATTGCCCCCATCGCGCCTTTGCGGTCGCGGTGGATGAGGGCGACGTTCATTCCGTGGCGCGAGAGCTTCTGGGCGGAGGCCAGGCCGAAGCCGCTCGAGCCTCCGAGGATCAACGCCCAGTGGTTTGGATCAAACGTGATGCTCATGAGCGCAGCCCCTTTTCCACGGCTTTCACCGTGAGGATTGCAGTGACGTCGCGTCCGAGCGTCTTGAAAAAGCCACGCAGCGGTCGATTGGGTCCGACTTCGTAAATTTGGGTCGCCGCGTCAGCGAGGACCCGCATGTTGCTGATCCAGTCGACGGTGCCGCTGATTTGACGGGTCAACGCGTCGATCAGCGCGGCCAGTTGGGGCTGGTGAAAGGCGCCGGTGAGGTTGGAGGTGACCTTCGACGCGTGGGCGAGGTCGAACTTCGAGCCGACCGCCTCGAGCTCGGCGCGAAAGGCGGGCTCGATCGAACGCATCATTCGCGAATGGAAGGGCGCGCTGACGTTCAACGGGACCAGCTGGTGTTCGAGCCCCGAGAGCAGCTCGGCGAGGCGAACGCAGGCGCGCTCGACCGCCGAGGCGGACCCCGAGAGGACGAGCTGATTGGGGGAATTGCGGTTGGCGACATCGACTTCCAGGTCGCCCAGCGCCTGCGAGAGGTCGCGGTCGGCGATGCCATCGGCGATGACGGCGGCCATCGCGCCGGTGCCGACGGGAACAGCGTGCTGCATCAGGGCTCCTCGGGTGCGAACCAGCTTGACCGCCACGCCTAAGGGAATCACGCCCGCGGCGCACAGCGCGGTGTACTCGCCCAGGCTGTGCCCGCCGAAGCAGGTGGGTGTGAGCCCGTGGTCGCGCTCGAGGGCGCGGAGCATCGCCACTTCGGTGGTGAGCAAGGCAGGCTGGGTGAACTCGGTCTGATCCAGACGCGAATCTTCGCCGAAACAGAGCGCGGCCAGGTCCATTCCCACCGCTTGGCTGGCCTCTTCGAACACCTCGCGTGAGGCGGCGTAGCGCGTGTGGAAATCACGGGCCATGCCGGGCTTCTGAGAGCCCTGTCCGGGGAAGACGATCGCGGTGGTCACGGCTCCTCGCGAGTAGCACGCGAATGTCATGGGTTGACCACAAATCCCGGTGACAGACGGTCACGACTCAGCGCGTCAAAACGCGTTACGGGGCGGCGTTCGGCGAGGCGCCCAGCCGGTGGTCTTCCATCGCCTTGAGGCGGGCGATGACCTGGCGGGACAGGTCGCGGGTCGCCCGGAGGCCCACCTCGACCGTGGTGGGCTCGAGGACTTCGACCTTCAGCAGCAGGGTGTCGGCGTAGTGGGGGACGGCGCTCATTTGGTCCTGTCGGGCCCCCCGCAAGTAGGCGCAGAGGACCTGGGGCCGGTCGAGGTCCTTGAGGATTTGCCCGATGCCATAGGTGACGGTGGACGGGTCGATGCGCCCGGAACGGCTGCGGGTGCCTTCGGGAAACAGGGTGCAGACTTCCCCGCGAGAGACGAGCCAACGGATCTTGTTGAGCACGGTCTTGCGGTGTTTTTCGTCGCCGCCGCGATCAATTGGCACCGTCTTGCCGAGGAAGACGATCGGCTTGAGCCAGATGTTGTTGTTCAAGTGCTCGATCGCCGCGACGTTCCACGAGAAGCGCTGGAAGTGCAGCAGGTACTCCCACAAAGGAGCCAGCGCCCAGTGGAGGTACGCCGAATCGACCATCGTGAGGTGGTTGCAGCAGATGAGCGTGGGCCGGCCGGACGCCAGGGCTTCGCGGTAGATTTTCCGCGCCTCTTCGACCCCCTCGATGCGGTTCTTGCGAAGGATCCGCATCACGAACACCGAGCACGGGCCGATGATCATGAACGTGGCCCAGCCGACCATGCGCTGAAACCGCAGGAAGACCCGCGCGGGAATGTCCAACTCGATCGTGCTCATCGTGGCGGTGGGTGAACTCTAGCCGCGTAGCCCAGGTTGGCTGCGAGGGGAAAGAACCTCGCCGGTGAGGGGGCTGCCGTCGTTCGGGCGGCATTTCGTCGCGGGTCAACGGGAGCAACGCCCGCGGCCTCGGCTCGGCAGCTCGAGTTGTTGCGTGCGATGACCCCGTCGCACCGTCTGCGCCCTGCCGCCTCACTGAGCGAAGCGGGCCGCCGGCTGTCGATGAGCGGACTGCGCAGACAGCATCCCGAGCTCACTGCAATCGAGCTGAAGTTCGCCTTCATCGAGTTGGTGTACGGAAGCGCGGTGGCGTCTGACGAACGATGCGGACATCGTGGCTGAGCTGGCTCCTCATCACGCGGAAGGCCTTGTGCGCCAACTCGCGGGTGCCTTCCACGGAAGTGGCCTTTCGGTGGTGTTCAAGCTGCACTGGTTTCGCCTCGGCGGTGAAGTCTCGGAGCGCCAATGGGCTGACGTGCTCGGCATCCTTCGGCTCAAGCAATCTTTGCTGGATCTCGAGTACGCACGGCGCTGGTCGAAACACTTTCGGGTCGAGGACCTACTCGAGCTCGCGCTTCAGGCCGCGAAGGGACTCTGACCCCACCTGCTTCAGCGGTCAGGGCCCTCGCTCGCTCGCCCGTCCCTCGACTGCTCTCGGAATGAACGGGGCCCGCTCGCGACAACCCTTCGCAACTACGGGCCGCCGTCGCGCCCTCCGCTGGGAAATCTTCGCAGCGGCACCACCACCTGCGGAGGCTGCGGACATTTGCTGCAGGGCCCCCGCAGCGGAATGTTGAGGGTGCGGCCCAACCGAAGGTTGACGCTGGTCAGCCCGTTCGCGCGCTGGATGAGCGTCACCGCGCTGCCGTAGTGCAGCGCCAGGTGCCCCAGCGTGTCGCCGGACTTCACCCGGTGAACGACGAAGTTTTCGTCCGCGCGTTTGGCGAGCAACGGTTGAATTCGCCAGCCCAGCTCCTGTGAGCGCGCCGAATAGAACCGCACGTGAAAGTGATCTCGGTGCCGACGCACGTGCTGGAACAGCGATGTGCGGCCGGCATTGAAGAGGCTGTCGAGCCAGGCGCGGTCCTCGCCGATCGACAGCGCATAGTCGTAGAGAACCTTCTGGACGTGGCGGTCGAGCAAGATGACCTGGGGGTCGGTCTTCGTGGCGAGAGCGCGGACCAGGGCCCAGTTGGCCGGAAGGTCCATCGCCTTCTCGCGCGGCCCTTTGAAGTTGAGGGTGAGCGGGTTCATTCCGGGCCGATAGTAGAAGCCGAGATCCGCATCGCGGCCCGACTGGTGGCTGTGATGGGGGCGCAGGTAGCCGCCTTCCCTCTTGCTGATGTGATTCACCCGAAGCGGAGCGACATAGGGAAACTGTTCCTGCACGGTGCGCGCGACGAGGCTCAGGTAGACGACGGTCTCGCGCGTGCCCCAGGCTTCGTTGGGATCCACGACGCTCCAGGAATCGCCGGCCGACAGCTGCACTCCGTTGATCAGCCGACCGGCTTCCGCATAGCCGACCGAGATGGATCCCAGCGACGGCAGGTTGGTGACGAACTGTTTCATCAGCGCGTCGTCGCTCAAGTCCTGGGTGTAGAGGGAGCCGCCATCTGAGCTTCCGGGAGCGTTGCCCGCGTTCGCCGCCTCGGACTCGGGATCCAGGCTGTCGAGCGGCTCATCGGCCTCGGCCTCTTCAGCCTCATACTCGTTCGGAATGGCGGCCGCGCCCGCATCGACGGCTGCCCGCGCAAGCAGAGGGCAGAACATCAGGAAGAAGATGAGGGCCGGGCCAGGACGGGGCATTGAGGACGAGTCTTCAATCTCTACTGGAACACAAACCGATGCCGGATCATGCCTCCAGGGCCATTTCAGATCTCCTCCATGCGGAAGTTGCAGCGCGGAAACGGGGCCCCTTCGGTCGGCTCTCTGGCGGAGGTGACCCCCGGGGTCGCGTTACCTGGCGCAAATCCGTGCGCAGCCGCCCGACGACAGGGTGACCGGCATCGCAGTGCCAGAGCGGCAAGAGTCTGTGGCCTAGGCAGACAGGCTTGCACCGCAAACCCCAGCCACTTGTCCAGGCAAGCAGGCGACGCACGCCGCAGCTGTAGATTTTTCGCTGCTCGAGCTCGAAGAGACTCGAGTGCATCGCAAGGATGCGCCCGCCCTTTCAGCGGCTCAGTAGTTCTCGTGAACCAGTGACTCTTCCAGGCGGGGGTCATTGATCGCGATGACCTTGTTGCGCTTGAGGAAGTAGCCGAACACCGCGAGGAAGGCACCGGCCACCCCGAGCAGCGCGGTGGCGTCGGACCAGTTGGGCTCGAAGTGTCCCTGGTGGCTGCCTTCGCCGTGGGTTCCAAAGTTCGGAAGAATCAGCCAGTACAAATCCACCGCGTGGATCACCAGGATCCAGATCGCCGCCGTGGCCAACAGCACCCGGCTTCGCTTGATCTGTCGCGAGAGCAGGAAGAAGAACGGCACCGCGAAGTGCAGCAGCGGCAGCAGGTACGAGACCCACTTCCAGCCCCCGTCCAGACGCACCAGATAGAAGATCGTCTCTTCCGGAATGTTCGCGTACCAGATGAGCATGAACTGGCTGAACGCGATGTACGCCCAGAACACTGTGTACCCAAAGACCAGCTTCCCCAGGTCGTGGAAGTGCTCGGCGGTAATCGCGTCCTTCAAGACTCCGGCGCGCTGCAACCCCATCGAGACCAGCACGGTGAAGGCGAAGAACGAGAGGATTGCGCCGGCAAAAAAGTAGACGCCGAAGATGGTCGAGTACCAGTGCGGCTGAAGCGACATCAGCCAGTCGATCGCCTGAAAGCTCAGCGAGAACGCCCAGAGGATCAACCCCGGAGCCGCCATCTTCCACATCGAGCGGGTGATTTTGTCGCGCGCCGAAGCGTCGGTGATCGAGTCCTGACGGGTCGAGCTCTTGTAGAAGAACCACGACAGGCTGCTCCAGATGATGAAGTACGCGACCGCGCGACCAAAGAAGAACCCGTCATTCAAGAACCACCGCTTGCGCAGCAGAATCTCGTCGGTCTCGTGCGACCACGGGTAGAGCGAGTGGAAGCCCAGGGTCGCGATCGGAATGAACAACAGCGCGAACACCGGCAGCGTCACCGCGGCCGTCTCGGCGATGCGTCGAATCACAATCGACCAGCCGGTGCGGCTGATGTGGTCGATCATCACCCAACCGAGCGCGCCCAGCGCAATCGACAGCGCGACCTCGTAGGCCCACAGGTAGCTGAACATCGCGCGGTCGCGGCCGGCGCCCATCGCTCCGGCGAGCGTCGCGCCCAGGCCGATGGCGGCCATCACTCCGCCGATCATCGGCAGCCTCGCCCACAGGCTGTTGGACGGAATCGAGATGTCGACCGGCTTTGCGACCGTGTGAGAAAGCTCGCTCATTGCTGCGCCTTGATGAAGAGGATGAGGCTATCGACTTCGATGTCGTTCAGCGGCAGCACCGGCATGGCGGGCGGGTAACCCATCACGATCTTTGCCATCGGCTTGAGAATCGACTCTTTGAGGTACGCGTCGTCGATCGTCACTTCGGTGCCGTCGGTGAGCTGCTCTTTGCGGCCGTAAGCGCCCTTCCACGTCGGGCCGACCAGCCTGTTGCCGTCGAGGGTGTGACAGGCGTTGCAGCCCTTGGCCTTGTATAGAAGCGCTCCATGCTCGGCGGACGCGACCTTGGCGGCCGGAACGACGACCATTCCGTCGCAATTTTCCGGAGGCTCGACGCCTTGCAGTTGCCGCAGGTACGCGATGATCGCCCAACGGTCTTCGACAGGAATCTGCGCTGCGTAGGACGGCATGTTGCCGTTGTTCACCCCGTATTTGATCGCGTTGTAGATTTTTCCGACGCACAGGCCTTTGAGCCGGGCGTCCTGAAAGTTCGCCGGGGGCACCATCAGGCCGCCCTTCAGCGCCACCGGGCCTTTGCCGTCGCCCAGCACCCCGTGGCACACCGCGCAGTAGATGTCGTAACGCAGCTTGCCGTGGACCTTCACCGCGTCTTCGGTGAACGCCACCGATGCGGGGAACTTCGCGCTGACGCCTCCGTCGGCGTCGGTGCCTTCGTAGAGCGTGTCGTCTTCGTCGAGCTGACCGATGGCGACCGTGCCCTCGACCGGCACCCGCATCACCCGACCGTCGGCGAACAGCCCGCTGGTGTCGCGCCGGTAGGCACGCCCTTTTTCCTGGGTGTCCATGTTGGGGTTCAAGTGAACCGGCGGCTTGTCAGACTCGCCGCCGCGACAGCCCAGCAAGGACGAGAAGAGCAGCAGCGAAACGAAGAGCGCGGCTCTCATGTGTTCTCCAGCTCTTCGACGGAAGAGGCGCCCGCATCGCTCAAGAGCGACTTGGTCCTCTCGAGGTCGAACTTCGGGTCCGTCGCTTCCACCATGATGAAGAACTTGTCGTCGGTGGCGCGCTCGAAGGCCTTCGAATTGAACGCCGGGTGGTGCGGCCGGGGCAGCCCGCTGAGCACCCAGTTGGCGAAGAACGCGGTGAGGCAGCTGCTCAAGACCGTAATTTCGTACCAGATCGGAACGAACGCGGGCAGCGAGAACAGCGGCTTGCCGCCGACGATGATCGGGTAGGCGACGCTCATCGTCCAATTCTCGAAGAACAGCATGAAGGCGCTGCCGAACAAGCCAACGCTCAGCACGATCCACGGCAGACGGCTGGGCGGCACACCCATCGCCTTGTCCAGCCCGTGCACCGGAAACGGAACGCAGGCGTCCCACTTCGAATACCCGCTGTCGCGCACCTTCTCGCAGGCGTGAAAAATCTCAGCCGGATTCTCGTACTGCGCCAGCACGCCCCACAGCCGCGCTTTTTCCAAAGAGGCCATGTTCAGTGCCCCCCTTCAGCGACCGCTGCGACGACATGCGAGTGGCCGTTGGGCGAGTGGCCCTTCCCGTAGCCTTCCCAGTGCGGGTTGGCCTGCGGCATCACCGACTTCACTTCCGACATCGCGATCGCCGGGAAGAAGCGCACGAAGAGCAGGAACAAAGTGAGGAACAGCCCGAAGGTTCCGACGAGGAAGAACACCTCGGTCACCGGGACGAAGTAGTCCCAGCTCGACGGCAGCGCGTCGCGGTGCAGCGAGGTGACGGTGATGACGAACCGCTCGAACCACATTCCGATGTTGACGAAGATCGACAGCACGAAGGTCGCCGCGACGTTGGTGCGGATCTTCTTGAACCAGAACAGCTGCGGAGTGATGACGTTGCAGCTGACCATGATCCAGTAGGCCCAGGCGTAGGGGCCGAAGCTGCGGTTGATGAACGTGAAGCCTTCGTATTCGTTGCCCGAGTAGGCCGCGACGAAGAACTCCATTCCGTACGCGTAGCCGACCAGGCTTCCCGTGAGCAGGATGATCTTGTTCATGTTCTCGATGTGCTTGATCGTGACGATGTCCTTGAGCCCCAGCCACTCACGGGCGGGAATCATCAAGGTGAGCACCATCGCGAAGCCCGAGAAGATGGCGCCGGCGACGAAGTACGGGGGGAAGATGGTGGTGTGCCAGCCGGGCAGCTGTGAGACGGCGAAGTCGAAGCTGACGATGGTGTGAACCGAGAGCACCAGCGGCGCCGAGAACGCGGCCAGAATCTGGTAGGCCTTTTCGTACGTCACCCAGTGGCGCATCGAGCCGCGCCAACCCAGGGACAGCGCGCCGTAGAACAGCTGGCGCCAGCGGACCTTCGCGCGATCTCGCAGCGTGGCGAAGTCGGGAACCAAGCCAGTGTACCAAAACAGGGTCGAGACCACGAGGTAGGTATTCACTGCAAACACGTCCCACTCGAGCGGCGAGCGGAAGTTGGGCCACAGCCCCATCTGGTTCGGCAGCGGGAACAGGTAGTAGTCCATCCACACCCGGCCGGTGTGCAGCGCCACGCACGAGCTGGCTGCGAGCACCGCGAAGATGGTCATCGCCTCGGCGTACCGGTTGATCGACGTGCGCCACTTCTGGCGGAACAGATACAGAATTGCCGAGATCAACGTCCCGGCGTGGCCGATGCCGACCCAGAAGACGAAGTTGACGATGTCCCACGCCCAGCCGACCGGGTTGTTGTTGCCCCAGATGCCCGGGCCTTCCCAGATGAGGTAGCTGACGTAGCCGCCGAACATCGCGAACAGCGAGCCCGCGAGCAGAATCATGAAGACGAAGGGGCGCGGAGTCTTCTTGATCTCGGCTTCGTTCACCCGGCAGACGATCTCGGTGATGTCGTGGAACGTGTGAGTTCCGCGAATCAACGGCTCGCGGCCGTGGGTCGGCTCGACGATCGTGGTGTCGCCCCGGTGCTTCGAGGTGTCGGGAATCGCTACCGCGCTCATGCCAGCTCCTGGTTCTCGTTCTTCACCCGGGCAAGGAAGGTGGTCCGCGGACGAAGGTTGAGCTCCTGCAACATTTCGTAGTTGCGATCGCTCTCTTTCATCTTCGCGACCTTCGATAGCGGGTCATTGATGTTGCCGAAGGTGATCGCCTGGGTGGGGCACGCCTGGGCGCACGCGGGAATCACCGCTCCGTCAGGCAGCGCCTTGCGATCTTTCCCCGCGTGCTTGGCGGCGATCTTCGCTTCCTCCACCCGCTGGGTGCAGTAGGTGCACTTTTCCATCACCCCGCGGTAGCGAACGGTCACGTCCGGGTTGCGCTGCAGCTTGAGCGTCTTCATCCGCTCGACCTTCTTCTTGTCGCCGGTCGCCACCCCGAGCAGGTCGCCGTTGGTCCCGGGGACCAGGTTTCCGGTGGTGCTGAAGTCGAGGTAGTTGAAGCGCCGGACCTTGAAGGGACAGTTGTTGGCGCAGTACCGGGTGCCGATGCACCGGTTGTACGCCATCGCGTTGATCCCCTCTTCGTCGTGTACCGTCGCCGACACCGGGCAGACCGGCTCACACGGCGCGTTCTCGCAGTGCATGCAGGGCAGCGGTTGGTGGGCGGCCTTGGGGTCGTTCACGTCGCCCTGGAAATAGCGGTCGATGCGAATCCAGTGCAGCTCGCGGCCCAGCAGCACCTGCTCGCGGCCCACGGCAGGAATGTTGTTCTCGGCCACGCAGGCGATCGCGCACGCGTTGCAGCCGATGCAGCTGGCGAGGTCGATCGTCATCCCCCACTGCTGGCCTTCGTACGTCACTTCGTCGGTGAGCTGAATCGGGCGGCTGGGCCGATTGTTCGGCGTGCCGAGCTGAACGAGCTCTTCGGGAATCGAGCCCTTCTGCGCGAACTTCTCGCCCTTGGCGTACTGGGCCGAGGTTCCGGTGCGCAGC
>JAYVCD010000266.1:0-8068 GCA_043750125.1 Archangiaceae bacterium | reverse complement strand
CGATCTGGTCAGCGATCACGCCCAGCTGCTGTCGTCGAAAGGCGAAGCGCGAAAGCTGATTCAGGGCAACGGGCTGTCGATCAACAAAGAGAAGGTTCTCGACCAGAAGGCAGTGGTCGACGTGAAGCAGCTGATCAACGGCCGCTACCTGCTGCTGCAGAAGGGCAAGAAAGACTACTGCCTGGTCAAGGTCGTGGGCTGAAGCGGTTCAGCTGATCGACGCGAGGATCTCTTCCGCCGCCTTCTCGGGGTCCGGCGCTTCGTAGATCGGCCGTCCAATCACCAACAGGTTCGACCCCGCGCGGATTGCCGCCTGCGGAGTCTCGACCCGCGCCTGGTCGTCTGGCTTCGCGTCCGCCAGCCGAATTCCCGGAGTGCAGAGCACCATTCGAGGGCCGACGATCAACCGCACCGCGCCCACCTCGCGAACCGAGCAGACCAGCCCGCCCACCCCCGCCATCGCGCCCAGCGCGGCCAACCGACCCACCTGCGCTTCGACCGACACCGGAACGCCGGACGCCAACAGGCCCGCTTCGTCCATCGAGGTGAGCACCGTCACCGCCAGCACCAGCGGAGCCGGACGGCCGACTTCTTCCGCCCCTTGCGTCGCGCCCCGCACCGCCGCCTCGAGCATCGCCTTGCCACCCGAAGCATGGACCGTGAGGTAGGCGACGCCCAACGCTGCTGCACGCGCCGCGGCCAGCTCGACGGTGTTGGGAATGTCGTGGAGCTTGAGATCGAGAAAAACCCGGGCCCCCTGATCGACGAAGGCCTTCACCGCTGCAGGCCCATGCTCGACGAAGAGCGAGAGGCCGACCTTGACGACTCCGACGAACGGGACGACCTTGGCGTAGACCGCCAATGCCTGCGCCAGCGGAAGGTCCGCCGCCAGCGCGAGCCGGGCCCTCATTTATGGCTTGAGCTCGGCGTCGATCGCTTCCTTGAACGCCTCGATCGGCTGAGCGCCCGAGAGCATCGTGCCGTTGACGAAGAATGCCGGGGTCCCGGTGACGCCCACCTTCTTGCCCGCCGCAGCGTCCTCATCGACCGTCTTCTTCATCTTTCCAGAATCGAGGCACTCGGCGAACTTCGCCGCGTCGAGCCCGAGGCTGGTCGCGTGGGTCTTCAGGTCTTCGACCGAGAGCTTTTCCTGGTTCTTGAACAGCACGTCGTGGAACTCCCAGAACTTCTTCTGCTCGTTCGCGCACAGCGCCGCTTCTGCTGCCTTCGGCGCCTTCTCGTGGAATTCGAGGGGGAAGTGGCGGAACACCAGCTTCACCTTGCCCGCGTACTGCTCCATCACCTGGTCCACCGTGACTGCCGCGCGGCTGCAGAACGGGCACTGGAAGTCCGAGAACTCGATGATCGTGACCTTCGCGTCGTTCGGGCCCTTCGACGGCCCTTTCGCCTCGACCTGCTTCTTCGGCTTCGCCGGCTCTTTGAAGGTGATCACCACGTTGTTGGCCTTCTTCAGCTCTTCGAAGACCTTTGCGGCCACGTCGCGACCCTTCTGCTGCTTCATGAAGCCGATCAGCTGAGGCTTGACGGCCTCGAGCGTGGACCCCGGAGGCATCGAGGCCTGGTTCTTGGTGAAGAACTCGGCCATCTCTTCATCGGTCGGGTCCGGGATCTTCGACTCGATTTCCGCCTTGATCCACTCTTCTTCTTTCTGACCCTTCTTCGCGGCCTCGGTCTTCACCAGCTGCTCGAGGATCATGCGATCGATGGTCTGGCGGCGGGCCTGGAATTTTTTCTTTTCGAGATCCAAAAGCTCGTCGGTGATCGCGTCATCGACCTGCTTCAAGGTGATCTTGGTCCCCGTGCCGTAGGTGGCCACCACCATGTCGGGAGCCTCAGCAGTCGCCGACCCTCCGCCGACCGTCTTGTTCCCGTTGCACGCAACGAGGGTGAAGCAGGCCGCCGCGGCGGCAAGAAAAGTACGGCAGATGTTGGGGGTCATGCGGCGCGTATATGCGCTGAATTCCGACCACGCAACGCAAACTGCGAGCGTGGATCGCTGCAGTTACGCAGCGTGCGGAGCGAGGACTCCAGCCAGATCGGTGAGCGCCAGATCCAGCTGCTCAACGTCCTTGGCCCGGGCCCGCACCACTTCGTAATTCGCAGGGTCCGACAGCACCTTCATCACCAGCTTGTGGTTGAGGGCGTGGCCGCTCTTGTGGACCGTGAGGTGGCCGACGACCGGCCTTCCCATCAAGGCCACATCACCCAACGCATCGAGCAACTTGTGACGAACAAACTCGTCCGGGAAGCGCAGGCCCTCGGGGTTCAGCACCGAAAACTCATCGACGACGATCGCGTTCTTCAGCGATCCCCCTCGCGCCAACCCGTTGGCCTGGAGCTTCTCTACGTCCTTGGCAAAGCCGAAGGTCCGCGCGCGCGCGATTTCCTTCGCATAGGTCTTTTCTTGAAACTCGAGGCTGTAGGTCTGATCGGAGATCAGCGGGTGCTGGAAATCGATCGTGCAGTCGACGCGCAATTTTTTAGAAGGCGCAAGCGTGGCGCTCTTATCGCCGTCCCGCACGCTCACGGTGCGGCGAATGACCAGGAAGCTTTTCGCTTTGTCCTGAATCCGGATTCCCGCTTCGGTGATCAGATCTGCGAACGGCGCCGCGCTGCCATCCATAATCGGCACTTCAGGGCCATCGAGCTCGATTCGCAGGTTGTCGATGCCCAGGCCCGAGAGCGCCGAAAGAAGGTGCTCCACCGTACCCACCCGGGCGTTGTTGCGGCCCAGAGTGGTCGCCAGGGCAGTCGAAACCACGAAGTCGGCGCGAGCCGGAATGGTCGGCTTGCCGGGCAAATCGACCCGAACCAGGAGAATCCCGTGGTCCGTGGGGGCCGGAATCAGCCGCAGAGTAACCCGCACCCCGGAATGAAGACCTACACCTTCGCAAGAAGCGGGGCGTTTGAGGGTGCGCTGAAAGAAAGAGGTGCCGTTCATGAGGTAGGTGCGTTTGTGCCGCGGCGCGTCTTAGAGCAACCCTAATGCCATGGAAATATCGGTAACTCACTAAAAAACCTGTGTATTTCCTGACTGGTACATTCTCACTCCACCGGAAAACTGAAGAAAGCCGACACGTGTGCCATGAGTTTTTGGCGAGCGCTAAAACAGCGCGCCCTGGCCTTTGGGAACCTTCCGGCCGAAATACTCGAACGCGCGCACCGTGGCGATCCGACCTCGGGGAGTCCGTTGAAGGAAGCCCTGCTGCAATAAGAAGGGCTCATAGACGTCCTCGACCGTGTCACGCTCTTCACCCACCGCGGCGGCAATCGTCTCGACCCCGACCGGGCCCCCGTTGAACTTGTCGATGATCGTCAGCAACACCCGGCGATCCATCTGGTCGAGCCCGTTCTCATCCACGTCCAGGCGCTTCAGCGCTGCGTCGGCCAGCGCGCGGGTGATCTTCCCGTTGCCTTCGACCTCGGCAAAGTCCCGCAACCTGCGCAACAGCCGGTTGGCGATGCGGGGGGTCCCCCGAGCGCGGCGGGCAATCTCCCGGGCGCCGTCGAGCTCGATTTCCACCCCTAGAATCTGCGCGCTGCGCAGCAAGATGCGCTCGAGATCGGCCGGAGTGTAGAACTCGAGCCGTTCCTGAATCTGAAACCGATCTCGCAGCGGAGAGGTCAGCAGGCCGGTGCGGGTCGTCGCTCCAATCAAAGTGAAAGGAGGCAGCTCGATTTTCATCGCCCGCGCCGCCGGGCCGGTGTCGATGGTCACGTCGAGCCGAAAGTCTTCCATCGCCGGGTAGAGGTATTCCTCGATCGCCGCGCCCAACCGGTGGATTTCGTCGATGAACAGCACGTCTCGGGGCTGAAGGTTGGTCAGCAGCCCGGCCAGATCGCCCTTCTTCTCGAGTGCCGGCCCCGAGGTGACGTGAAGGCCCACTCCGAGCTCTGCCGAGATGATGTACGCCAGCGAGGTCTTGCCCAGCCCCGGAGGCCCAGAGAACAAGCAATGGTCCAGCGAGTCGCCCCGGGCCTTCGCCGCCTGGACATAGATTTTCAGCTTGTCGACCACCCCCGTCTGGCCGACGTAGTCGCCGAAGTTCTTCGGACGAAGCGAAGTCTCGAGACGGACCTCGTCGTTGGCGGCTGTGGGGCTCAAGGACTCGTTCCGCGCCATCGGCGCCGGAGGTTGTACCATGCGCCCGCAAAGGGGTTGACCGATGCTGATGGCAGAACGTGCAGGACGAACTGTGAGCCACCCTTTTGAAGCCCTCGAGGGCGGTCTGAGGCAGGCGTGGACCGAAGCGCTGCCCGCCGAACGGCTGCGCAAGTTGCGGCGCGCGGCCCAGACCACGCGCGACCTGCTGCTGGCAGACGGACCCGTTCAAGCGTGCGTGACGGCAAAGCTCGTCACCTTCCCCTACCCGACGATCTACGCCTTCCTCGGAGGCGCGCTGTCCCCCGCGCCCTTCGTGATGATGACCAACCGGATGCAAATCGCCCAGTTCAGTCACGAGGGCCGAACGAAGACCTTGCTCTTCAACCCGTCGGATTACGTGCGGAACAAGGCGGCGACTTTCTACGCGGACCTGTCGGCAAAATTCGGCAAGCTGCTGTCCGAGCGCGTTTTCCCCACCTACTTCGGCACGGTCCCCGAACAGCTGGCGCGGGTGGGGCTCAAGCCGGCCGACATCGACTACGTGGCCTACGACCATCTGCATGTTCAAGATCTGCGCGGGTGGCTTGGCCCTCAGGCGCTCTTTCCCACGGCAAAGCTGCTGGTGATGAGCAGCGAATGGGACTCGAGTCGCGATCTGCACCCGATGAACTCGGTCTGGTACGTGCCCAGCGGGCTCGAGGGAATCGCGCCTGATCGGGTGATCTTCCTCGATGACGACGTGAAGCTCGGAACAGGTCTGGCCATCATTCGGACCCGGGCCACACCCTGGGAAACATGTCGCTGGTCGTCGTCACCCCCGACGGCCCGTTCGTCGTCAGCGAAAACGGCGTCGCGTGCGAGAGCTACTCGCCCCTGCAGTCGCAGATCCCGGGGGTCCGCAGCTACGCCGAACGCATGGGCTACGAGGTCGTGCTCAACGGCAACACCCGCGAGAATTCGCTCGATCAGTACTCTTCGATGGTGGTGGAGAAGATCGTCGCAGGCCCGGCCAAAGACGATCCCACCTTTGTTGCGTTCTGCCCGTCGTCCGAGCTGACCGCTTCGATTCTGGCTCCGGGGCTCAAGCCGACATTCAGTTTTCGTCCCCCAGAAGTCGGGACGCTGATTCCAACCGCCAAAGGATGACCTCCCATGAAGCTCGAAGTTTCCGCTGAGATCCCCTTTCCCCGTGCCCTGGTGTTCGAGATCTATCGGGACAAGCTTCCTGAGCTGGTGAAGTACCTGCCGAACGTGCGCGGCATCACCCAGGTCTCTCGCACCGAGGAAGGAACGACGGTCAAGCTGCTCAACCGTTGGAAGGGCGGCGGCGAGATTCCCGGCGTGGTGCGCAAGTTCCTCTCGGAAGACCTGCTCGAGTGGGACGACCACGCCAACTGGCACTCGGACAAATTTACCTGCGACTGGCGCACCGTGGTGCCGGCCTTCAAGGACGCAGTTCAGAGCTCGGGCTACAACCGGTACGACGAGCTGGGGCCGAACTTGACCCGGCTCACGATCGCCGGCGATCTCAGCGTCGATGCCGGAAAGGTGCGTGGAGTCCCCCGGTTTCTGGGGAGCACGATCGGACCCGCGATCGAGTCTTTCCTGATTTCCGCGATCAAGCCGAACCTGATTTCGGTGGCCAAAGGCGTGAGCGAGTACATCAAGGCCAACCCCCGGCCCTGAACGGGGTTCAACCCCGCAGCACCTTGAGCGCCTCGCGAAACTGCAGCTCGAACCCTGCGTCGTCGCCCGCCCGTTCCGTGGCTGTCTGCGCAGCCGATTCGGCCTGGGCTTCCTTGTAGCCCAGGTTGATCAGGGCCGAGACGAGGTCGCTGGCCGGAGCGCTAACCCGTTTGCCCGAGGGCTGGGGGGTGCCTTCCATCGAGAGCAGCTTCACCTTCTCTTTGAGCTCGAGCACCAGGCGCTCGGCCGTCTTTCGGCCCACGCCGCGAATCTTGGTCAACCGAACCACTTCGCTCTTTGCGATCGCGGCAATCAACGCGTCGACATCGAGGCCACTCATCACGTTCAGCGCCATCTTCGGGCCGACGTGCGAGACGGAAGTGAGCAACAAGAAGAGATCTTCCTCAGTGCGAGAAAGAAAGCCGAAGAGATCAAAAGCGTCTTCCCGAACGACGGTGCGGATCCGAAGGAGGGTCGCCGCGCCCAGCTCGGGAAGCTTTGAGAGCGCCAGCAACGAGAGGTTCACCCGATACCCAACGCCCTGCACTTCGACCACGGCGTCCGACGCATTTTTCTCGGTGACCACGCCCTTCAACGACGCAATCACTGACCGGCCTCACGCCGATACGCCGGCTGCAACCGTGAGGCGAACGATGCCAGCGTGGCCTTGCGGTGGGGGGTCTTTTTCGGACCCATCGGGGTGAGGCCAATGCGGGCGTGGCTCAAGTGGCACAGCGCGACGGCGAGGGCGTCGTAGGCATCGTCCCGCTCGAGGTGGCCTTCGATCTTCAGGGCCGCACACACCATTCGCGCCACGACGTCCTTGCTGTCGTTGCCCCCTGCGCCGACCGCGCGCTTGACCCGCGCGGGCGCGTACTCATGAACCTCGAGGCCGGCCTGGGCGGCCAGCAACAACGCCACTCCGCGGGCATGGCCCAGGATCAATGCGCTGCGCGCGTTCTTGTGGCTGAAGACCCCCTCGACCGCGACCGCATTGGGCCTGAACGCTTCGACCGCCAGGGTCAGCTCGACGAAGATCACTTTCAGCCGTTCAGCCAGCGGCCCTGAGCCGGCACGGACGACTCCATGCCCGACGTGAATCAGCTGACGATTCCTCTCTTCGACCACGCCATAGCCCAGGAAGCGGCTGCCCGGATCAATGCCAAGTACGCGCAAGCAGCTCCCCTCGAAGGACCAGTGAACAGATGTTTACCTCCACCTGTTCTGCCGGTCACGTTTTCAGCGGTAGCGGCTAACGTTTCAGCAGCGCCTTGGCCTCTTCGGCAAACGGACCTTTGGGCTCGAGCTCGAGGTATTTCTGAATCTCGACTGCGGCCTGGCTGCGGTTCTTGGCCGCGATCAAAATCGTCGCCCGCAACAGATACGCACGCGCCACTTTGGGGTCGAGCGCGAGCACGGTGTCGGTCGCTTCCTCGGCGCCGGCAATGTCATTGCTGTCGAAGCGCGCCAGGCCCAGCATCATCCAGGCGTTGGTGTTGGACGAGTCCTGGTCGACCAGCTCTTCGAGAGCGAGCTTGGCCTCGGCCAGCTTGCCTTCGTCGTACAGCCGGGTGGCGGCGGCCAGCTGGTCCACCGTGTCCAGCGCGGGAATCGCCACTTCCATCGTCGGCTCGAGGGCCTCGACGATTGTCGTCGAGACCTGAACCGCTTGAATCGTCGGAGCGGCCAGTGCGATCGGCGCCGCCATCACCGGCTCATTGTTGGCCGAAAGTTGCCAGGCGGTGATCGCCGTCGCGCCGACCAGCAGCGCAATCGTCACCGCCCACCCCAGCGCACTGATTCGGCTGGGTACGGGGGTCGGCACCGGACCGGGCGGCTCTTCGGCCTCGGTCGAGAACCCGAGCACCGCTTCCGACAGCGAGCGCGTCGGGGCCAGCGAAGCCGCAGGAACCTGCTCGATGTTGAAGAACTCGTTTTCCAGCGCACGCACCGACTGCTGCACTGCCTGTCGAGGGGGGGCCGGGGCAGCAGGCGCCTGGGGGGCCAAGTCTACCAACGGAATGGGAGCGGCGAGCGCCGTTTCCATTGGGTGGTCAGAAGCCGCTTCGCCGGTGGTGAATTCGATCAGGTCGGCAGCGAAGTGCGGCGCGCTCTCGTGCTCAACGACCGTTTGAATGTTGAACGCGTTGAGCTGCTGTTGGACTTCGAGGGCGAGGTCCTCACCTTCGTGCAGATCGACGGTGCGGGTGGTCGACCACCCTTCGGAAGGATCAGAGAGCATCTCCAGTCCGGTGC
>JAYVCD010000265.1:0-10419 GCA_043750125.1 Archangiaceae bacterium | reverse complement strand
GGCTGCGGCCCCGATGGCCGGGTCTACGTTGCGACCGAAGCGATCGAAGGCCCGACCATCGCGGACCGCCTCACCTCGACCGGTCCGTACGAGCCCGTCGAAGCGGTTCGCATTTTGACTTCCATCTGCGCGGCGCTGGAATACCTGCATTGCCGCAGCGTGGTGCACGGCAACCTCTGTCCCCGAAACGTCTACCTCACCGGCCCGGCAGACCGACCGATTCCCAAGCTGCTCGAGATGGGGCTGTTGCTCTTTCGAACCAGCCGCTCGTTCAAGACCCCGCCCGCCTCGACCTTGGTGGCCGAGGCGTACCTGTCACCCGAGCGCGCGGCCGGCCATCGCGCCGACGTCCGCAGCGACGTCTATGGGCTGGGAGTGCTGCTGTTCGAGCTGCTTACCGGCCGTCCTCCGTACGCCATTCGGTTGCTGCATCAGACCGCGCCGATTCCGGTGCTGCCTCCCGCAGCGGCGCCGCTGGCGATGATCGTCAGCCGCTGTCTGGCCAAAGAGCCTCTGCACCGCTTTGGGTCCGCGCGCGAAGTGCAGATGGCGCTCGAAGAGCTGCACCTCGAACGCGATGAGCTCGAGACGCTCGACATTCAGGTCGCGTTCGAAGACTCCGCCAGCCAGCCGGCGATCGTCATCGGCGAAACGGTGAACCAGCGCGGGCCCCAGGCGCCCGAGCCGAAGCGGGTCATCGTCGGCAGCTACGAAGTGTTGAGGCCGCTGGGCGAAGGGGGAATGGGTCGGGTGTTTCTGGCCCGCCATCTGAAGCTCGATCGGCTGGTCGCCCTGAAGACGCTCAAGGCGGTCTACGCGTCCGACCCGCTGCACCTGCAGCGCTTCGTTCAGGAAGCCCGGGCCGTCAACCGGGTCAAGCACCCGAACCTCGTCGAGATCTTCGACTTCCTCGAAGAAGGACCCGGCCGGGTCTGCTGCGTGATGGAACCGCTGTTCGGCGAAACGCTCAAAGAGCGCGCCAAGAAATCCCCGCTGCGCATCTCGCGGGCGGTGAAGATCGTTCGCCAGGCGTGCGGAGCGCTGGCCGCGGTGCACCAGGCGGGCGTCATTCACCGCGACCTCAAGCCGGACAACCTCTTTCTGATCGAGCGCGACGGAGACCTCGACTTCGTCAAGGTGCTCGACTTTGGCATCGCCCAGGTGCTCGACGACGCCGAGTCGCTGCTCACCACCCGCAGCGGCGAAGTGGTGGGTACCCCGGCGTACATGGCGCCCGAGCAGACGATGGCGGGCCAACTCGATGGGCGCGCCGACATCTACGCGCTCGGGACGGTGCTCTACGTGTTGCTGCAGGGACGCTTTCCGCACGACGCCACTCAACCCGAGCAACTGCTGGCGCAGAAAGTCACCCAGAAGCCGCGGCCGGTGGGCCTGGTCTCGGCTTCGGGCGAAGACATTCCCAACGACCTTCGGGCGATCGTCGATCGGTGTTTGCAGCGCAATCCCAATGCCCGCTTCCAGACCATGATTGAGCTCGCGGCAGCGCTCGAGGCCTTCGAGCGCGATCCTCTGCCCTCCTCGGTGCGCTCGGGGGGAAAGAGGATTTGGAAGGGCGCCGCGCTGGGCACCAGTGCGCTCGCCCTGTTCGCGGTGGGGTGGGTCTGGTCGTTGGACACCGCGGCCCCTTTTGTCCCCCCGGCTCTAATGCCGGTGGTGAGGGTCGCGCCCATTCGTAAGGTCGTTGAGCCCGTCATTCCGGTGGCGCCCCAGGTCTCGGGGGTCGAAATCACCGCCGCCGGTCCCGAGGCGCCAGCCCTTGCTCCCGCGCGGGGGCTCGCCAAGCGCCCGGTGGCCGAGAAGAAGTGGGCGAAGAAGAAGCGTCCTCCGCGGGCGAAGTAACCCTCAGGGGTGTGTTAGTGATTTCCTCATGGCTGCGTCCGCCCGCCAGGCACTGATCGATCACTCGCTCAAGAAGCTCGACGCGCCCGCGGTGATGCGGGCGTTGGTGCTTCATGACGATTGGCACGTTCCGATTCATGCGCTCGCCCGGACCGCGGCGGGGCCGGTGATTTCCTACACCGAGCCTGGAAAATCACAGCTCGCCACCCACCAACTCAATGTCTTTACCGACCGCGAGGCGGCCGATCTCGCCGCTGAAAAATTCGGGCGCGGGCCGATGGGGCCTTACGTCGGCCAGATTCCGGGCAGCGAGCTGTTCGCCAACCTGCTTCAGGTTCCCGCGCTCTCGGCAGCGCTGATGCTGCAGGTCAACCCGGGCTCACCCACCGAGCAGCAGTGGTTCGTCGAACGCAACGCCTTTGCGCTGTGTGGTCTGTGGTCCGATGCAATTGGGCTGGAACGGACGATCTCGACCACCGCGGTGGGCTGGGCCGAGGCGATGCGAAAGTATCCGGGCTGGCTGCTTGTCATGGGCAAGACGGACAACGCCCTGGTGCGAATCAACATGCGCGAGAAGGGTGAGCACGCGCTGCTGTTCACGGCGCCAGATCTGGCCGAGCACTTTCTGCGGGGTTTGCCCAACAATGGCGGCTCGGCCTGCAAGACGCATTCGGCCGTTGGAGAGACGCTGTTCAAGTTTTTGATTCAGAGCGCCGTCAAGGGCTTCATCGTCAACGCCAGCACCCCCCAGACCCGGGTATTCGAAGCGTCGGCCTGTCGAGCGATTCTCAGTCTTCCCTAGCGGCCTGCGACGGTCACGACGGCTCGCTTCTCAATCTCGCTGCGCATCGCGACCATCAGCCGCCGGGTGCTGTCTTGCATCATCGGGCCCATGATGAACCCGGGTGCTTTCGCTCGAGGACTGCAGCGCAGCGCGTAGTTGATGAGCAGTCCCCTGGGACCCTGGCTGAGCGTCCACTTGCCTTCGAACAGCTCGAAGTCCTTTCGAAGCACGTCGGAAAAAGTGATCTGGGTGCTGGGCGTTTCCTTCATTTGCAGCAGCATCTGCACCGTGGCGCTGAACATCGCGACCTTCCCGATCGCTTCCTGGGCCACCATCGTCTCGTACGAATTGCGAACTTTGATCGAGCTGCTCTTCAGGTCGGAAACGAAGCTCGGGTGGTTGGCGTAGTCGGTGAGCACCGACCAGACGATGTCCCTCGGCGCGGTGACCTCGAAGCTTCCTTCCATCAGGTAGATGTTTCCCATGGGGCCGACCATTTTTTGGGTAACCACCGGGTCAGGCGCCGAGGCGAAGAGAACTGCGGCAACTGCTCCGAAGAAAGCCATGTCGCTTTTAAGTGCATTGGGTGGACCAACATTCCCTCGAAGGCAAGCTCACAATAATGCCGCCACCCCGCCTCGATCGAGGCGTTCGTGCTGTTCTCCTGCGCTGCGTCTGGCCTGAGGCAATTCGACCCAAAGGACAAACCCGCCCGCTGGAGCGCTCACCCGGGTTCCCGCGTGAGTCGAACACCCGCTCTCCGTACGCGTCGTCTTCGATCAGGTCGATGTTTGGGTCGGAACCTCGACGGCCTTCGAGTCGGTTGCGACCCAGACTCCAACTACAGGCATGTACCGGGTCGCCCTGAGTACCATCGCACCGAGCAACGCCCGCAGATGCGGCGGACGGCCCGCGGCGTTCTTCAGCTTGCTGGCCCGAATCAATTCCGCCCGCGCTTCCATCTCGGTCCAGTCCAGGCTGTCGGCCAATTCCACCAGTCGATGATTTTCCTCGATGGGAATGGTCGGACGCTTCGAACGGGGGAACAGCTCGGGCTGACGGCTGCCGCCACGTGGTTTCCTGCTCATGTCGATTCTCCTCTGAAGACACGGGGGGGCAGGTGCCAGAGGCCTCGGCGATTGTCGCCCCCCCCACGGAAGCGATCGATCTTGCTGCGGGATTTCACCGCGCAACAAAGCTCGGCGGCGCTTGCGCTCGGAAATCACCCGGATTTTCCGGACAAGCTGTAGCTAACTGTGCTTGTCGGGCGTCACCTGCGGTGGACTGGCAATTGGGGAACGAAGCCGTGAGATTGCGCACCTCATGGTGCCGACCTCTTCGCTCGACCGCCGCACGATCTTCGCCCTCTTCATCGTCTGCGTGGTGTGGGGCTCCACGTTCCTGGTGATGCGTTTTGCGGTGGAAGGGATTCCGCCGCTGTTGATGGCCGGGATGCGGTACTCGACCGCCGGCATCATCTTGGTGTCGGTGCTGCGGTTGGGTCGCGCGCCGTTGCCCACTGCAAAGCAATGGCTGCTGTCGGCCCCGGTGGGCGCGCTGTTCTTTCTAGTCGGCAACGGGCTGGTGGCGATCGCCGAGCAGAAAATCTCGTCCGGCATTGCAGCCGTCGTCTGCGCCACGATGCCGTTATGGGCGGCCGCGATGGGCTCCTTGTTCGGGGAGCGCACGACCTCGCGCGAGTGGGTCTCGATGGCGCTCGGCCTGGCGGGAGTCGTCATCCTCAGCACCGGCACCGAGCTGCGGGCCGACCTGACTTCGAGCATGGTGCTGATGTTGGCGCCCATCGGCTGGGCGCTCGGCTCGTTGTTGTCGCGTCGACTGCCGCTCCCGAAGGGGTTGATGGCGGCCGGAACGCAGATGGTCACCGGTGGAAGCGTTCTTCTGGTCGTGGGCCTCGTCAGCGGCGAGCGGTTTCCGGCCCACCCCTCGTTCAAGTCGGTAGCGTCCCTAACCTACCTGATTGTCTTTGGTTCGCTGATCGCGTTCTCTGCCTACAACTACCTGTTGCGAACCGCCCGGCCCGCCGTGGCGATGAGCTACGCGTACGTCAACCCGGCGATCGCCGTCCTATTCGGCGCCGCGCTGGGAGCCGAGAAGCTGCAAGGCCACACCCTGGTCGCCACCGTTCTGATCGTCGCCGCGACGGTCGTGATGGTGAGCGGAAAAAAGTCCGCCGTGCGCAATGCAGCGGCGCTTCCGCCCTCGATCGATCTGCCCACGAGACTGTCACCCCCCCGTTGAGCCGTCGTGCCGTCCCCAAGAGCGGCGAAGTCCGTCGCCCGCGCCGTGAGGAACCGACGGTTCGAAGATTGACCGATCTTCCGGCTCTGGTACTTTCAATCCGCGCGCCTGCTCGCAAACCCTTGTAAGCGTCGCAGAGAAAGTCCCTTGACCCAGACTGGCCCTACTCAACAAACGAGAGTCAATCCGGTTCTCGACGGGGCAGTGACAGGAACCCTGTTGCGACTGGCCTGGCCGATGATCGTCAGCAACCAATTGACGAACGGGGTAGTGCTGATCACCGCGCTCTGGGTCGGCCGGTTCGTCGGCAAAGACGGGCTCGCAGTGCTGGCGGTCTGGGTCCCCGTCGAGCTGCTCCTGGCCTGGCTCCTGGCCGCAATCACCCAGGGGCACGGCTCTTTGATCTCGCAGTCCATCGGCAATGCCGACGGGCAGGGCCTGCGGTTGGTCGGGGCGTCCCTGGTGCTCAAGCTGATTGCCAGTCTGGCTCTGGCGGGGTGTGGGTTGTTGGCGTTGGAGCCCCTGGTTCATCTTCTGTCCGGCGAATCGGATCTGGTTCCGATGTTCCGCAGCTATCTGGTGCCTTTCTTTCTCTCGCTGCCAGTGCTGGGCATCGCCGAAATTCTGCTCGAGACCGCGCTCTGCGCCGGTCGGACCCGGCTCGCGATGTTTCGCGTCCTTTTCGATTTGTGTTTGATGGCGACGCTAATGCCGATCTTGATCCAGATCTTTGGTCTGGGCGTCGCAGCAGCACCGTGGGCCGTCCTCATCGCCGCGGTCATTCTCGACGTGTCCCTGGCCTTCACGATTGTGCGCAGCCGGCGCGAGATGGGCCTGGGCGACTGGCCGGTCGGCGCGCGCGTCATCGACCCCGCGCTCTGGTTGCAGCTTCTGGGCATTGGTGCCCCGATCCAGTTGGGGCGGGTCGCATCGTTCGCAGCTCAAATCGGCCTGGTCCACCTGGTGGCCCGGGCCGGGAAGATCGAAACCGCAGGCTATGGCTTGTGCATCGACGTGCTGTTCGTTGCTCCGTTGGCGACGATGGGCGTAGCCGCGGCCAACGCGATCGTCGTGGGCCAGAGCAGGGGCGCCGCTCGCCCTGCCCGCGCCCGGATGTCAATTGCTCGTGCCCTGCTGACCAATTTCGTGATTGCGGCTGCATTGATCGCGGCGGTGCCCCTCGCCCGACCCCTGTTCAGGCTCTTCTCGAACGACCTCGCTGTGATTGACGCTGCAATGGAAGCCCTGTTGCTGATGCGCTGGAGTGCGATCGGAATCGGGGTCTGGCAGGTGCTCGCGACCAGTTCCATGGCGCTTGGAACCTCAACGCGGGCGGGCCTGGCAATGGTCGTTTTTCAAGGCCTTGGAGTAGGGGTCGCCTATTCGGTCGGTCTCGCGCCGCTGAAAGCCGCGGCGATTGGCTTTGCCGTCGCGCAGCTGGGCACGGCCGGCGCCCTGATGCTGATATTCCCAACCACCTTCCGCAAAGCGTTTCAGACAGCAGGTGAAGTCCCATGACGTCGTTTGGGCTCATCGGAATGGGAATGAAGCACCGCGCTTTTCGCAACGCGATGATGGTCGTGTTGATGACCCTGGCCAGCGGCACTCTGACACTCACCGTTGCGGTCAACACCCGAATCGCTGCACTGGTCGCCGGTGACCGAGATTACCTGGTGGTGGTGGCCTCTGAAGAAGATGCCGACCTGCCGTATTCCCACCTTGTCAAGCTCAGGCAGTTACCCAAAGCCAACGTCCTTGCGTGGATCAACTTGATCCCCGTTTCTGACGGGGCGAACTACCGTTACGGGCTGGTCATGGCGAGTTCTGGCTACCCGGATCACGTGCAACCCAGCTGGTTCTCCGTGCCTTCCGACGTAGCAAAACGTTGGCGAGAACAGCGCGATGGCGTGATCGTCGGGTTCCAGACGCTCGAGAAGATGAACTGGAAGGTCGGCAGCCCGATCACCCTCAAGACCCCATTGGGGGACATCGGCGCGCAAGTCTCTGGGGTCGCCACGGGGTACTCGCCGGGCAACGTCCTCATTCACTACGAATATGTCGAAGCGCTCGCCCGACGGAACGGCCAGGAATTGGGTCTGGGATCAATCTGGGTCGATGCCCCGGTCGCCTCGGACCCTGGCCAGTTGGCGGGGGACATCGACCAGCTCTTCAAAAGCACCCCTGAGCCGACCATCACAGTGCCCTTTCGTGAGCTGATGTCGTCGCAGATTGGAAAGGCCGCAACAGTCCCTCGCCTTCTGGCCAACCTCGGAATCGTGGTGGTCATCGTGACCACGATGATCATCCTCAGTACCCTGATCGTCTCGCTGCGCGAACGGCGGACAGAGCTTGCGACCTTGCGTGTGCTCGGCTTCAACCGGATGAACGTGGTTCGCCTCGTCGTCCTCGAGTCGGTCGCCCTCTGTGCCACGGGCGGCATGCTTGGGTCGTTCGGCCTTCTGATTCTTTATCATCGCGATGGAATTGCCATGGGGCCGGGGCCCCTGCGCGAGGTCACGATCGGCGTTTCGGCTTGTCTGATCGGGGTGGCTGTCTCGGTGCTCGTCGGCGCGGCTGTGGGGTTCTACCCCGCGCTGCTGGCGTCTCGCCAAAATGTGGCGGCAGTCCTCGCCGAGGGCCGCTGAAATGCTCTTCCGCTACACCCTGCGCAACCTGCTGCTTCACCGAAGCTCATCGGTGCCGACTGCGCTCGCAATCATGGCGACGATCGCCATGGTCACCGGGCTCCTCGGAATTCTCGAGGGCCTGTACGCGACGATCTTGAACAGCGGAATCCCCGACAACGTGATCGTGCTTTCCGAAGGCGCCAGCGTTGAGTCTGAAAGCGCGATCGATCTTCCGGCGCTCGCCAAGATCAAGATCGCTCCGGGGGTTTCCAGCAGCGAGGGACAACAGCTGATCTCAGTCGAATACGTCACCCTGCTCAGCCTGAGGACGGTCGACGGCCACCTGGGGACTCTGACCTTGCGCGGCGTCGACCCGGCTGCGTACCTCGTCCACCGCGTTGAGGCCCGTGGCGGCCTTCCAGACGGGCAATCGAATTCCGGCGTCCTTGCCGGCGATCGTCAATTGGACAGGTTTGCTCTCCTGCCCGGGGACAATGTTCTGATCGGGCGAAAATCATGGCCGGTGGTGGGCACGCTGGTGGCCCCCGGGTCGAAGTTTGGTTCAGAGCTGTGGGCCGACCGCCAGGCGCTGATGACTGAGCGGCACCGAATCAAGCCCACCGCGGTCGTGGTCCGTTTGAGCTCGGCCGATCAATTTCCCGCCTTCGCCGCCGCGGTCCACGCCATCGCAGATCAGCGGCTCACCGCAGTCACCGAAACCCAGTACTACCATCGGCTGTCCGAAGGGCTCGAGCCGCTCTTCAAGGCAGTGCTGTTGATGTTGGTCGTTGTGATCCTGGGCGCGATCGCCGCTTGCAGCGCGGCGATGTACACGTTGTTCCTCGGTCGTGTTCGCGAGCTGGCAACCCTGCTGGCAATCGGTTTTCAGCGCGGCCGCGTCGGACTGTTGATTGTGATGGAAAGTGTTTGGCTTGCGCTGGCAGGAGGGGGGGTCGGCGTCGCGCTGATGATCCCCTTCGCCGGCAGGTCGTTGAGCATTGGCAGCCTGGGGGCAGGTCTGGGGGTGGGAGACGAGCAGATGCCCCTCGTCTATAATCTGATCATCAGCGGTAGGGTCGCGCTCGCAGCCGCGGCGGTTTCGTTGTTGATCGGGTTGGTGGGTGGACTGCTTCCGTTCGTCTATGTCCTTCGTTTGCGAGTGGTGGAGGCAATTCACGACTGACATGAGCCACGAGTGGAATCAGACCCGGTCGCCGATTCCCGACACCCCCGTTCATGCCTTGTTCGAACATCAGGCAAGCGCGCACCCCGACGCCCGCGCAGTCTGGTTCGGAGATGTCGAGCTGACCTACCGCGAGCTCAATCGCCGCGCGAACCGACTGGCGCGGAAGATTCAAGCTCACTGCGGGGTGCGCGATCAGCCGATCGCATTCGCAGTGCAGCGATCCGTCGACTCGATCATCTGCATGCTCGCGATCCTCAAAGCAGGCAGCGCGTACCTGCCGTTGGATCCGACCCACCCGCAACATGTCCTCGACCTGATGCTCGAAGGCTCGGGCGCGAAGGTGTTGCTGCTGCAGCCTGCTCTCGAGCGACGATTCGCTCCGGCTTCCTTGCTGAAGATTGTGCTGCTCGCGGTTGAGAGCCCGACCTCCGAAAGCGACGACCTCAATCTCGACGGTGCAAGCCACTGTTTGAATCTCGCCTACGTGTTGTTCACCTCGGGTTCGACCGGCCGCCCAAAAGCAATTGGAGTGACCCACCAGGGAATCGTGCGGCTGGTCCTCAACACCAATTACATCCGACTCACGGCGGCCGACACCGTGGCCCAGCTGAACAATCTTTCTTTCGACGCGGTGACATTCGAGGTTTGGGGGGCGTTGCTCAACGGCGCCCGCCTGGTGGGCGTGAGCCGCGAAGACGCGCTGAGCGCGCCGGACTTCGCACGTGAGATCCAGCGGCATGGCATCAACACCGTGCTTCTCACCACCGCGCTCTTCAACCATCTGGTGCGTGAGCGTCCTTCGATCTTCGGCGGGCTCAAGCAGGTGCTCTTTGGAGGAGAAGCGTGTGACGCCAGCACCATTCGCACCGTTCTCAAGGAAGGGGCCCCCGAAAAATTGATCAACGTCTACGGCCCCACCGAGGCAACGACGTTCGCTTCAACCTTTCAGATGGTTTCCGTCCCCGAGGACGCGCTGTTGCTTCCCATCGGGCATCCCATCTCCAATACCCAGCTCTACGTTCTCGATGGTCACCTTCAACCGGTCGCCCGCCTTCAGGATGGAGAACTCTACATCGGTGGCCCTGGCCTGGCCCGGGGGTACCTGCAGAGGCCTGAGCTGACCGCCGAGATGTTCATTCCCGATCCTTTCTCCGCGACGGTCCCGGGCGCCCGGCTTTATCGGTCGGGAGATTGGGTCCGGCAGCGTGAAGATGGGGCTCTGATCTACCTGGGCCGACGGGATGAGCAGGTCAAGGTGCGGGGCTTCCGTGTCGAGCTGGGAGAGATTCAAGCGCGGATCCTCGAGTCGCCCGAGGTAGGCGAGGCCGTGGTCGTGGTGCGCGAAGAACCTTCCGGGGCCCGGGGGCTGCTCGCGTACGTCGTGCCGAAGAGGAGCCAGACAATCGTCCCCACCACGCTTCGTGATCACTTGAGGACGCAGTTGCCCGAGTACATGGTGCCCGCGGGCATCGTGGTTCTGGAAGCGATGCCCCTGACGGCCAATGGCAAGGTCGATCGAAGGGCGCTTCCGCTTCCGGACCCGGCTCTCGCGTTTGCCCACTATGTCGGCCCGCGCACCCCCATCGAGCAGGCGCTTGTTCGCATCTGGCAGGAAGAGCTCAAACAGCCCCTGGTAGGAATCGAGGACGACTTTTTTCAGTTGGGAGGCCACTCGCTGGTGGCCGGTCGGGTGGCCGCGC
>JAYVCD010000264.1:0-9727 GCA_043750125.1 Archangiaceae bacterium | reverse complement strand
GATGGTCGCGATCGAAGGCCAGTCGCAGGACATCGCGCGCGGCGTCGACGAGAAGAAGAGCAAGGAGCAGGGCGCCGGCGACCAGGGAATGATGTTCGGGTACGCCTGCGACGAGACCCCCGAGCTGATGCCGGCGCCGATCACCTACGCGCAGGCGTTGACCCGCAAGCTGGCCGATGCCCGCCGCAAGCTGCACCCGTGGATGCGCCCGGACGGGAAGAGCCAGGTCACCATCGAGTACAAGAACGGCAACCCGGCGCGAATCGACGCGGTCGTCGTCTCGACCCAGCACGCCGATGACGTGACGAACAAGAAGATCCACGAAGCGGTGATGGAAGACGTGATCAAGCGGGCGCTGCCTTCGAAGCTGCTCGACAAGAAGACCAAGTACTTCATCAACCCCACGGGCCGCTTCGTCATCGGTGGACCGATGGGCGACTCGGGCGTCACCGGCCGGAAGATCATCGTCGACACCTACGGCGGCATGGGCCGTCACGGCGGCGGCGCGTTCAGCGGCAAGGACCCGAGCAAGGTCGACCGTTCGGCGGCGTACATGGGGCGCTATGTGGCGAAGAACGTCGTAGCCGCGGGCCTCGCGCGCCGGTGCGAAGTGCAGCTCAGCTACGCGATCGGCATCGCTGAGCCGGTGAGCGTGATGGTCGAAACGTTCGGAACCGGGATCGTCGCGGAAGAGAAGATTTCCGCCGCGGTGCGCAAGGTCTTCGGGCTCAAGCCGCGCGAGATCATCGAGCACCTCGACCTGCTGCGGCCGATTTACCAGAAGACCGCCGCCTACGGTCACTTCGGTCGGACTGAGAAAGAGTTCACCTGGGAGCGCACCGACAAGAAGGACGAGCTGCGCACCGCGGTGGGCGCGCCGCATCTGCGGGCCGTTTAAGGAACCCCTTGAAGCAGAAGAAGACCGGAGTCAGGAGCAAGTCATCGCTCTCGTCGCTCGCCGCGGGGCTGTCTGCAGGCGGGCGATCGGCTTCGGCCCCTTCGCCGCGCAACCCGTTGGTGGCTGCGCTCGCTCGAAAGAGCGCGCCGGTCGCCAGCGCGTCGTCGCGGATTTCCGCGGGGCTGATGGCGAAGTCGGCGGCTTCGGCGCGGGTTGCGTCGAGCAGTCGAGTGGCAACACCGTCGGTCAGTCGAGTGGCAACACCTTCGGTCAGTCGAGTGGCAACACCGTCGGTCAGTCGAGTTTCTCAACCATCGGCCAGTCGAACCGTTCATCCCGAGAGCAGTCGAGGGACGGTCATTCCGTTGAAGCCTTCGGCGCGGCAGGTCCTCAGCCCGGGCACCCAGCCTCAATCGCGGCCCGGCCCCAGTTCAGGAATTGGCCCCGGCCTGTCGGGGACGAGCCGGACGGCCGCATCGGTAGCGCCGTTGGTGAAGACAGCCAACGAAAGTCGCGCCGCCCCGCGAAAACCCTCGGCTACCACCGCCGACCATCGCCGTCAGTACCCGCGCTCGGACCTGCAGGTGAAGGCGCGCATTTCGTTGGCCGATGATCCGACCCACCACTTCGAAGCCTCGCTGCCGACGTCGAACGTGAGCGTCGGAGGCCTGTTTCTCGCCAGCACCTTCTTCCTCAAGATGGGCACCCGGCTCGAGGTGCGCCTGTCGCTGCCGCCCCAAGGGCGCGAAGTGAACGTGAAGGCGCAGGTGGTGCGCGTCGACTCGACGGACGAAGCCACCTCGGGCTTCGCGCTGCGATTCACCGACTATCTCGACGGAAGCGAAGTCGTCCTCGCCACCCACTTCCTCTCGCCGGTGCTTCGCGAGTTCATCGCCGGGTACGCGCTGGGCAACGGCTTCAAGCCGACCGCCGAGTACCTCTCTCACACCGCCGACGTGCTCGCCGCGTGGGAGCTGCGTCGCGCCTCGCTGGGTGGCGACATCTGGGTCGTTCCGGGCGATCAACGCTAAGTCAAATGTCGTAACATCGCAGTTACCCGTCATGCATGCCCTCGATGCTCTCGGCAGCCCCGTTCGCCGAAAAATTCTGGAAAAGCTTCGGCGGAAGCCTCACGCGGTGCAGGAGCTCGCGGAAAAGTTTCCCGTCAGTCGCCCGGCGGTGTCCCGGCATCTGCGAATCCTCGAAGCGGCGGGGCTCGTCGAGTCCACCCACGAGGGCGCAAAGAATCTCTATTCGGTACGAATGAAGGGCTTTGCCTCCGTGCGTGACTACCTCGACGGGTTCTGGGATTCGGCGCTCACCCGCCTCGAGGAGCTCGCCCGGAAATGATTGCCCGATCCGTCTTGCTGCCCCGCCTGCCCGCCGACGCTTTCGCCTTGGGTACCCGGGCACCGATTCCGACCATCCCACCGAGGTCGAGATCCGCTTCATCGCCGAAGGGACTGGCACCCGCGTCACCGTCGAACATCGGCCGCTGCCGGCCAGCGCGGCTCTGTGGAAAGACCGGGCTCCCCGGTACGAAAAGTCGTGGGAAATCACGTTGACGGCGCTTGTTGAGGCGTAACCCGTTTGTTACGAACTCGACATGGCCAAGCCAAAAGGCAGCGGGACGAAAGACAAGCCGTGGGTGCTGAAGACGCCGCCGGGCACTTCTGAGTTCAACGCCTACCGCGACGACTCGCTCGAACCGCCGGCGTTGGTGGTTCAAGTCGGCAAGACCGAGCTGCGCTATCACCTGCGTTGCCTCGAGGACTTGCACGCGATGTTGAAGAAGCACGCCGACTGGATGTTGCTGGGCAGCGCCGACGAACAGAAGCCGGCTGCGGAAGGCACGATCGAAGCCTGGGGTCGCTCGCCGAAGAATCCGGTGAAGGGTTGGTACGGAATCAAAAAAGGGCTGCGCGGTCGGTTTGGAATGTACTTACCCCCGGTGATGGAAGCGCTGGGCCTGGTCGAGCTCGAGCACAACCCGAAGAGCAATCGAATGAGGGCGCTGTGATCGACGGGAAGGCCACCCGGACGAAGAACGCCTTCAAGCTCGAAATTTCGGTCGGAATCACGATCGCCGCCGGGCCCGAGAAGATCTGGGCCTTGCTCACCGACGCGGCAAATTTCCCGAAATGGAATTCGACCGTCAGCAGCATCGAGGGGCAGATCGCCTCAGGTCAGAAGATCAAGGTTCGGGTCCCCATCACCGACCGCGTCTTCAACCTCAAGGTCAGTGGCTTCGACCCGGCCCGGGGCATGGTGTGGAGCGACGGAATGGCTCCGATGTTCAAGGGAGTCCGCACCTTCTGGCTGACTCCGAAGGCGGGAGGCGGCACCGAGTTCCAGATGGCCGAGTCCTTTGCCGGGCTGATGCTGCCGATGATCGCCGGCTCGTTGCCGGACTTCGTTCCGGTGTTCGAGACGTATGCGGCGGACCTGAAGAAAGCCGCCGAGGCCTGAGATCCCCTCGAGGGTGGCGGTGGCCGGGTTAGGCTCGGCGGTTCCCCATGAACCTCAAAGCCCAGCTCGAGCCGTTGTTCGATTGGTTCGTGGATGGGGCTCCCGGGGCCGAAACGCCGATGAACGTCGTCGGTTGCCTGGGGCGAGAGCTTTGGGCCGCCGGAATTCAGGCCGAACGCATCTCGGCCTATGTCCGGACCCTTCACCCCCGAATCGCCGGCCGTCGCTTTGGCTGGAATCCCACGCTGCACGATGCGGTGGTCTCGGACCTGCCGTGGGGTGATCTGCTCACCCCCGCGTTCATCGCTGGCCCGATGCCGCAGGTGTTTGCCACCGGCCTCGAGTACCGAAGCCGGCTGACCACCCCGTCCCCCTTCCCGGGGCTCGAAGACTTTCGCCAGCAGGGGATGACCGACTACATCGCGCTGCCGCTGAAGTTCATGGGCGGAGCGGTGAATGCGATCACGATGACCACCGCCGCCCCGGAAGGCTTCACTGAGCCGCAGCTCGAGGCACTTCGCTGGGTGTGCCGCCCGCTGGCGCGTGTCGCCGAAACATTGGCTCTGATGCGCACCGCGGTGAACCTGCTCAACACCTATGTCGGCCGCAACGCCGGCGAACGGATCCTCGGGGGTCACATTCAATGCGGGGACATCGAGAGCATCCGCTGTGTGATCTGGTTCTCGGACCTTCGCGGCTTCACTTCGATGTCGGGCGACAAGACTCCGACCGAGACGATCGCCGTCCTCAACGAGTTGTTCGAGTGCCAGGTCCCTGCGATCGACACCCACGGGGGCGAAGTCCTCAAGTTCATCGGCGACGGGATGCTGGCGATCTTCGCGATCACCGACACCCGGGACCAGAAGGCCGCCGCCGAGGCCGCCGCCAGCGCTTCGGTCGATGCTTTCGCCGCGCTCGAGAAGCTCAATGCCGCCCGCAGGGCACGGGGCGCAGAGCCGATTCAATTCGGGCTTTCGCTTCATGTCGGCGATGTCGCGTACGGAAACATCGGAGGGGCGAACCGGCTCGATTTCACCGCGATCGGCTCTGCGGTCAACCTGGCGTCGAGAATCGAAGGCCTGACCAGCAAGCTTGGAAAGAACGCGCTGCTGAGCGAGGCGCTGGCTGCGTCGCTCGACCGAAAGACCCGCTTGATTGGTAGTTTTGAGCTCAAAGGATTCGCCGAGCCGCACGCGGTCTACGAGCTGGATTAGGAGAACGGCCCACAACCGCGTATAGGCGGGGGGCAGAGCAGCGGCCGCATCTCGCAGCCGCGTGTGACGCGCCGAGCCCCGAAGAGCGAATGGGGAAACGGCGCTGCTCCTGCAGACATCTCAATCGTTCAAACCCAGGGCCGGCTCCCTCAACAGCTGCCGGCCCAAAATAAGGATTCATGACTTTCGAAGATCTGAAGTTGCAGGACTCGTTGCTGCGCGCAGTGAAGGCAGAGGGCTATTCCATTCCAACGCCGATTCAGGCCCAGGCCATTCCCCACGTGCTGGAAGGAAAGGACGTGCTGGCGTGCGCCCAGACGGGCACCGGAAAGACCGCCGCGTTTGCCTTGCCGATTCTGCAGCAGCTGGGAGGACCTCCGCCGCAAGGGCGACCGGTGCGATGCCTGGTGCTGACCCCCACCCGGGAGCTCGCGACCCAAATCGGCGAGAGCTTCGCGACGTACGGAAAAAACACCGAGCTGCGGCACACCGTGATTTTCGGGGGCGTGAGCCAGGGGGCGCAGATCAGCGCGCTGCGCCGGGGGGTGGACGTGGTGGTCGCGACGCCCGGCCGGCTGCTCGACTTGATGTCGCAGCGAATGGTCTCGTTTCAGGGGCTGAAGATCCTCGTGCTCGACGAGGCCGATCGGATGCTCGACATGGGCTTCATTCACGACGTGAAGCGGATCATCGCGGCGGTTCCGAAGAAGCGTCAGACGCTGTTCTTCTCGGCCACCATGCCTCCCGAAATTCAGGATCTGTCGCGCAGCATTCTGACCGACCCGGTGCGCATCGAAGTCACTCCGGTGGCGACGACTGCCGAGACGGTCGATCAGCGGATCTACTTCGTTCAGAAGACCCACAAGAGCTCGCTGCTGGTGCACCTGCTGGCGGACGCAGCGTTGAGCCGCGTGCTGGTCTTCACCCGAACGAAGAGTGGCGCCAACCGCATCACCCGACACCTGCAGGAAACCGGTCTCGAGGCCGATGTGATTCACGGCAACAAATCGCAGAACGCACGTGAGCGCGCTCTCGAGAGCTTCAAGGAAGGGGAAATTCGAGTCCTGGTCGCGACCGACATCGCCGCCCGCGGGATCGACGTCGAAGGCATCAGCCACGTCATCAACTTCGATCTGCCCAACATTCCCGAGAGCTACGTGCACCGCATCGGCCGCACCGGTCGCGCGGGAGCAGCAGGCATCGCCCTCTCGTTCTGCGATTCCGAGGAACGGGCTTACCTGCGCGACATCGAGCGCACCATTCGCCGCGCGGTGCCCGTCGTCGAGGGCCACCCGTTCCACTCGCGCAGCGCGGGTCCGGGTTCGGCGGAGCCCCACGTCTCGAGGCCGCAGCAGTCGCATTCGCGCCGGGGCGGCTCTTCGCGGCCCGGCGGTGGCTCTTCGCGGCCCAGCGGTGGCTCTTCGCGGCCCGGTGGGCGACCGGCTCAAGTGGCGGCTCCTGCGGCGGGGCCCGTGCCCGCGGTTCCGGGTCGGCGTTACGTCTCGAAGTGGGGGTAAGCGCGCGGGTCGGGGCGTTCTGCGTTAAGCACCCCGGCCCATGAGCCTGCTGGAAGCGATCGTGTTGGGCATCGTGCAGGGGCTGACCGAGTTCCTTCCGGTCAGCTCGACTGCGCACTTGAAGATTGTTCCCAAGCTCCTGGGGTGGTCCGACCCCGGAGCGGCGTATTCCGCGGTGATTCAGCTGGGCACGGTCGCGGCGGTGCTGCTGTATTTCTCGAAAGACCTGGTGCGCCTGACCCGGGCCTTCATTGCCGGTCTGATCGCCCGCGCCCCGTTCGGCACCGAAGACTCGCGGCTGGCCTGGTTCGTCGGCCTCGGCACGATTCCGATTGGGATTCTGGGGCTGCTGTTCAAGAAGAGCATCGAAGGGTCGCTGCGTTCGCTCTACGTCATCGCTGCGTCGCTGATCATTCTCGCGGTCGTCCTGTTCTTCATTGAGCGGCTCGCCGCCCGGAAACGGACCCTGGTCCAGATGACGCTGAAGGACGGAATCATCATTGGCCTGTGGCAGGCGTTGGCGTTGATTCCCGGCTCTTCCCGCTCGGGGACCACCATCACCGGAGGCTTGTCGCTCGGGTTCACCCGCGAAGACGCCGCGCGGTACTCGTTTCTGCTCTCGATTCCGGCGACCACCCTGGCCGGGGTGTTCGAGCTCAAGCACCTGCTCGAGGCGGTCGAGCGCCCCTCGACGCTGTCGATGGTCGTGGGAATCGCCGTCAGCTTCATCACTGGAATGGCTGCGATTGCGGGGCTGCTGAGCTACCTGCGCACCCGGTCGATGGGGGTGTTCATCGTCTACCGCATCGCGCTGGGCCTGATGCTGATTGGCTTGCTGCTGACCGGAGTGCTCCAGCCTTGAAGCAAGGTGCCGACTTCTTCGAACGTCTGCGGGCCGAGCTGAAAAGAGCGCCGCCGAAGTCGATCGAGCCGGGAGGAATGGTGCTCAAAGAGGCGGCGGTGCTCGCTGCGCTGTTCTGGCGCGGCGAAGAGCCGTGGGTCTATTTGACGATGCGCCCGCTGACGATGCGCAAGCACCCGGGGCAGATTTCTTTTCCCGGAGGAGCGCGGGACCCCGATGACCTCACCCCGCTGCACACCGCGCTGCGAGAGGCGAACGAAGAGCTGGGGATTCCTCCCGAATCGGTCGAGGTGCTGGGAATGCTGGCGGGAATGCCGAGCATCACCCGCTACTACGTGACCCCCTTCGTCGCGGTCGTCCCGCCTGAGCTGAAGCTGCGCGCCAACCCCACCGAGGTCGGGGAAGTCATCGAAGCCCCCCTGCTGCGGCTGCGGACCGAGTCCCGCCTGCTCTACGCGGCGCAGCGCGAGGTCTTCGTCTGGGACGATGCGAAGCATGTGGTCTGGGGGCTGACCTGGCGGTTCATTCGCGAGCTGGTCGGCCACGCTCGGGCGGCGGCGGGGTAGAGCCTCGACAGCAGGCCGGCGACTGCTGCGCTCAACACCTTAGGATCGCACCTGCACCTATGTTAGGCGGCGCTGTGCTCGTCCGAGCAGTCCGAGACGTTCTCGCTTTCGCGGTGATCGTTGCCGCCATGCTCCACACCGTGGCGAGCGTGGTCTTGTCGTTTCCGCTCGATTTTTTCAGCGCCAACATGATGGCCTCGGCGCAGCGGCACCTGGTGCTCGGTGTCGTCCTGGGCGCCTTCGCCGCGGCGATCGTCTGTGCTGCCGTACTGCTCGCCCGCGATACGCCTCGATCGCTTCAAGCCCTCGGGTGGTGGGTTCGACTGTGGTGCCCGATGATCGTGGCGCCGCTGCTGGTGGCGCTGCTGCACCACGACTTCGGCAGCGACATCGAGGAAGCGGTTTTGCTGGCGATCTTCGTCGTGGCCTTCGAGCGGTTGATGCGGGTGAGCCTCGGCGCCTGGGACACCCGCCCGGCGACTTCCTCGTCGTGGGTCAGTGGCCTGACCTCGCGCGTTCGGGCAGGGGTGCTGCGCTTCTTCTCGAGCCCCCGCGCGACCCTGGTCACCCTGGGGGTGCTCGCCACGGCCCAAACCGTGTTCCTCGCCACCTGGGCAGTGTGGTCCCACCAAAGGTTCTCGACCTACGGCTTCGACCTCGGCTGCTACGACAGCGTCTTCGCCTGCACCTTGCACGGGCGCTGGTTGGCGATGCCTCCGATGCGGCTGGTCGACAACTGGAGTGACCTGCGAAGCAACCACGCGGACCTGGCGGTGTTCTACCTGCTGCCCATCTATGCGCTGAGGCCGACCGCCACCACCCTGCTGGTGATGCAGGCGATTTTCGTCAGCCTCACCGCAATTCCGCTGTACCTCTTCGCCCGTCGCCACGTGTCCACTCCGATCGCCTTCGCGGTGGGAATCGCGTGGCTGCTCTATGCGCCGATGCAGTCGGCCCAGTTCTACGATTACCACCCCCAACACCACGGAGCCGCGCTGGTCATTTGTGCCATCGCGGCGGTCGAATACCGACGGTGGGTGCTGTATTGGGTGTTCTTTGCGTTGGCAATTCTGTGCCGCGAAGACATCTCGATTGGGTTGACTGCGCTGGGCCTCTACCTCGCGCTGTCGGGACATCGGTTCAAGACCGGGTTCGCGACCATGGCGATTGCGTGTGTCTACTTTGTCGGGCTGCGCTTCTTCTTGATGACCAACACCGCATTCGCGGGGATGTACAAGAACCTCTACGCCCCCGACGAGGCGCCCGGCTTCGGGTCGATTCTCGCCACCCTGGTTTCCAACCCGGGGTTCGTCGCCAAGTCGCTGCTCACCGGGGAAAAGGTCCGCTACGTGGCGCAGATTTTCGCGCCCCTGGCTTTCCTTCCGATGCGCAGACCGCTGCTTTGGATTCTGATGATTCCGGGGTTCTTCGTCACCCTGCTGTCGACGGAGTACCTGCCGACGATTCAGATCAGCTTCCAATACGTCGCGAACTGGGCGGCCTACATGTTTCCGGCCGCGGTGATCGCGCTGGGGATGTACGGAGCGACGAGAGAAGGGCAGCTGAAGCGGCGCGCGGCCACCCTCGCGATGCTCTGCGCTTCAATCATCGCCACCGTGCTGTGGGGCGCCTACTCGCCGCGCGGTTCCATTCGGGGAGGCTTCGCCGACGTCCCCTTTCTCGCGCCGACCGAGGCGGACCATCAGCGCGAGCGTGACCTGCGGGGGCTGATCGAGAAGGTGCAGCCCGAGACCGCCGCGCTCTGCATTTCAGATCGACTCCAGCCGCACACGACCGCGCTTCGCCTCCAGAACTGGCCGTTGTCGTGGGGCGTCGATGGCTGCGAGTACCTGATGTGGTCGGACATGCCGGGGGACCAGGGCATCGTGCAGGGGCTGACCGCGATCAACGGGGGCGAGTTCGAGCTGGTCGAACATCGCGGTGGGCTCGCGCTGGCGAGGAAGAAACCCAAAATCTGAAAATCACCCGGGCTTGGCGGTCGCCCCGGGGAATTGCTGCTTCATCAGGACCAGAGATCCAGGCCGGGCCTTGGTGTTCTCGAAGGCGCGCCAGACGTATTCCCCGATGATCCCCAACCCGAGCGCGTTGAAGCCCCCGAAGAACACGATGGTCAAGATGGTGGGCGTGTAACCGGGCAGCTCGATCTTTCCCAACAGCCGCCAGACCAGGACGATCAACGT
>JAYVCD010000263.1:0-8242 GCA_043750125.1 Archangiaceae bacterium | reverse complement strand
ACCCAGACCGGCCTGCGGTACCTGCCCGAGCAGCACACCGACTTCATCTTCTCGGTCTGGGCCGAAGAGCAGGGGTTTCTGCGCTGCATGTTGTTGTTGGTGCTGTACGCGGTGATCCTGCTCGGGTCACTGGGGGTGGCGTATGGCGCACGAGATCGCTTTGGAGCGTTCGTCGCCGTCGGCATCGCGGCGATGATTTTCTGGCAGGTGTTCGAAAACATCGGAATGGTGACTGGGCTGTTGCCGATCACGGGCATCACCTTGCCGCTGATGAGCTACGGCGGCAGCTCGATGCTGTCGGTGATGATCGGCATCGGGCTGTTGGTGAACATCGGAATGCGCAGGTACATCTTCTAAAAAATGGCTCTCTGTTTTCGCGCGGTGATTTTCGATCTCGACGGGACGCTGGCCGATTCGCTGGGCGACATCGGGGGTGCGATGAACGAAGCGCTCGCCGCGCAGGGGTTGCCCGAGCACCCGCTGACCGCGTACCGGGAATTCATCGGCGATGGGGTCGAGATGTTGGCGCGCCGCGCGGCGCCTGACCTGGGGGAGTTCGAAGTCGCTCAGCTGGTCGAGGCCTACCGCCAACGCTATGCCGCCGGCATCGACGCGGCGACGAGGCCCTACGAAGGAATCGCCGAGCTGCTCGACGGGCTCGTCGCGGCCGAGGTTCCCCTGGCGGTGCTGTCCAACAAGCGCGACGACTTCACTCTCGAGCTGGTCAAGCGGCGGTTTTCGCGGTGGCCGTTTCGGGTGGTCCGCGGCGAGCGTGCCGACGTTCCGCGCAAGCCTCACCCCGCCGCCGCGCTCGAAATCGCAGCCACCCTCAGCATCGCCCCCGGGCAATGCGCCTTTGTGGGGGACACCGCGATTGACATGCAGACCGCCGTCGCCGCGGGGATGCAGGCCGTAGGCGTGTTGTGGGGCTTTCGGGGGCGAACGGAGTTGCTCGAAGCAGGCGCGACCCGGCTGCTGACCCACCCCCGCGAGCTGTTGCTTCGCACCTGAGCCAGAGCCCCGATGTCCGCCGCTCGAGCCGACACACTTCTTGCGCTGAAGCTGTTGGCCAAACCGCAGCCCCCCGACGAGCCGTTGCGGACTCTGTGTCACCACGGCTACCTGGTGGGAAGCCGATCGATTGCGCTCGACGTGAAGATCGACGAAGCGCTCGGGCCGCTGCTCGAGGTGATGGGCGGGGCGGCGCTGACGCTGCGGGTGCTGGACATTCGCGGCCAGGTCTTCAGCGTCAAGCTGGGTGAGAAGCAGCACGAGTGGAAAATCGATGGGCTCGAGTCGCTGGTCGAGACGCTCAATCGCGGCTTTGCCCCGTTCCCCGACGTGAAGGCCCTGGTGCTGTTGGGCGAATGGGAAGACATGATTCAGGTCTGGGCGCTGAGCAAAGCGGTGGTGCCGCAGCTGCTGCCGCTGGACTGGTTTCGGCCGTCGAACCCCGCGGGACTCAAGGCCGCGATCGGTTTGAAGAAATGAGCGTGTCCCCAAACAGCCCGCTCGGGGATCCTTGAGTCGACGCCCATGTCCGCCCCGCTGCCTTCCGCTGAAGAGCTGTTCATTCGATACGGGGCGACCGTGTTCCGGCGCTGTCGCCAGCTGCTGGGCAACGACGCGGCCGCGGAAGATGCCGCGCAGGAAGTGTTCATTCGAATTCTCAATCGCAGCGACACGTTTCGAGGCGAGGCGACCGCCTTGACCTGGGTGTTCGACCCCCATCGCGTTCACCTCGAGACGTGCACCCAGGGTGCGGCGCGACTGGCGACGATGCGGGCTGAGGGAGTGCGGTACCTCGACTCGGCTGCGGCCCAGCGGGTGCGCGAGAGAATGGCCGTGCGTCCCTCCAAAGTGGCGACCCCGTGGTGGCACAGAGCAATCTGGCTTGGTGCGCCGGCGCTGGTCGCCGCGGCCCTGGTGGTGATCGTCGCCCGCCCTACCGACGACGGGCTGCTGCGTCCCAAAGGCGCGGGGGTGTTGGGGTGGGAAGGGCAGCCGTTGCAGCGGGGAGACCGGGTCCAGCCGACCTGGACCGCGTCGGTCGATGGCGAAGTGGCGCTGATCGCGCGCGAGCCGAACGGCGAATGCACCGTCCTCTTCGCTCTCGAGGGGGACAAGAGCGCCAGAGTCCGCAGGGGACGCGCCGGCGCGCTGGGGGACAATGTGAACCTCGAGCGTTGATCGATCTGGGCGGTACGCCGCGAACAGATTTTGGCGGAGCGCTCGAGTTTTTCGGCCAGACCCCGGTGTATCTGAACCTGGTTCGCCTTTGCGGAGCCGGAAGCTTGCAGGTCTTCTACGCGGTGAACGCAGTGACTGCGCCCGTCAGTTGGGGCGGTGGCGGGCACTTTGGTTTCGAGCTCTTCCTCGGCCGCAGAATGTCTTTATTTCTCGAAGTCGGAGGGCAGGGCAGGGGTCCGCGCAGCGGGGCCACGGTCATTGCCGGGCTTCAGATCTACCCGTTCAGCTGATTCAAACCAGCAGGGCGCTCGTGCTGCAGCAACCATTGCTTGCGCCACAGCCCGCCCGCGTAGCCGCACAGCGTTCCATCGGAAGCGATCACCCGGTGGCAGGGGACGACGAGCGAGATTGGATTTCTACCGTTGGCGGCGCCGACGGCACGGACGGCGGTCGGGGTCCCAATCGACGAGGCGAGCTTCGAATACGAAGTGGTCGAACCCAGAGGAATCTTTCGCAGCGCCGCCCACACTTTTTTCTGAAATACCGTGCCGGTCGCAGCAACGCTCAGTGCGTCGAGCGCGCCGAGATCTCCATCGAAATAGGCCTTCACGCAGGCGGCGGCCTTGTCGACGCGTGGGCCGCTTCCAAAAGTGGCTCCGGGGTGATTGCGCAACAAACGCTGGCGCAACTCGAGGTCGCTTTCAGTGAAGTACAGGCCCCGGAGCCCTTCGGGGCAGACGGCGAGCAGCACCCCGCCCACCGGTGAATCAAGATGCGAGATTTCGATCAGCATGGCTCTTCTCCTTTGAATACGACGCCCACAATCCGATCGCCGCATACGCGCGCCAGGGGCGCCACGCCTCAGAGCGTTGCTCGAGCTGACGTTCGGTCAGATTTCCGGCAGCGCGGCGAAGAATCAAATCTCCCGAAGGAAAAGCATCGGGCTCGCCGAAGCCGCGCATCGCGACGTACTGCGCGGTCCACGGCCCGATGCCCGGCAGCGCGCACAGTCGGCCGATCAACTCTTCCAGGCTGACCGCCGGCGACAACAGCTCAGGCTGCCGGGCCAGCAGGCCGGACAAGGCGGTCAACCCCGAGGCGCGGGCACGGGTGAGCCCGACGTTCGAAAGGTCGGCGGCGGCCAGGCTGGCGGGATTGGGAAACAGGTGGGTCAGCCCCGGGGGGCCCGCGAACGGCGCGCCAAAGCGCTGCGCGATTCGGCCGGACAGGGTGGTGGCGGCGGCGACGCTGATCTGCTGGCCGAGCACCGCGCGAACGAGCGTCTCGAAGGTGTCCCAGGAACCGGGGACCCGCAGCCCGGGCGCGAGGCGCAGCCCGCTCGAGCGCAGCCGGGCCGCGATGGCCAGCGGGTCTGCATCGAGATCAAACAGCCGGCGGGTCCGGCGGACGACGTCGAGCAGACCCACGGGCGCAGCTCCGCTGACGGTCAGCTCGAGGGCGCGGCCATCGCGGGTCGGGTGCACGCTGAGCACCTGCGGGCCGGCTGCGGAAAGAAAGGTTCGACGGTAGACGCCGGCTTCGACCGTCTCGACTCGGGGAATCGAACGGGCCGCGAGGAAGCCGAGCAGTGGTTCCCAGGCGAAGGGAGGTCGGTAGGCCAGACGCAGCCGGGTGTCTCCGGTGGGCCGCTGTCGAATACCGCGCAGCTGAGTCGGAGTGTGGCCAAAGACGCCGCGGATCACGTCGTTGAACTGCCGCACGCTGCGAAAGCCGCTGGCCAGTGCGACCTGGGTCACCGGCTGCGCGCTCGCATCGAGCAATACCCGCGCGAAATGCGCCCGTCGGGACGCAGCCAGCGCCTGAGGCGAGGTGCCCAGATGCTCGGCGAACAGGCGACGAAGGTAGCGGGCTCCGATGCCGAGCTGGGAAGCGAGCGCTTCGACGCCCAGCTCGTCGAGAGCTCCTTGTTCGATCAACCGCAGAGCGCGCGAGACGGTGGCCGACGCTCCGAGCCACACCGGAGTGCCCGGTGCCGATTCCGGACGACACCTCTTGCACGCCCGAAAGCCCGCCTCTTCCGCCGCCGCGGCACAGGCGTAGAAGCGCACGTTCTTCTGCAGCGGGGTGCGAGCCGGGCAAATCGGGCGACAATAGATTCCGGTCGTCTTCACCGCAGTGAAGAACCGCCCGTCGAAGCGGGCGTCGCGGCTGGTGACTGCCGCGTAAAAGAGGTCGGATTGCGTTGCCATCGCGCGAAACATACGAATTGGCGCGCGCGGGCGCTGGCGGTTTTCGGCCCTGGTCAGCTTTTAGAAAATCGCGGTCGCTTGCCACCGAACGGCGTTGTCGCGAGCAGATTGTCGTGACCTGCAGGCCCAAGGTTGCGTAAACGCTTTGGCCATGACGACGCCGCTTCCGATCGCTGCCGCCAACTGGGGCAAGTGCAACATCTGCAAGAAGCCACTCGCGTTCGGCGGGGCCTACGTGAAGTGCACCGTTTCGACCTGCAATCGCAAACGGCTTCAGCTGCTGTTCTGCTCGTACGAATGCTGGGATGCCCACAACCCGGACTTCAACCACCGGGACCCCGGGTACACCGAGCACGTCGCTCCCGCGAAGCCTTGAGTCGTCGTCACTGCACCCGGAAGACCTGCACTTCCTGCAGCTGAATCCACACTTCGCGAACCAATCGTGGGGGTTTCCCGCAGGCGCGAAGATCTTCACCCGGTAGACGTTCTTCGTTGCGCCCAGATCGATCTGCCACCACTCGGCGGGTCCTGGGGTGGCCGGGATCCAGGTCTGATTCGGCGTCGCAACATCGCCATCGTTGGCGCGCGCAGCGCCGTGGGCCGAGTCGGCTGAGCTGCTGGCGGTCGCGAGGTGCCCGAGGGCCTGGTTGATCGGGTCGGCGGTGCCGGGAACGATGCGGGCGGTGATCGGGTACACGGCGCGCTGCTTCTCGCCCCGAAAGTAGTGAACGTGGAGGTCGGTGAGATCGAGCCAGCTGTCGCTGAATTGGCCACGGGCCTCGATTCCGATGAGCTCGGTGAAGAGCTGAAAGTTGGACCACCCGGAAAGGGCGGCGGGCTTGAAGTGACAGGTCCTTGCCCTGCTGACAGCCCGAAGCATTGGACTGCGAATCGGCGCACCGGTAGGGCAACCCCGACATGATCGCTCCCGCGCTGAAGACGTCCGGGTAGCTGCCGAGCATCGCCGCCGTCATCCCCCCGCCCGCCGAGAGCCCGGTGACGAAGATTCGTGACGCGTCGATCGGGTGCCCGCCCTGAACTTCCGGGTAGAGAACATAGAAGCCGTTGGCTTCCGCGACCTTGTTCCAGCCGGCCTTCTCGTACTCGGCAGCCGTCTGGGTGCAGCCGTGCATCGCGACCACCAGCGCTGCGGCAGGCTTCGGGGCCGAAGGCGCAAACAGAGACATCTTCAAGCCACCGGGGTTTGACCCGAACTGCGTGACCTCGAGCGCCGCTTCACTGCTCTTCGAACGATCGTCGGCGCGCTCGATACCGCAGCCCACCCGCAACACCACTGCTCCCAAAAAAAGACTCCGCCCGTGTTCACCTTTTCCTGTTGAGCCCGAGGTTCCCTCCTCAGCCGCGCGGAGAAACAGTGAAGTTCCTGGAGGGGAGCAAGGCGGCCGACGGGAACATGAACCCTGCAAGGTTCATGACGCTTGCCTCCAAGAACCTATAATCACGGGTAAATAAAGGTGAACTTGACTTCAGGTTCATGGTTTTGCGATTCAGACTGAAACATGAATCATGTTTCACATTCAGTCCCCGCGAAGAAGCTCACCCAGCGCGGGGAAAAGACGCGTTCCCAGCTGCTCGAGGCGGCTGAAGTGGTCTTTGGCGAGGTCGGCTTCGAGCACGCGTCGATTTCGGAAATCACCAAACGGGCCGGAGTCGCGCTCGGCACCTTCTACATCTACTTCCCCCACAAGCAGGCGGTGTTCATTCAGCTGGTCGACGAGCTGGGCGCGCGGTTGCGAGCGGCGCTGGGGTCGAAAGTCAAAGCTTCCGCGACCCGCATCGAGATGGAACGTTCAGGATTCAAGGCGTTCTTCGAGTTCGCCAGCAAGCACCGCAACCTCTACCGCATCGTCCGCCAGGCCGAGTTCGTCGACGTGGACGTGTACCACCGGTATTACCGCAGCCTCGCCTCGGCGTACGCGAAGGGCCTGAGCCGGGCGATGGAACAGGGCGAGATCGGTGACTTCGACCCGGAAGTGATGGCCTGGGCGTTGATGGGGATCGCCGATTTCCTCGGAATGCGGTTCGTCATCTGGGACAGCCCCGAGCACCTCGATCGCGTGGTGGACGAGGTGATGGAATTCATCGGCCGCGGCCTGCTGTCGGCGGATCGCTTGAAGAAGCCTCGTCCCTCGACTGCTCTCGGGATGAGCGGGGGGACTGCTGCGGGACCGAGCGGGGGGACTGCTGCGGGACCGGGCGGGGCGAAGAAATGAAATTCGCGCGATCACTTTTCGAAATGAACGCGGGGGCACGATGAGCACGACAGCGAGCGCGCGAGCGTTGGGGCCCTGGTGGAAAGAGCCGACGAAGGGACAGTGGGCCTCGTTCTGCGCCGCGTGGATCGGCTGGGTGATGGACGCTTTCGACTTCACCGTCTTCCTGCTGGTGATGAAGCAGATCACCGAAGAGTTCAAGGTCAGCTACACCTCGACCGCGGGCACGATCGCGCTGACCTTGATGATGAGACTGCTCGGCGCCCTCGTCGCCGGGTGGGCGGCCGACAAGTGGGGCCGCAAGCTGCCGCTGATGATTTCCGTCGTGTGGTTCGCGGTGTGTGACGGGCTGATCGCCTTCGCTCCTTCTTTCATGTGGGTGATCGTCCTGCGCACCCTGTTCGGTTTCGGAATGGGCGCCGAATGGACCTCGGGCGCGACCCTGGCGATGGAAAACTGGCCGACCCGCAGCCGGGGGATCGCGTCTGGAATTCTGCAGGGCAGCTGGGCCGTCGGCTACCTGCTCGCGGCCCTCGCCGCTGCGGCGATCGTACCGGTCTGGGGTTGGCGCGCGTTGTTCGTTGTCGCTGCGATCCCCGCGCTGCTGGCCTTGCCGATTCGGTTCCTCGTTCCCGAGAGCCCCGAGTGGAAGGCCAACCAGCTCGCGAAGAGCGAACCCGTCTCGTGGGGCGAAGTCTTCCGTACCCCGGGTGTGCTGCGGCGAATCGCCTGGGGCTCGTTGGCGATGTCAGCCGGCTTCGGCGGGTATTACGCGCTGACCGGGAACTACGCAGTGCTGCTGATGAAGGGCTTCAATTTTTCGATGCAGAACGTCTCGCTCCACGTTGCGCTGTTCAACATCGGAATGCTGTTGGGCGCGGTGATCTGCGGAACGGTCGCGATGAAAAAAGGAGTCGCCTGGGCGGTCGCGATTCCGGCGATGGCGATGGCAGTGCTGACGCCGCTGTACGTCGGCTGGGCGCCGTCGTTTCTGCTGGTGGGAGCCTTTCTGGGAGGCTTGTGCGGAGCGGGCTATTCCGGAGTCTCGCCGCTGCTGCTCACGTCGCTGTTTCCAGCAAGGCTTCGCGCCCGCTGCGTCGGCATCGTCTACCACGTGGGTGCCCTGCCCGCGGCCTTCGTCCCGATGGGAATCGCCGCGATGGTCGAACACGGAGGCCTCTCGCTCGGCTGGTCGATTGGGGCCGTCGTCGCCTTCTGCCAGGTCGCGATGGCATTGCTGATCCTCGGCGCGCCAAAAGAGAACCCCGAGCTCGCCAAGCTCGAAGTCACGGCCCAGGCCGCACTCGTTCACTGATTCTTTTCCAAAACACCAAGGAGCATTTCCGATGAAGTCGACCCTGCTGGTTGTGTTGTCTGTCTTGACGTTGGCTTGCGGTACCCCGTCGGTCGTCGGTGACGCCGGCTTCGATGCGGGCGCAGTGGCGAAGTTCGATACCGCAGTGAAGATCACCAACTTCCTCGACGCGAAGACGCTGACGATGGAAGGCGCCAACATTCCGACCTACCCCAATGGCTTCCTTCAGGACCTCGATCTCGGGGCGAGCACCCAGTGCTACCAGAAGGTGGTGATGAAGGTCGCCTCGGGGA
>JAYVCD010000262.1:0-10857 GCA_043750125.1 Archangiaceae bacterium | reverse complement strand
GTCGGGCATCACCTTCCGCGGCGTGCAATGGGACACCCTTCACTCGTTCGTCCACACGCTCTCGCTGGTCAAGCTGCCCCGAACTGAATCGGCGCTTCGCTCAGTCGGGTAGGCGGAGATCCAGCGCGGGTGACCGGGGGCGAAGTGAGGGCCGCGTCGAGTGGATGGGGTCGGAGGAGCTAGCGCCCTTTTTTGGTGTTGAGCGCGAAGCCCGCAATTCCACCGACGGTCATCAACACGCCCCCAGTCATCATCCAGACCGCGCGATCGCTGGGAGAGCCGGTGAAGAAGCGCGAGACATCGGAATGAAACGAGTTCGAGGCGTTGATCCCGAGGACGAGAAGAACGATGCCGGCGGCGAGAATGGCGAGGGAAACGACTCTGATCATGGGGGCCTCAATTAGCTCAGTTCCATCGACTGTTCCCCCACCTTCCTCGCCTGTCCCCCTTCGAGCGCAAACAGCTCGCCTTGCACCTTGCCCTTCTCAATCGTCAGCCGTCCCGCAGCCGGCTTGAGCTTGAAGCGCCCGGGGCCTGCGCTGCCGGGGTTGAAGTAGAGGATCCCGTCTTGCACCTCCAGCAACGGCTGGTGGCTGTGCCCGTAAATCACCACCCGGGGTCGCTCGGCTTCGAGCAGGAACCGGGCGGCCAGCGTGGGCTCGTCGACCTTCCCCAGAATGTGGATCACCAGCACCGGTACCCCGAGAAAGCGTTCGACTCGCGCGGCGGGCAACGGCTCGGCCCAGGCTCCCAGGTCATTGTTGCCCCGCACCGCACGAACCGGAGCCAGGGCTGCCCACCCCGTCGCTGCTCTCGGTGCAGCTGCGGCCGTACGCCATCTTGAGGGCCGAGCGCCGGGGCGATCGCCGAGGCCTGGCTGGCGCTCAACCCCCGGCTGGTGCTGAAGGTCAACTACACCTGGAGGCTGTGAGCCTTCAGCGGGTGCCGTCGATCACATCGAGAATCTGCGAGAAGTTCGACATCACGTGGGTCGCCTTCTGCGGCAATTGCCCCGACTCGTAGACGCTGGCCGCGTGCCGACGGGTGACCGACGCCGCCGAGATGATGTCCAGCCGTTCCCGGTATTCCAGGCTGACGTAGGTCCCGTATTCCGCCCAGCAATCGACCGCGCCGACTTCCCGCGCGACTCCGATGTCTTTGATCAGCGAATCCCCAATCACCAACACCTCGGCCGGATTCACCGACCAGGTCCGGCAAATCTGCAGCAGCCCTTTGGGGTTGGGCTTCTCGTAGTCCCGCGGCAGCTCGATTACCGGGCACGCCGCGCGGTAGTGGCCTCGCTCTTCTTTCTGCAAGATGTCCGGCGCGACCAGGGTGTGCCCTTCGGGGGACGCGGGCAGCTGGAAGCCCGGCAAGGTGTAGATGCTGCCCAACAGCAGGTCGAAGCCCATGCGCTTGGCGCGCTGCTCGGCCGGATTGCGCGGTGCATCGGTGAGCGCGACGACCGGAATCTTCCGCTCTTTGAGCGCCTCGAGCGTCGAGAGCACGCCCTTATACGGCTTCATGTATTTCTTCCGCGCCTCGGCAAACGCCATGCGGGCCGGCTCGATGATCAGCTTGTCGAACGAGCCGAACTCGGGGAACTCCTCGTAGAGGGTGCTCTCTTGAAGCGCGAACGGGTACTCGTTGCTCTCGTACTTCGAATAGACGGTCTTCAAGGACTGGACGACCTTGATTCGGGGGAAGCCGGTGGCCTGGCAGACCGCGGCGACCAGCGCTTCCATCGCGGGGACGATGTAGTCGACCCACGAGTAGAGCGTGTTGTCCATGTCGGTGACGACGAGGCGAACGGGCATGTGCCCGCGCATTTAACACGCGGCGGTTGCCCCACCTCATTCAGGCTTTGCCATACTGGGGAATCCCATGTGGCAGCTCATCATCAATGGTCCGGGGTACTTCGACACCGCGTACGAGCTTCCCGAGGGCGTGACCCACATGGGCCGCGCCGACGAGAACGACATCGTTCTCTCGGGAGACCTGGTCTCACGAAAGCACGCCCGCATCACCGTCAACGGCGACGCCCTGCAGGCGGAAGATCTCGGAAGTCGCAACGGAAGCAGGGTCAACGGCACCGCGCTGGTCGGCACCTCGCCCCTGGTGGCCGGAGACGTTCTCGAAGTCGGCGAAAACGCGCTGGTCATCAAGCAGCCCTCGACGGTCGAGACCGCCGCGACCGAGATGGTGGACCTGGGCGCGAACGGAGCGGTGAAGCGCTTCGGCCGCGGCATCGACATCGGCTCGGCGGTGATCCTCGCCCGCGACGTGCGCGACAGCGTGGTGCTCCGGGTCCTCGACAACATCAAGCCGTTCAACCCGGGGACGATGCCGTTCGCCACCGACGCAGACCTGGTCGAAGACGATCAGCCGAAGACGGGCGAAGTCGACCTCGAGGCGGCGAAGCAGACTCCGATTGCCTGGCATTCGTTGGTGATGCTGTTCAAGGTCGCCGAGAAGCTCGCCACCGCCAGCTCGCTGCAGGAGTTCCTCGAGGACGTGACCGACCGGGTGATGGAACGGGTCGGCGCCACCACCGGAGTCGTGCTGCTGCGCCACAGCTCGGGGTTGGTGGTCCCTGCCGCAGTCCGGCACGGGGGGAAGCTCGAGAAAGGCGAAGTGCCGGTGTCCGATGCGGTGGTCGACGCCGCGCTGGCGAAGGGAGCGGCGATCGCCGTCAACGACGTCCGCGACGATTCGCGCTTCGCCGAACGGGAATCGGTCGTCCTCTACAATGTGGACCAGGTGCTCTGCATTCCGATTGGCAACGGCGCGCCCTGGGCCGGGGTCTTGTATTTGAACCGCCACGGAATCAGCCCGGAGCCGCTCGAAGACCTGCTCGACGTGGCGACCGCGGTGGCGCAGCTCATCTACACCGGGGTGCAGAAGTTCGAAGAGCGGTTGCCGACCACGGATCTCCACCTGCGCAAGGCGCTCGAACGCTTCCACGGCCCGGACATCGTCGAGCGACGGGTGACCGAGCTCAAGCGGAAGGGCGCGAAGATGACGGTCCTCGAAGAGCAGCTGGTGACGGTGCTGTTCGCCGACATCGCCGGGTTCTCGAACCTGGCCCAGAAGGTGACGCCCGACCGGGTGGTCGAGTTGCTCAACGAGTTCTACCAGCGGGCGACCACCACGATTTTCAGCTTCGAAGGAACGGTCGACAAGTTCCTCGGCGACGGGGTGATGGCGTTGTTCGGCGCTCCGTACAGCAAGGGAGACGACGCGCTTCGGGCGGTGCGCTGCGCGGTGGCGCTGAAGCTTGAATGGGAAAAAGCGATGGCCAGGCGGCCTCCGCGCGAGCGCTGCCAACTGAAGATTGGTCTCAACACCGGCAAGGTGCTCGCGGGCACGGTCGGCAGCGAAGCGCGGCTGGACTACACAGCGATCGGTGAGCCGGTGAACATCGCCTCGTGGGTCTGCGCCACCGCCGAGCCCGGGCAGGTGCTGATTACGGGCAAGACGCTGGCGTCCATCGGGGCGCGGTTCGACGTGACTCCGCTGGGCGAACGGCCGCTGTCCGGCAGTAAAATCCGCACCGCTGTTTTCGAAGTGATCGAAGAAGACAGCGCCTCGGGCACGCTCTCGGGCGTGAAGGGCTGAGCGCGCTGCGGCACTTCGGGCCTCGCGACCCGGTCCGGAAAGCCCCCTATCAGCCCACCCCGGCCGGGCAAAGGGGCCGCGCGCCGCCGGAAAAGCTCGGCAACGGTGGAGTGCCAACGCAGAACATTGTTCAATGTGGTCGTTGCACCTGCCCACCCCCCAGACCCGCTTGCGCCCGTTCAAGCCGATTCAATTCGGCCGGTACACGCTGCTCATGCCTCTGGCCACCGGAGGCATGGGAGAAATCTTCCTCGCCCGCCTCGAAGGCGTTCAGGGTTTCGAGAAGCAGTGTGTGATCAAGAAGATCCTTCCCCACCTCACCCAGGAAGAAGACTTCGTCAGCCGCTTCGTCAACGAAGCCAAGACCCTGGTCCAGCTTCAGCACGGCTCGATTGCCCAGGTGCTGGACATGGGGCTGCACGAAGGCGAGCCGTACCTCGCGCTCGAATTCGTCGACGGGAAGGACCTGCGCAAGGTCGCCGCCCGCGCCAACGAGCGCAGCATGCCGCTGCCTTTGACCTTCGTCCTCTACACCCTGGCCCGGGTGCTCGACGCGCTCGCCTACGCGCACCGCAAGCGCGATGAGGACGAGAAAGAAATTGGCCTCGTTCACCGCGACGTGAGCCCGCAGAACGTCCTCATCTCGTACGAAGGCGAGGTGAAGGTGATCGACTTCGGCCTGGCCAAGTCGACGCTCAACGTCGCGCGCACCAACCCCAGCATCGTGCTCGGAAAGTTCCTCTACATGTCGCCGGAACAGGCGCGGCACACCAAGGTGGATCGCCGCACCGACCTCTACTCGGTGGGGTTGGTTCTCTACGAGCTCGTCGCAGGAAAAAACCCCTTCGAAGACGTGCCGGCCAACGAGCTGCTGGCCCGGGTCTCCAACCCCAACATCCCCAACATCCAGGACGTAGAGCCGCTGTGCCCGGGCCCGGTGGCGCAGACGGTGATGAAGGCGCTCGCGGTCGACCCGGCCCAGCGCTACCAGACCGCGGAAGAATTCCGGGGCCGGCTGATGTCGGTGCTGGTGGACATCGACCCGGCGGCCGGCCCTGAGAGCTGCAGTCGCTTCATGCGCGAGGCTTTTGCGGTCGAGTACAGCAGTGAGCGCAAGCTGTTGGCCTCGTTGCGGGAACAGCGCCTGGCTGCGGCGCTGGTGGTCCGCGAGCTCGAGCCGACGCGCGCCGCCTCGCTCTCGCCCCTGAGCCACGAGCTCACCCCGATGCCCACCGACCCGCGCAAGCTCAAGGGCCTGCCCGAGCTGCCCGAGTTGCCCCGCCCCGGCTCGCTGCGCGTTCGAATGAGCGAAAGGCCCACTTCACCGGGTGGAGGACTGTCCTTCGTCCCCACCCTTCGTCTGAAAGAAGACGACGGCCGGCCGCCCCCGACAGATCGCGAAACGATGCCGAGCATCAACTTGCTGCTCAGCGCCCCCCCGAGCGCGTTCGATGCGAACGGCGAGCCGGTCACGACCCGCGCGATGGTCAGCATGCCGGATGAAGCCCCGATTCCGACGCTGCAACCCAGCACTCCCTGGCCTTCGAGCGAGACCACCACTCCGGCGGGAATTGCGTTCGAAGCGCCCCGGGTTGAGTTGGGTGGGCTGCCGGCGGTGATGACGAGCGTCCCCTCGCAGACCTTCGAGCCCGCCCGCGTGCCGGTGGTGATGGAAGGACGCCGCGCCTCGCTGCCGGCCCGCTCGGTCACCGCTCCGCTTCCGCAGGCACTGAAGAACAAGCCGCCTCCCGTGGTGGACCGGGCCGAAGAGTCGACCGGGGCGACTTCCACCGGTCGCAGCGGTTTCATGTGGGTGGTAATTCCCCTGATTGCGCTGCTGGCCGTCGCGGGGTTCGTCCTTTACGACCTGAACCAGGACCAGGCGCAAAAGACGATGCAGGAGCAGGAGCGAAACCAAAAGCCGATGGGCACCTCGAGCACCGACGACCGCCGCTCGCGAGAGGTCAAACCCCAGCCGCCCAACGACGCCGAGCCGTTGGAGTCTGCCCCTCCGCCGGAAATAGCCATCGACCCCCCCGCCTTTCCCGGTCGGGAAGTCGCTCCCGAAGCCCACCCCCTGCCCCCGGTAGACGGAGAGCTCGCTCCGCTGACGGCCCCCAACACGTCAGCGCCGGCTCGAGCTCCGGGGAAACGAAAAGTCCGGCAGCACTGAGCGCGACGACGACGGGCTGCACGGAATTTTTCGGCGTGCTACAGCCTCGCCCCAGTCGTGGCGAATCCAGCCGCCAAACCTCCGGTTTCTTCCGCTTCAGCTCCCGCATCGCCTGCGGCAGTGGACGAGGTTGCGCTCGCAGTCGCCCCGAAGAAGAAGACCTCGAAGGCGCTCTACATTCTCATTCCGTTGCTGCTGATTCTCGGGGTCGGCGGCGCGGTGGCCTGGGACATGTTCCGCGCCGAGATGGAAGCCGAGCAACAGGGGAAGGGCGGCGACCCGCAGCTGGGCCTGGGCGACGGTCCGATGGGAACGCTCAAAGAGCGCAAGTCGCGCGAGCTCAAGTCCAAAGAAGTTCTGGTCGCCCCCGCCCCGGCTCCGGTGACCGACGCGGAGGAGCTCACCGGCCTGGGGAAGAAGAAGAAAACGGCCGCGCCCAAAGTGTACCCCCCGGCCGAGCGGGCCTGGCGCGCGGTGAAGGGCGACTTCGACCGGCTCGAAGCGCGCAACGAGACGACGGCGCGGAAATACCGGATTCAGATTCTGGCGATGGAAGGCCGCAAGGACTCCACCCCCGAGTCGTCGTTCGTCAAAGAAGCGAGCGCGCTGGAAGAGGTGCTGAAGGGCGAGTTGGCCAAAGCTGAGAATCAGTGAGCCCCGTCGAGACCCGCTTGACGCTGGGCTCGGTGACGGCCGGCTACGGCGCGGTGCCCGTGCTGCATGCGGTGTCGCTCGAAGTTCAACCCGGACAACTGTGGGCGTTGTTGGGGCCCAACGGGGCTGGAAAAAGCACGGTGGTGAAGGTGGCGTTGGGGCTGCTGCCGGCCCGGGGCGAAGTGCGCGCGTGTGGCCTCGACCCGCGCGGGGTCTCGCGCACCGAGCTGGCCCGGAAGGTCGCCTGGGTGCCGCAAAGTCCGTCGGACGAAGGAGCGGCGTTCACCGGTCTCGAGCTGGCGCTGATGGGACGCGCGCCCCACCTGGGATCCTGGGGCCTCCCATCGGCCTCCGACGTGACCCGAGCGCGCGCGGCGCTGGCCGAGCTGGGAGTCGAACACCTTGCAGATCGCCCGCTCACCCAGGCGTCCGGAGGCGAGCGACGGTTGGTCTGGCTCGCCCGCGCCCTGGTCCAGGCCCCCGAGTTGTTGCTGCTCGACGAGCCGACCGCGTTCCTCGATCTGCGGCATCAGGTGGCGGTGCTGCGACAGGTGCGGCTTCGGGTCGATGCGGGACTGGCGGCGGTGGCGGTGCTTCACGATGTGAACCAGGCGTCGGCGTGGGCCACCCACGCGATGCTGCTCAAGGACGGTCGCGTTCAGGCAGCCGGCCCGGCGGGGGAAGTGCTGACGAAAGAGAGTCTGTCCGCGCTGTACCAGGTGCCGATCGATGGGGTCGCCGCGAAGGGTCGAACGTTCTTTGTCCTCACCGAGACCGCGCGATGAAGCGGGAAGTCGTGGCCGCGGGACTGTCGCTGGCGCTGCACGCCGCGGGGCTGGCGCTGTTCTGGGAAGAGGCGGACGCCCCGGTCGCGCTCGTGCCCGGACGAGCACAGAAGGACAAGCCGGTTCAAATCGAGGTGATGCGGCTGGCGGCTCTCGTCTCGCCCCCGGCGGCCAAGCCCGTCGAGCCGGTAGCGCCCGTCGCGCCGCAGCCTCGGCGGCCGGTGAGCAAGCCTGCCGTGGCGGGCGGGGTGGCGGGGGCAGTGGCGGTGGACCCTGGGTCGGCCCCGGCCCGCGAAGGCAAAGGAGCCCCTCCGTCCGCAGCAGGAGCCTCCTCGATCGACTCGGAAGAAGCCCGCAGCGGAGACGGCGCACCGATTGATACCGCCGCGCTCTCGGCCCGGCTGCAGCGGGTCGCGCTCACGTGCTACCCGGCCGCCGCCCGTCGTTTCCACCAGACCGGCGAGGCGCAGATTCGCTTTTGTCTCGATGCGGCCGGGGTGCTGCGCGAATCGACGCTGATTCGTTCCGCGGGCTCAGAGCTGCTCGATCACGCGGCGCGGGACTGCGTGGTGCCGGGTGCGGCTCCGTTTGGCCCCGAGACGTTCGGCCGCTGCTTCACCGTGCCGGTGCGCTTCAAACCGTAAGGCTGCGGACCGGCTCTGCAAACGCACGACGCCCTCGAAAAGACCCTCGTCAGCCCTGAAATGACCCTCTTTCCCGCCAATGCCCGCACTCCGAGCTTCACTAACCCGGGGTGGCCCATACGCAAACGCCCGCCCTGAGCGTGGTCTCCCGTCTTCGCATCTCAAACCGAAGCAAGACCGCAGGCTACCGAGCCTCCGAGCACCACGAAGCCCGGGCGACTTCGGGGCGGCGCATCCATCCTCAGCTCGTCCATCGCTCGCGCGTCGAACGATTCACCGCACTCCTGGGCACGGCCGCAACGACTTGAGCGCTAGACGACCCGGCGAGGCGGGGGCGATCCCGGACGCGCGTGAAGCGCGCTTGCGAATCGTTGGGCATCCCGCAGGCTCTCGCACATGAACTTGATCGGAGCGCCCTGCCGCTGCGGCACCACGACGAACCACTCGTTTGCGACCCGTTGAATCTCGATGATGGCAGGTGTTTCCATGCCGGCAGCTAGAGCAAACCGCGCACCATCGTAAACGCCGCGGGAACAGGTCGGTCAGGCTGGGTGATTCGGCCGGGCCGAGGTCAGCGACTACCCGGGAGGCCACCGCAGCTCGCGGCCGGCGAGCAAATGAAGGTGAATGTGAAACACCGTCTGACCCGCGTCGCGGTTGCAGTTCATCACCGTGCGGTACCCGGTCTCACTGACACCTTTCTCGCGCGCCAGCTTCGCCGCCGCGAACATCAAATGACCCATCAACTCGCGGTCTTCGGTGGTGCAGTCATTGAGCGTCGCGATGTGCCGTTTCGGAACGAACAGCACGTGCGTCGGAGCCTGAGGGTTGATGTCGAGAAACCCGATGCACTGCTCGTCCTCGTGCACCTTCTTCACTGCGGGAATCTGCCCGTCGATGATCTTGCAGAAGAGACAGTCGGCCATTTGTCGCGGGGTCTAGCACCCCCTACGGCAAGATCCACCCGTAGCCGGGGTCCGCTGTGCACTGGGAAACCGGCAGTCGAACGAGGTCCATGCCTCCCTCCGACGCGACCACCGTGCCTCCGGCAATCTTCCCCCGCGAGGCGATCGCGTAATTGACCGCCCCCGCCGGTACCGGCATTCCCGGCATGTACAGCGGCGCCCGCCGGTGCAGGTAGGTGCTGCCCCCTGTCCACGCGAGGTGGACTTCAATCCACAAACCGCAGACGTCGGGAAACCGGCTCGCGGTGCGCATCAACCGGAACACCGGCCCGTAGTCATCCCAGGCGCTGGCGTCCTTTCGTTCCGGATACGCGCCCAGATCGCCGAACGTCAGCGCCCGAAACCGCACCGCCGACACCACCGCCGCCAACACCACCCCGACCAACACCACCGACTGCCGGCCCGGCTTCAGCTGCGAGTACCCCACCGCTGCGGCCGCGAACAGCAACGGCAAGGCGGGCAGAATGAAGCGCAGCTCCTTGTGGGGAATCGCGCTGTGCGCGACGACGAAGAGCAGACCGATCGCCACCAGCCCGGTCGCCCGACGCACCGCGAGCAGAATCCCCAGCGCCAGCGCGAGCGCCATTCCCGGCATCGAAGTGAACAGGGCGCGCGCGTAGAACGCCGCAGGCGCAGTGCCCCACTGAGAGGCCCGCCCTTCAATCAAGTTGAACTGCAGGTACTTGAAGGCCGAGTGAAACCAGCCCCCGTACTTCGCTCCCGGAGCAGCCGCCCAGGTGAACGCGTCGAGCGCTCCATACCCCACCGCCCACACCGCCAGCACCGCGAACACCTCGAGCGCCGCCCGCCACTGCTTGCGCGCGCACAACACCCCCAGCGCGCCGACGCAGAACAGCCCGCATTGCAGGCGAAGCAGCACCGCCAGCCCCAACAACGAAGCGCCGATCACCCGACTGCGCCGGGTCTGCTCTTTTTCCAGCAACAGCCACAGCCCCAACACCACCGGGAGTGCGCTCGCGTTCTCGGCCATCGCGCGGTGCGAGAAATAAATCGCCGGGGCGCAGAGCATCAGGCTCAGCGCCGCCACCGCCGCCGGAACGTCTTCGGCGCCCGACGCCCGCGCCAGCCGCCACACCCCGTAGCCCCCGCCGACCGCAATCGCGACGAACACCGTGCGGACCACGCCCAGGTACCCGGAAGGCGAGTCGAGCCCGCACAGCGCCGACAGCTTGAACCAGAAAGCGATGAACCCCGGCAAGGCCCAGTTGCGCGCGCCCTCGATGAACTCCCAGGCCACCATTCCGTAGCCGAACACCCACCGGTGGGCAGGTTCCAACGACTGGTAGACCTCGTCGGGCCAGAAGATGCCGTCGTCGGTGAAGGCCACCCAGAGCCGAAGCGCCGCTCCGACGAGCAGGCCGCCCAGGAGCACCAACTGCGCAAAGGAGAGGCGCCGCATCGGGGGGACCTGAGCGTTTACCAGACTGGCCCGAAGACCGAGGCGGTTAAGCTTCCCCTGCCTTTATGACCGCGACTTTGCCGAGCATCGAAATCACCCAGCTTCTCGAAGCAAACAACGTCGACCTCCGGCTCGAGCTCGTCGCGGGAAGAGAAGGGCTGACCCGGAAGATTTCTTCCTCCCGGATTCAGAAGCCTGGGCTGGCGCTGACGGGCTTCACCGAGCATCTGCACCCCGAACGGATGCAAGTCTTCGGGAACACCGAGATCAGCTACCTGCGCACGCTGAGCGATGTGCAGCAGCAAGAGGTGCTCGCCAAAATCTTCGAAGCCCAGCTGGCCTGCGTGGTGGTGACCAAGGGGCTCAAGATTCCCACCGCGCTCAAAGAGGGCTGCGAGCACGCCCGGCTGACGCTGATGCGAACCACCCTCGCCTCTTCGCAGTTCATCAGCCAGGTGCAGGCGTACCTCGAAGAGGCGCTGACCGCGGTCGGCACCCTGCACGGGGTGCTGACCGACGTCTTCGGAGTCGGGGTGCTGCTGATGGGCAAGTCCGGCATCGGGAAGTCGGAAATCGCGCTCGACCTGGTGATGCGCGG
>JAYVCD010000261.1:0-3413 GCA_043750125.1 Archangiaceae bacterium | reverse complement strand
GGTCATCTTGGCCGCTTCGAGCTTCTTCAGCGCCGCGCGGGTGAACTTGCGGTTCTTCTTGACGATCACCTCGCCGGACTTGGTCTTGATGTCGCGGGTCGCGCGCTGGTTGTAGAGCAGCTCGAGCTCGACGGACTTCTCGAACTCGGTGCTGCTGACGATGTAGACGATCTCAGTCGCGTAGTAATAGTTGAGCAGCTCTTCGGTCGAGCCGCGGAACTCCAGCGGGTTCTTCTTCGCCGTGTCGGGGACCGCACCCAGCGCGCGGATCAAGACGGTGGCAGGCAGCTTTCGGCGGCGGTCGATGCGGACGTAGAGCAGGTCCTTGTGGTCGAATTCGAAGTCGATCCACGAGCCGCGGTACGGAATGATGCGCGCGTTGTAGAGCAGCTTGCCCGAGCTGTGGCTCTTGCCCTTGTCGTGGTCGAAGAAGGCGCCGGGCGAGCGGTGCAGCTGGCTGACGACGACCCGTTCGGTGCCGTTGATGATGAAGGTCCCGTTCTGGGTCATCAGCGGAATTTCGCCGAAGTAGACTTCCTGCTCTTTCACGTCGCGAATCGACTGCGCGCCGGTCTCTTCGTCTTTGTCCCAGACGACGAGGCGAACGACGACCTTGATCGGTGCCGAGAACGTCATTCCGCGCTGGTGGCACTCGTCTACGTCGTACTTGGGCTTCTCGAGGTGGTAGCTGACGAACTCGAGAGAGCTGGTCTCATTGAAATCGCGAATCGGGAAAACGGACTTGAAGACGCCCTGAAGTCCCAGATCTTCGCGCTTGTCCGGCGCGGTGTCGGCCTGGAGAAACTTTTCGTAGCTCTGCTTCTGAATGTTGATGAGGTTGGGGATCTCGATGATCTTCTGAATCTTGGCGAAGCTCTTCCGCACTCGAAAGTTGTTCTGCAGGGTCGGCATTCGCTTTCTCTCGCTCGTCGCTGAAAAGGTTGGTGAATCAAAAACGAAAAGACGGGCAAAGCCGGTGCGGATTTTGACCCGCACCGGCCGCCCTTAAAGGGTTACCAAAACTTCGAATTATTTGAGCTCGACAGTCGCACCAACTGCAGTGAGCTTGTCCTTGAGCTTGGCGGCTTCTTCCTTGTTCACGCCTTCCTTCACGGTCTTCGGAGCTCCCTCGACCAGGTCCTTGGCCTCTTTCAGGCCAAGTCCGGTGATCTCGCGAATGACCTTGATGACATCGATCTTCTTCTCGCCGGCTTTCGCGAGGACAACAGTGAACTCGGTCTTTTCTTCCACAACGGCTGCCGGACCTGCTGCAGCGGCCGGGCCTGCCGAAACTGCAGCGGCCGACACGCCCCACTTGGTCTCGAGCTGCTTGACCAGATCAGCGGCTTCCATCACGGTGAGAGCGGAGAGTGATTCGACGATTGAATTGAGGTCTGCCATGGCTTGTTTTTCCTTTGATTCTTAAGGGTTGGTACTTCAGTGGGTTGAGAGAATTACGTCGTCTGACTGGCTTTGGCGTTCAGCACCCTGGCGAGCGCGTTTGCGGGCTCTTTGATCGTGCGTGCCAGCTTGCTTGCGGGTTGGTTGATCATTCCGAGAAGCTGGGCGCGCAGTTGCGGCAGGCCGGGCAGCTTGGCCAACGCCTTAATCCCGTTGGCGTCGATGCGCTTGCCGTCCACCACTGCACTCTTCAGCTTGATGGTCGCCAGATCCTTGATGAACTCAGTGAGGATCTTGGCCGGGGCCACCACGTCGTCGTAGCTGACTGCTACGGATACCGGACCTACGAAGTCTTCGGAGATGATTTCCACCGAATTGCCCTTCGCGGCACGGCGAGCCAGGGTGTTCTTCAACACCTTGAACTCGATGCCACCTTCACGAAGCTTCTTGCGAAGCCGCGTCACGGTCGCAACGTCGACCTTGTGCATCTCGGAAACGATTACCGTTTTTGCCCGACTGAACTTGTCGGTCAGCTCTTTGATCAGGACTTCCTTGTCGGCTTTCAGCACCTTGTCTTCACCTCCTCACAGCGTGTGGCCTGTACAAAGTGGCAGAAGCTCGCTGGGACTCGTCCGAGAGCAAAACTCTCTCTTTGAAGTACCGCTTTGTTCCTGTTCTCGGCAGGGCTGGCTTGAACTTCCAAGCCGTTTGAACTCTCGATCTTCTTTCTCGAACCCCAACCGCCTCTTCGGTGGTTTGCCAAACGGGCTCGAGCTTTCAGACCTTGGGTCCCTGCTGTCTTTGTTCAGGGCTTGACGTTGCGGCCTCATCGGCCTTGGCGTCGTGATTGCAATGCCCGGCGCGCTTACACGACGTGCCGGGCGGTTGTCAACTCGCGTACGAAATCTTTGAAAAACCGCTTACTTGAAGCGGGCCGCGATCTCGCTGATGTCGAGCTTGATCCCGGGGCCCATCGTGGCGGAAAGAGCGATTCCCTTGAGGTACACGCCCTTCGCGGTGGCCGGCTTCATCTTCATCACCATGTCGACCAACACGGTGAAGTTCGCCGCCAGGTGCTCGGCCGGGAAAGACGACTTTCCGACCGGGGCGTGAACGATTCCGGACTTCTCAGCGCGGAATTCGATCTTCCCGCCCTTGGCTTCCTTGATCGCGCGGGTCACGTCCATCGTGACCGTGCCGACCTTCGGGTTGGGCATCAGGCCACGGGGCCCGAGGACCTTACCCAGGCGTCCGACGACGCCCATCATGTCGGGGGTGGCGATGACGGTGTCGAAGTCCATGAAGCCTTCCTCGATCTTCTTGGCGAGGTCCGCTTCACCGACGTGGTCGGCTCCGGCGGCGTGGGCTTCGGTGGCCTTCTCGCCCTTGGCGAAGACGGCGACCCGGGCGCTCTTGCCGGTGCCGTGGGGCAGCACGATCGCGCCACGGACCATCTGGTCGGCGTGCTTGGGGTCAATGCCCAGGTTGATGGCCACGTCGACCGTCTGGTCGTACTTGGTCTTCAGGACCTCGACGGTTTCCTTGAGCAGCTTGAAGCCCTCAGGAATCGGGTAACGCTTGTTGCGGTCGACCTTCTCGGCGGCTGCGCGGTATTTTTTTCCGGACATGTTCGTTCCTTACCCGACCACTTCGATGCCCATCGAACGGGCAGTGCCCATTACGGTGCGCATACAAGCAGCGAGATTTGAGGCGGTGGTATCGGGCAGCTTGATGGTGGCGATCTCTTCGACCTGCTTCTTGGTGACCTGGCCGACCTTCTCTTTGCCTGGCTTCTTGGCCCCTGAGCCCTTCTTCTTCTCAGTGTGGAGCTTGGCGGCCTTCTTCAGCAGCACGGCCGTCGGAGGGGTCTTGAGGATGAAGTCGAACGACTTGTCCGCATAGACGGTGATGATCACCGGAATGATCAGCGCGTCTTTCATCTGGGCCTGCGTGGCGGCGTTGAACCGCTTGCAGAACTCCATGATGTTGACGCCCTGCTGACCGAGCGCGGG
>JAYVCD010000260.1:0-4238 GCA_043750125.1 Archangiaceae bacterium | reverse complement strand
GCGGCGTGGTCGGACGCGATCTACCGCCGCGACGTCGAAGCCGCGGGGAACTTCCTTGCTCCGGAGTACGCGCTGATGGCGCCGGGGATCGGGGAGATGCCGCGCGACCGCTGGCTCGAGCTCCTTCCGCTCTACGTGATCGAGTCTTACGAGTTCTCGAACATTCGCGTACAGGCGTACGGCGACTTCGCGGTGATGCGATCCCGTTATTCGCAGAAGGCGATCGTCGCGGGAAAGGACCGCAGCGGCTCGTTGCTCATCACCGATGCTTGGGTGTGCCGCAATGGCCGTTGGCAGGTCGTCGCCCGCCACTCCAGCTTCGTCGAGCCGCCCCTGGCTGAGTAGGCCGCATCCGGCGACGAGCACCTTTGCGGCGAGACAGAGGCCGTGATCGTCAACGGTCGCGATTGAGCCCTTACTCACCAGCGGCCGGTGGCCATCTACCGGACCTCCAGCTCGACGCCGCGCTTCTTCAGACACTCGGCCAGCAACTTCCGCGCGCGCCCGTCGGCACTCTGCAATCGCCTGACGAAAGAACGGATCAGGCACAGCCGGCTGATCAAATGGTTGATCCGCCAGCTGATGCTCGAGCGCATCGAGCTGCTCGGCCGACGGAGCCGACCTGCGCAGCTCACTCACCGCCGCATTTCGCGTCGTCGTCACCGCGAACCGCAGCAGCGCGTTGGGCTTTCCATCGGGGACGAACTTCGCAGCCACCTGCCACACCCGAAGCAGCGCTTCCTGCAGCACCGCTTCCTGCAGCACCGCTTCGGTGTCGACCAGCGTTGCAAACGGCCTGAGTTGCTCACCGCTGCAGGTAGTCCCCCTCGGCCCGTCTTTCCCCGGACCACCAGCTCGCCGCCCGCCGGGTCGAGCTTGAAAGCACAACAGCGAAGGCGCACCGGAAAACAGGTCCATCGGGTGCTCGGGCGCCGCGGCGAGCAGCGCGACAGCTTCACCGGCAATTGCTGATCGGCCACGTCGACCGTCACTGCCGCCGCGTCGATCACCCGACCGCCCTCGCCCAGGTACCGGGGTGCGACCACCGTCGGAAACCGCCATTCCCACGCGCCGTCGGGCAGCCAGAGCAGCTTCTGATCGATCGTCGAACCCACTGACCGCCCCGTCGGCCGGCAGGGCCATCTGGTAGGTGACCTGAAGCGGCTCGTTGTACGGGTTGACGGCCGTCAGCGCTGCTGCCTTCAGCCGAAGGGTTCTCCCGTCTGCGGTGACCAGGCGGCCGCCGGTGTTGGGGTGCTGCAAAAGCTGCTGTTTGAGGGCCAGATTCGACATCGCGCTTCTCCTTGGTTGAGGCTTCAATCCTCTCAACGCAGGCGGGTTCAATCTGGTGACAGTGCTCAATGCCGAGCAACACGAAGCAGACGTTGATAAACGAGCCGTCGCTGACCGGGCAGCTGGGTACTTTTGCCCACCTTTCCCTTTCTCTTCAGGAGTTTCCAAATGGCTTTGCGATTAGGAGATACCGCCCCCGACTTCACCGCCGACACCACCGACGGTTCCGTCTCGTTCCATTCGTGGATGGGCGATGGCTGGGCCGTCCTCTTCTCCCACCCCAAAGACTTCACTCCGGTCTGCACCACCGAGCTGGGCAGGGTTGCGAAGCTGAAGCCGGAATTCGCCAAGCGCAACGTCAAGGTGATCGGCCTGTCGGTCGACCCGCTGAGCTCGCACGTTGAGTGGGCGCGCGACATCGAAGAGACCCAGGGGACCAAGCTCAACTTCCCTTTGATTGCCGATGCCGACAAGAAGGTCGCCAACCTCTACGACATGATTCACCCCAACGCGAACGACACCTTCACGGTGCGCAGCGTGTTTGTGATCGGCCCGGACAAGAAGGTGAAGCTGATGCTCACCTACCCCGCCAGCACCGGCCGGAACTTCGACGAGCTGCTTCGGGTGATCGACTCGCTGCAGCTGACTGCCAAGCACAAGGTCGCGACTCCTGCCGACTGGAAGAGCGGAGAGGACGTGATCATCGTTCCCTCGGTGAGCGACGCCGACGCGAAGACGTTGTTCCCCAATGGCTTCAAGACGGTGAAGCCGTACCTGCGCACCGTCAAGCAGCCGGGGTAGTCGTCAGGGAATTCGGGGCAGGTCACTGCCCGAGGCTTTGGTCAGCGGCGGTTTGAGCGCTGCGGGATTCAGCTGCCGCTCGACCGCCGCCAACCGCTTCAGCACCTGCTCGTAGAGCTGATCCACCTTCACGTGAAGCTGGGTCACTTCGAGCCCGGCGCGAATGTTCGCGTCGTATTCCACATCAGACCGGATCCTGTCTTTCACGGCCTGGCGGCTCTGGCTGATCAGCACCATGCACGAGAGGAAGATCGCCTCGAGCGAGACGACCATCGTCAACAGACCAAAAGGGTAGGGGTCGAAAATTTCCATCCCCTTCACCAGCCCGATGTTGATCGCCACCCAGACTGCGAACCAGACGACGTGCACGAAGAGAAAGCTGAATGTGCCTGAAAAGGCGGCCGCGAAATCGGCCAGCCGCTGCACCGGCGTCAGTCGTTCTTCGACCGCTTCGTTGGGGCTGCCGACGATGCGGGTGCCGATCAGCTTGTCGGCTTCCCGGAGCCTGCGCCCGATAACGGCCAGCACATCGAGCGCCGCGGTCGGGTGGCGGGTGAACAACAACGTGAGGTCGTTGCGGTCGATGCGCAGCGCGCGGGTGTCTTGAATCGCGACGGCCGAGGCCGAACGCGGATCTCCGTCGAGCAATGACAGCTCGCCGAAGAAGTCTCCGACTTTCGCGGTCTCGAAGACGATGCGCTGGCCGGTGGTATCGAGGACGAAGATCTCGACCTCGCCCGAAGCGACGATGAAGATCGCGTCCCCCGGCTCGCCCCGCTTGAAGACGTTGGTTCCCGCGGGAAGATCGACCGCTTCGATCTGCGCCGCCAGCAGGTTCCGCTCTTCATCATCGAGACGTTCGAAAAGCGGCACACTGGAAAGCAGGGTTGCGTCGGCGGCCATTTTTTCGAAGCGCACACTGTGTCAGCCCCGTCCGTTTCGCAACGCTGGAACGCGTGGTACGTCTCCGTGTGATGAAGCACGTGCTCCTGTGGGTGGCAGTGGTTGGGTTGCTGGGGGCTTGCGGCAGCCCGAAAGTCCCTGACGGCTGCGGCCCGGCCACCTGCGATGGCTGCTGCGACCCGACCGGGATGTGCCGATCGGGGAACCTGGCAACAGCGTGTGGGTCCGGCGCCAATGCCTGCGACGTCTGCGTGACGGGGCAGGTCTGTCAGGGCGCACGCTGCGGTTTTCCATTGATCCCCGATTCCGGATTCGACGCGGGGGTCGATGCCGGAACCGATGCCGGAACTGACGCCGGCAGCCTGTGCCCCTTCGTCGCAGTCCCCTGCTCGGACCAGGCGATTCAGAGCCTGGACCTGAAGAACGTCGCCAACCCCGCGGCGATCACCAACGCCCCTGAAGACGCGGGCTTCAAGAGCACCATCGACGCGACGGCGGGAGGATTTACGCCCACGATGAGCTTCGTCTATGGCCGGTTCACCGACCAGGGCCTGGTCAAGGTCGCAATTTCCGACGAGGCGTCTTTGGGCTCGCTCGATTGGGACATCGCGTTTCGCCGTTTCGTCATTCGCCTCAACAGCGGCTCCTCGGGCCCCTCGTGCGTCAAGGCCTCGGCGACCGTGCTCGGAACCACTTTCGACGCTTTGCTCGCGCCGCCGTCCACCGGCACTTTCGTCGCCGACGACTTCGAAGGGGCACCGCCGGGCTGCATGTTCCGGGACGACGGCTCGGGCCTGAACACCTCTCCGTCGACCGCAGTCGCGAACGCGATCGCCAGCTTCTACGCCTACAACAACTGCGTCGGAATGAGCGGACGGGTGTTCGTGGTGCGCACCCGGCAGGGTCGCCACGTGAAGCTGCTCGTCACCCACTACTACCCGACCGACGCGGCCCAGATGACCTGCAACGCCGGCACGAACCCCGGAGTCGCCGGCGGGACAATCAAAGTCCGATGGTCCTTTCTCGACTGACCGCGGTCGTTGTGGTGCTCGCCGGCTGTGCGCCGGCCGAATCAACGCGCCCGATGCACCCGGAGACCAGGCGCGACGAGCTGCGCCCAACCGACACTGCGAGCACTGAGATGTGGCGGTTTCTGGCGACCGACACGGTCGAGCACTTCGATGCTCCCGACTCGGGCTATCGGGTGCACTTCACCCGGGCCGGAAAGAACGCAGTGCCCG
>JAYVCD010000259.1:0-4737 GCA_043750125.1 Archangiaceae bacterium | reverse complement strand
CGAACAACCCGGGTTTCCGGAACGCGCCCTTGGTGTCGGGTCGGGTGGTGAGGGTAGTGAGAGCTGGGTGGATGGGGTTGTGAGGGGGCACGAGGTTGGTACGGAGTCCCTTCAGGCCTTCGCATCGCGCGGTCGTCTCCGCTGATCAAGCTCCGCGAGAAACTGCTGTGCCTCGACGTAGGGAGCACCGCGCATTTGGGAAGGCGGCATTGATGGCCGAGTGTCGTCCAGGAAGCTGGATTGGAGTCGGCCGGCGGCGAGGCTGGAGCTACCCGCGGCTCTTTCAGCGTCTTGAACTCCACCAGCAACGGCTTTTCGGTGCCGAGCACAGCAGTCGCCTGTTTCGGCGAAGAGCCGCAGGCGGCCAAGGTGCCGCTGTGCCGACACCTGGGCGCCGGGTGTGTCCTCAGGTCCTGACAACACATTCGGCGATGTCAGGCGGCCCTGACGGCGAAGGTTTTGATTTCGTTAAGTCCGAGCTGGGTACGCGGCTTGCTCACGTCTCCTTTCAAGGAGAATCAAAAATGCATTTTCGCACCCCGCTGTTTGTGGCTCTCGTTGTTGCAGTTTCCGCGTGCAATTCAGGACCGATCGATAGTGACGGCATCGGCACCACGCAGCAGGCCGAGAAGGGGAGCGGGGGTGGAGCGACCCCTGCCCCGACGCTTCCTCCCAACTGGCCTGCCCAGATTCCGATTCCGGTAGGGACGATTTACGGTTCGACCGGGTCGGGGCCCACCTGGAGCGTCGGAATTGTCGCCAATGGTTCGGTCTCGGATCTCAATCTTCAGATTGTCGCGCTGTACACCTCCAACGGGTTTACGCAGCAGAACGGGTTGCTCGTCTTCGACAGCCCTGCGTACTTGATCACCGCGATCGCCGAAAACCGGGACCACAGCAACACCAAGACCAACGTCACCGTTGCCCTCCAACAGAAATAGTTAGGTCTTGAGGGGTAACGAGGTCCCGGAAAGCCTCGTGGCGTCGTGTCTTGTCACGTCGAAGGGGTGCGGCCCGGACCCTTCGCTGGACTACCTTCCTCATTCTGATGTCAGCCTTCCGGGTCGTGGGTCGGTACCGAATTCTCAGGCCGCTCGCGGTGGGGGGCATGGGAAGAGTCTTTCTCGCGCGTACCGAAGGCCCGGCCGGGTTCTCGAAGCAGGTCGTGCTGAAGACCCTTCATCGCCACCTGGCAGACGACCTGTCTTTCCTCGAGTTCTTCCTCGCAGAGGCCCGACTGTCTGCGCTGCTGCACCACGCCAATGTCGCCCAGGTGTTCGAACTCGTTCATGAGGACGGTGAGTATTTTCTGGCGATGGAATACGTGCGCGGCCGCAGCCTTCGCGAGGTGCTGGCGCGTTCGGGTCGGCTTCCTTCCGCGCTGGCGGTGTCGGTCATTTCGCAGGTTGCTCGGGCGCTGCATCACGCCCATACGGCCGCGGACGACTCGGGCAAACTGCTTCACATCGTGCACCGGGACGTGTCTCCCGAAAACGTACTGACGTCGTGGGACGGAGCCGTCAAGCTCGTGGACTTCGGGTTGGCCGGTGCTCGCTCGCGTCGTGCAGGAAAGCGAAACTACCTTGCGCCGGAAGTGCTTGAGGGCGCTGTTGCAACCGCCTCTAGCGACATCTTTGCTGCGGCCACCGTGCTCGTCGAGCTGTTGACCGGTGTGCTCCCGACTCAGCCCCTGGCGCTTCCGGGCGATGCTGAAGCGTTGCGCGGGGTCCTCGAGCGAGCGCTCGCCCCCGCCTCGGATCGCTACCTCCTTGCCAGCGAATTTGCCGACGGGCTCGATGCCGCCGCGCGCGCGAGTGGCCTCAGCGCATCTGCAGGAGAGCTGGCCGTCTTTCTCGCCAACACGTACGGCGCCATTCCCGACGACGACCTCGCCTCCGAAGCCCCCAACGGCACGACCGCCCTCCTCACCGAGATGGGAAAGGCCGAACCGATGGGTGCTCCGCGGCGAGACGGCCGACGGGCACTGATTGTCGGGGGGGCCTTTGTCGTGCTGGTGGCGGCATGGATCGCGCGCGGGTCGGCGAGCTGGCTTTTGGATTCAGTGCCCGCGGCCCCCGCGCCAACAGCGACCGTCACACCCAAAGTGTTGGCACCTGCTTCGCCCGATCCGGTTGCGCTCCCTCCGCCTGCGCCTGCGCCTGCGCCGACGACCGAGGAGCCGCACCGAAGGGTTGAGACGAAAGCTGCGCCCAGGCCCGGTTGGATCGACGCACGGATCAGCCCGTGGGCGGACATCTTCGTCGATGGGCGCAAGGTCGGGACGACGCCGATGAAGCCCTTCGAGCTGTCTGCGGGCCCGCACACGATCGAGCTTCGCAACGGTGAGCTCGAGGTGAAGACGACAAGGCAGGTTCGGGTTCGATCCGGCGAAACCCAGACTCTCAGGGTGGACCTGCTCGACTTGATCAGCGGGCCGTGAGCCGTCTTAAGCGCCGCGCAGGCCGTACTTGCCGAGCAGACCGTATAGGTAGGTCCGCGCCAGTCCTGAAGCACGCGCCATCTTGGTGACGTTGCCCTCGAACTTCCGGCTCAGGGCCGTCAAATACTCGAGCGTGAAAGTGTCGACCAGGTGGTCCTTCGCGGCCTTGAATGGAACCTGGGGTGAGGCGGCCTGTTCCGGAGCAGACGCCTGGTGGGGGTTGAGCACGCTCTGGATGGAAATCGCGTCACTCACCACCGCCCGGGCGACGACATTGCGCAGTTCCCTCACATTTCCGGGCCAATCGTAGGTGCCCAGAAGCTGCAGCAGCTCGCCTGAGAGGGAAAAGCTCTCGGAACCCAGTTGGGACAGCAGCGCGGTCACCAGCAGAGGAATGTCCTCGCGCCGTTCCCTCAATGGGGGCACCCGCAGCGCTGCTACCGCCAGGCGGTAATAGAGGTCCTGGCGGAACCGACCCGCCCTGGTTTCTGCCTCGAGATCGCGGTGAGTGGCCGCGATGATCCGGACATCGACCGATCGGTAACGATCTTCGCCCAACCGCTTCACCTGGCGGGCTTCGAGCGCGCGAAGCAGTTTGGGCTGAAGTTCGAGCGGCAGCTCGCCGATCTCATCGAGGAAAAGCGTTCCTCCTTCCGCCTCGACGAATGCCCCGGGGCGTTCCGTGGCGGCCCCGGTGAAGGCTCCCCGGGCGTGTCCAAACAGCTCGCTCTCGATCAACGCCGAGGTGATCGCTCCGCAATCAACCACCACGAAGGGAGCCAGCCGTCTCTTCGAGCGCAGGTGAAGCCCCCGGGCGAGCCCCTCTTTGCCGGTGCCGGTCTCACCCAGCAGAATGATTGGCGTGTCGGTGGGCGCGAGCTTTTCCACCAGGCTGAACAGGTGCCTCATCTGGGGACTCGAGCCGACGAGACCATCGAGAGTCGCCGGCCCTTCACCCGTTGCAATCGCTACGTCCGTGGCCGCGACCGAGAGCACCGATCTACCCATCGAGAGGGTGCCGTGGTGCTCGACCAGCGCCTCGCCGATACGGGCCCCTCCCATCAGGGTTCCATTGGTCGACCCGAGATCTTTGACCCGCACACCGTCCGCCTGAGGCTCGAGCTGTACGTGCAAGCGCGAGACGGTTCCGTCGGAGAGCTGGAGATCCGCCTCGATTCCACTGCCGACGACGACGGTTTCGGTCAGGTCGAGGGTCTTGCCTGCATCCGGCCCGGACACGACGCTCAGCTTCCAGCTCCGCTGGCGGAGCTCTCCATTGCCATCCAGCAAAAGAAGCGGCGAGTTGAGAGGTTCCGTTCGAGACATGGCAACTCTTTACGATCAGAACGAAGTCTCTGCGTTGTCGCAGAGGACGAAGTCTGAGAACGTCAGTGCGAGAGGGTTGTGTCCGTTTCCGTCGTAGCGAAGCACTCCCAATTCCAGCTTCGTGGGCCGCGACCCTGTTCCGACGATGGGCTGGAGGCTGTCGTCGAAGATCAGGCGTCCATCGATTGCCACTCGCAGGAATGCACCGGCGCGCCAAGCGACCCGGAGTAAATACTCTGGGCCTGGAGGAAATCGGTTCGAGGAAATAGGGGCATGGACGACCGGCTGGGGCTGAAGGACCGAGGCACCCGAGAAAGCGCTCAGCTCCCAATTGGGGTTCAAGGTCAGTTCGAGCACCGAACCGCTCTCGGCGCGAAGCACGAGGAAGGGTGCGGCGCCGTCGATTCGGCTGCCGGTGGGCGCGACGAAACGCCCGACGAGCTGCCCTTCGGACGTTTTAGAAAGGCGTTCATCGGCAACCTGCGCGACGGCGAAATCGGTGCCATCGAGCGCGGAGGGAACCTGGACCACCAGGTGATTGCGCGCTACCGCGTCGATCTGGACTGAGGCCCCGCTTCCCTGGCGGGTGCCCGCAAAGCCATCTTGCGCCTGACTCCAGACGACGCAGCTCTTCGGTTGAACGAGGGTCGGATCGATGCATCTGCCTGAAGGTAAATCGCACTCGCGGCCGTCAAAGCACCCGTGGTTTGCATCGCAAGCCTGGCCGGCCCAATCAGCAGGTGCGACCATGCATCCGCTCGCAGTCAGCGCCGCCAGGAACACACGCTTCATCGGTGGGCCAACCAGTCGACCACCGCGAGCACTCCAGCGGTGAGACCCGCCGCAGTTGCGACGCCGTAACTCACGTTGGCGGCGGTGGCGAAATTCCGTGAGGCCAGAGCCGTAGAGCGGGTGTCTGATTCAAAGGTCGATTGAAAGCTGGCCCGTTCAAGCTGCCTTGCCCTGACTCC
>JAYVCD010000258.1:0-6822 GCA_043750125.1 Archangiaceae bacterium | reverse complement strand
GCTCAGCGATCGTTGGGATCGCGCAATTCAACTCACGCTCGAGCCACTTCGCCACGATGTCCGAGTCGCTGCTTGATCAGGATGAGAGCCCGACCCACCGCCAGGGCGGTGACCTTGAAGGCCAGCTGAGGCACGTCCCACTTTGCCTTTTCGAGCTTTGCCGCTTCGGTAATCTCAGCGCAGATCAACCGACTTCGCATCTGCCCCAGGGCGACCAGCTCGTCTCTGACCTGACCGGGGCGATCGTCGAACTCGAGGGTGGCGGCCGTCGCGAAGCAGCCGCCCCGGTTCGCCCGCCGCTCGATGTGTTTGAAGTACGCCTCGAGCAAGGCCTTGAGTCGGGGAATCCCGGGGGCTGCGTCGGCTGCTGCGAACACCACCTCTTCGAGGAACTGTTCCTGGGCCGCCTGGACCGTCGCCAACTGCATTGCCTGCCCGCTCTCGCTCCACCCGATAGCCGCCCCCTTCCCATGGCCGCAGACGAGGGGGGCCGAAGTGAAAGTGGGGCAAAATGCCTCAGCCTCGAGCCCCTGCGTCACCCCTGGGTTTCGCCTTCCCCGTCCCAGCGGTGCTGCCCCTCGCTCGCCATGCTTTCGGCGGGGGTCACCTTCCCCACCTCGCGCGCGTTCGCTAAAATAGCACGCGACTCAGCGGTAGGACGCAAATCCAATCGCTCAGAGACGAACACCCTCAAGACAGGGCAAACCGTCGCAAGGTTGTGGGGGTTCAACATGGCCAAATTCAAATTCAAGCATCAGATGTATCAACACCTGCAGCACAACGCGGCCAGCGTCTATGCCGACGCCCGCAATGCAGCCGAAGACCTGAAGATTCCAAAAGAACTCCGAGGGATGTTTGGTTTGACTGGAGGCATCTCGGGTTGCCCGGGTCCGCTTCGTGAAGACATGGTCGCCGCGGGCGAAGAAGCCGCCCTGAAAGTCAGGCCTCTGGCGAGCATGGTGGATCAAATTCGCGAGATGGTGAAAGACATCTACGGCGACGGCTACGACGCGGCTCCGACCAGCACCTGCGAGGCGGCGCTGTGGACTTGCTTCGACACTTTGTTCACCCCCGCCTTCTCCGGCCGCGGTGACAGCTACCGCGCCCGTTACCTGGCTCCGCTCGAGAGACATTTCCACCACCAGGGCGCTTATGGCCGGCCGTACCCGGGTCGCTACAAAGACCTGATCGCGGACCGCGCCGTCACCGCCGGCGAGTTGGGCACTGCCGGCAAGCGTCTGACCAACCTGGACACGGTCGTCGTCCCGCTGGCAGGCGCCCGGTACGACGTCCACGGAATCAAGTCTCATCCTTGCCCCCTGCTGACCCACGTCGATGTCGAGCAGGTCTACGAAGATGTGAAGAAGCACGCGGCGATTCACGCGACCATGTTTTCGGGAATCACTTCGCTCGGCTACGACACCGTCGGCTACGGGTACGAGAAAAAGGACACCGATGGCTCGCCGAAGCTACAGAAAATGTATGCCCGCGTGGCCGGCGAATACGGAGTTCCCTACGTCGTAGACAACGCCTGGGGTCTGCCGGGTGTCGGCCACGACATCCGAAAATCGGGCGCCGACGTGGTCGTCTACAGCATGGACAAGACTGCCGGCTGCGGTACCAGCGGGCTGATCATCGGCAAAGAAAACGTGATGGTCGCGATCCGACGGGCGCTCGGATACCACGGGGAACGGTGGGGCACAGGCTCGTCCTACGGCAAAGCGGCGTACGTCGCTTTTGATCCGGGCAAGCAGGCCCTGGCGACTCAAATCCAGGCGTTGAAGGTCCTTCGCCATGACCCCGGCATCTACACCAACGCGGTCGATGACCTCTACGACGTGGTCGTCGACGAGTTCAAGAAGATCCACCCGAAGCTCAAGGCAGGCATTGTCATCAACAAGACCTACAATTCACGCGCAGTCGAAGTGAATTACGAAGGAACCTGGGCCAATGGTGAGATGGGATTGCCCATCTTCTCAATGGAAGACATGTATTCAGGGACCAACCTGATGCAGTCGGGTCTGGAACAGATGGGTGTCATTCCGACCATTGCCTACGACGGCAACATCTATATTTCGCCCGACCTGATGACGACCGACAACAAAGGCAATCTGCTGACCGAGGTGATGCGGTACGCGGTTCGGGCTCAGGTGGTGTTGATGGAAATCATCGCCAAGCATGCCGGCGTGGTCTGACGGCTACAGCTCGAACTCAGGCCGCGCGGCGATCGCCAACCGCCAACGTTCGATCGCGCTCGCCCGCTCGGGCTCCGGCCCGTCGGCGAAGTAGCCGAGATTTTCGCCGAACGCCCGCGCGAGCTCTTCGACCGAGCCGAGGCGAATGTCGACTTCCTGGCTCTCGAGGGCGTCGCAGAGCCACTCGACCCGCCTTCGTCCCCGCGCCGTCGCGTACCAGGCCGCCCATTGGCGGGCGTGGGGTCCGTGATTCGCGCGACAAATCTCTCTCAGCGCTTCCGCGGCCGACTGAGCGCACAGCTGATCGTCCGACGCGGTCAGACCGATCAGCCCTTCGATCGCTTCTTTGTCGTGCATCATTCCCAGCGCGCGGGCGGCGAGGCTCTTGCGCAGAGGATCTCGGGACGCCAGCTCCTGCCGCAGCGCCCGAAGCGCCTGCGCGTAGCCCTCGACTTCCTTCATCGCCGTCACCGCCGCGCGCGCGGCAGACGAGATGTCGGGTTCCATGTCGAAGAGGCCTCGCAGCACTCCGTCGAGCAGCTCGGGGTACCGCAGCGAGCCCGCGGTCAGCAGCGCCAGGTAGCGGGTGTCGGAATCATCGGCGTCGAGCAGTGGGGCCAACGCGACGGCCGCCGGGCGACCCAGCCGCGCGAGCGCTCCGGGAATGGGGCCCAGCTCGTCGACCTCGGGCAGCTCGGTCACGGGCAGCCGGCTCCACGCGGTCGGCCCGGGGAAGGCGCGCACCAACGCGCGGGCCGAAGTGTCGGGAGTGCGCGACAGCTCGGTCATCGCGTTCGCGCGTTCCCGCGGGTCCGGCCCCACCAGCAGCGTCAGCAGCCCGGTGAACCAATCGGAGTCGGCCTGCGCGAAGTCCGCCTCGGTCGGCAGCTCGACGCTCGGTTCCACCGCGGGCAGTCCCAGGGGGTCGACTTCGGGGGTGAAGGTGGCCGAGGTCCCCAGCTGCTGCTTGCGAAAGACGATCAGCTCTCCGAACGCCGACGGCAGGTCCTGGCAGAAGAGAATGAAGTCGTTGAGCTTGCGCTGGCTCACCGGTTTGCTGCCGCTGTCTCCGTAGAGCATGGCCACCAGCCGCCCCTTCACTTCGACCGGCCACAGCAACAGCGCGCGGGGCGTTCGGCCCAACAGCGACAGGTAGTGCTGGGTCAGCGCGTCGGGAGGCAGCGGCCCGACGTAGCTGCCGCGGGTGAGCGCGACGGTGCGAAAGACGCTCGCGGCATCGAGGGGAATCGAGACGTGGCGCACCACCGGCGGCTCGCCCTCGGCCCGCGCGTCCCACCCCAGCGCAGCGCCCCGCACCACCGCGAAGGCGGCGACGAACTCGAACGCCCGCCGCCCGTAGTCCAGCGCCACCGCCACCAGCTGCTCGCGGTCCTGGACCTTCAGCTTCAACGCGGCGCGCGCTTGCGGCAGCGACCAATCGGCCGGGTTGCCCGAGGGCACCACGATTCCCGCTGCGGCCGACATCAACCGGGGAGTGAAAGCGGGAACGGAAGGGGCCGCGACCGGGAAATTGTCCATCGCCGCGGCGGCCAGCTCGGGAGGAGCCGACGGTGCCGCAGAAGCGATCGCCGGCGCCACCCCATGCGACGGGCGCATCTCGGGCGGCAGGGGCGCCTCGAGCCCGGGGGGAATGGGCACCGACGGCCGCGGGAAATCGACTGGAAGCGCCGCTCCTGCTTTCTGGGCCGGTGCGGCGGTCACCTTGGGCCGCCGGGGGGCAGACGGGCTGACCACGTCGCTGAAATCCGTCTCGTCCCGAGCCCGTGCGGCCGCCGCCGGGGGATCATGAATCGGGACGTTCGGCATCGTCACGGCGGTCGCACGGGGAGGCGGGCGAGGGGCGCTGGGAGCGGTCTTCAGCCGCTCGATGCTGGGGCGGGCCGAAGCCGCGGGCATCACCCACGCGCGCTCGACGGCCCGCACCTCGGGGGTGGTCGGCCTGGGCGGCGGGTCGATCGGACGGTTGCGCGGGGGCAACACTCCGCCCGGAAAGGAAGGCTCGTGCCCGCGCCCCAAAGCAGCAGCGGGCGCCACCAGGACCACGGCCGGCATTTCAGGTTCGGTCGGAGTCCGGTCTCCAGGCAGCCGCTTCTTCGGCGCCTCGGGGCTCGAGACCTGGCGCGCGAAGTTCGCGTAGCCGGTGGTGTCGAGCACCGTGGTCTCGCTGTACTGCGGTAGGGCTCGGGCCGGCGGTGCGGCGCGCCTGGCCTTTGGCTTCACCAGCAGCACCGGCTCTTCGACGACTCCGCGCGCGATGCTCTCGAGCAGCTCGACCGAGATCGCCTCGGTCATCAACACCTCGTCTGCCCCTTCGTCTTCGACCAGCCCGAAGTCAGACTTCCTGGCCGCTGGCTTCGCAAGCGGCGGCGGGGCGTCGACCCGGCGGTTGGGATCCAGGTCTTTGAGCAGCAGCTTGAACCGCTCGAGCATCGGCTCGCGGTACAGCGAGGTCTGCCAGTCCTTGATCCGGCACTCGAGCGCGACCCACAGCTCGAGCTCTTTGCCGATCAAAAACGCGACCTCGCGCAGCTCTTTGTGCGGCACCGGGTAGCCGACCGCGAGGTGAAGAATGTTGCCGTCGACGGACAGCGGAACCACGTTGAGCCGGCGCGAAATTTTCAGCGGCAACATCGGCCCCGCTTCGACGTTCGGCTCGAAGTCGGCCAGGTTCACCAACCGCATCCCCGACACGTCCGAGAGCGCCTGGAGCATTCCCGCTTCGGAAATCGCCGCCGCCTCGAGCAGGATGGTGTCGAGATTCGCCGAACCCGATTGCAGCTTGCGAAGCGCGTCATCTACGACTTTCGCCGGCAACAGGCCTTGCGAAATCAGATGCTGAGCGAGCCGCTGGGACATGGGCGGCGCATCATACCGGCCGGACTACAAATGTCCGGGTCAGCTTGTCGTGCAGTGTCTGTCCGCGTCGATCGAACAACGCGAGCCAGAAGCCAGCAAGAAAGAGCGCGAACGACACAATCGCGAAGGCCGCCCGCAGCGCCGAACGAATGCGGCTCGGGGCACGGCCGCTCGAATCGACCAGGCGGATCCCCAACATCAGCCGGCCCAGGGTCCGGCCTTCGAGCAGGAAAGCTCCCAGCGCGGTGTACAGCCCGGCGACCAGCACGGTGAGCACCAGCGCGGGAATGGCGATCGGGTGAAGGCGGAACAAGAAGACATCGATTCCGTGGACGTTGTTGGGAATGGGCCTGGCTTTCATCACCGCCAGCGCAAGGGACACCAGGCCGCTCACGGTTCCCGCAATCACCGAAAAATCGAAAACCCAGGACAGCGCCCGACGCCACAGCGATGCGGGGTTCGCCAGCACCTGGTCCGAGGCGACCAGGTCATCGGACGACGGCTTTCTCGCCGGTTGCTCTGCGGTGTCCTCGGCCCCAGCGTCTTCGGGGGCGGGCTCGAACTTGGGGAAAGGGTCAGGAGCGGTCACCGCCGGGGAAGACCAGGGCGGGCCGGACTGCGGCGGCGCAACAGCCGGCGCCGGTCGAGGCTTCGCCGCCACCACCGGGGGAGGCGCCGGCCGGCTCGAGGGGGGGACACCGAAGTACGGAATCTGGGGGGCCGGTCTGGTCCCGGGAACCTTCGGGGCCGCGCGCTCAATCTCGCGAGAAGGCCTGGGCGCGGCGACTTCGGCAACTGCCGGCGGGGCCCGAACCACCGCGGGCACGGGGGCCGTGACCGCAGCAGCACGCGGGACGGGGACGGGAGAAGGGGCGCTGGCTGCCTCGGTCGGCGAGCCCACTTCCTGATGAAGTTGGGCCGGTGCGATGGTGGGGGGCGGCGCCACTTCGGGCGGACGCTCAACGTCTTGAGGCCGCATCGCAGGGCGAGCGAAGGCCGGCGGGCCCTGGGGCGCAGCCACCTGGGCTGGCATCTGGTGGGAAACCTGGGTCCGCTCGACGCGAGGAGCCAGCGGCGCAGGCGGCAAAATCGCCACCCTGCTGCTGTGGGCGATCGCGGCGAGGACATCGGGCTGCGGCATCGGGTCGGTAATGACCTCGGAGGCCGAAGCCGGGGCCTGCGGCACGGGCGCCGCGAGGGGGCGAGAAGCCAACGGCTGTCGAAGAATCAGGGGCCGCTGCGCAGTGGGCGCCACCCGATCGGGATCGGTTGGAATCTGACTGGGGTCGCGCGGCACGGCGTAGCGTTCGGCTGAGCTGCGTTCGGCGAGGAGCCGCTCGTGGGCGGCGCGTTCCTCGGCCGTCGCTCCCGGAGCGGGGCCCCGTTTCGAGATCACCGTGTTGGCGTATTCGGGCCGCGACGCGCTCGCAGGCGCGGGCGTTGGCGGCTCGGTGGCTTCCGGGTCGTCCAGGGGCGGGCCGAGCCGGTCTGTCTTTTTTTCGTCAGTCACTTTTGGCGCGAGCCAAACTAACCCAGCTCTCCTTGCAGATGAAGCAACACGGCCAATGCTGCGAGGGCCGCAGTTTCGGTGCGCAGGATCCGCTGCCCCAAATTCACCGGCAACGCCCCTTCGGCTCGCAGCGCCGCCACCTCGGCTCGGGACAAGCCCCCTTCCGGGCCGATCACCAGCGCCAGCGGCTGCGCGCTCGACAGGTCCTGGGCCACCGCCGCCGACAGGGGCAGCGCCTCT
>JAYVCD010000257.1:0-15404 GCA_043750125.1 Archangiaceae bacterium | reverse complement strand
GGCGATGAACGCCTCGTCCTGCGCCAGCGACGGGAGCACCTTCTTGATCACCACCTGCTTGGTGACGCCGGCCGCTCCTTCGAGCCGGGCGCGAAACGTCTCGGCCATTCCGCCCTTGGCGATCCGAGACAGCAGCTCGTACTTGCCCAGGCGCAGCGACAACGAGACCTCCGCGGGGACGACCGACCGTGCGTAGCACAAGTCCCCGCGGCGACTGCGACTACGCCGACGGGCGCTTGTTGCCGAGGTCGTTGATGAACTTCTCGGCCAGCGACTTGTGCTTCGCGTCGTCGAGCTTCTCTTCGAGCAGCTTCTCGGCGACCTGGATGGCGAGCGTCACCGCGTGCGCCTTGAGGTCCGCGACCGCCTTGTTCTTCTCTTCCTCGATGCTGCGGCGGGCGTCTGCCTTCAGGTCTTCGGCTTCCTTGCGCGACTTGCCCATCAGATCCTCACGGAACTTCTCCATGTCGGTCTGATTCTTCCGCATCATCTCGGCGGCTTCGGCGCGGGCGGCGGCGATGGCGCTCTTCTGCTCGCCCAGCAGCTTCTCGGCCTCGGCCCGCTCGCGCTTGGCCGCTTCGATCGAGTCGCTGATCGCCTTCTCGCGCTCGTTCACGGCCTTGAGGATCGGACCCCAGGCGGCGCGGCGCAGCACGAAGGCGACGATGAAGAAGGTGATCAACGTCCAGAAGATGAGGCCCGGGCGGACGTCGGTGAATCCAGCGGCGGGGCCTTCAGCGGCGAGGACGAGAAAGTTCATGGAGTTCTCTGGGTCGAGTGGTGTTTCGTTGGAGCAGACAAACATCCCGGGCGGCGCGCAGTGCCCCGCCCGGGACGGTTGGAAATCAGACCGCGCCCTTCACCGTCAGAAGGATGCAGATAATCAGCGCGAACAGCGCGGCGCCTTCGATGAGACCTGCGGCGATCAGCATCGACGTACGGATGTCTCCGGTCGCCGACGGCTGGCGCGCGGTGCCTTCGAGTGCAGCGCCGGCGAGCTTCCCGATGCCGAGTCCTGCGCCGATGATCGTGAGGCCGGCTCCGATGCCTGCCGAGAGGTATGCGTAAGCAACTGCGTTCATAGTGTCCATTTGCCCATTCGGTGATGACTCGCTTGAGGGGGAGTCGTGAAGGCCCTTGGGTGCTACCTCCAGCGCGGCGACGACTTCTCCGCGGGGTGCTTTGAAAATCAGTGGGGGTGTCCGCCCTCGTCGCCGTGGGCTTCGTGCCCGTGGTGGCCCATCGCGACGCCCATGCCGATGAACAGCGCGGACAGCAGGGTGAAGATGTACGCCTGCACGAGGCCGACGAAGATCTCGAGGAAGTAGATCGCGGTCGCCATGGGCACCGAGATGACCGCCAGCGCCGGGTGGAGCATGAAGATCAACCCGAGCAGGAAGAAGAGCACCATGTGTCCGGCCAGCATGTTCGCGAACAGACGAACCGTGAGCGCGAAGGGCTTGGTGAACAGCCCGAGGATCTCGACCGGAATCATGATCGGCCACAGCCACATCGGGGTGCCGCCAGTCAGGTGCTTCAAGTACCCGCCGATGCCCGCCGACCGAATCGAGGCAATCTGGGTCAGCACGAAGGTGCACAGCGCGAGCGCCGCGGTGACCGCGAGGTTGCCCGTCGCGCTGCCGAGGTTCGGAATCAGGCCCAGCCAGTTCATCGTCAAGATGAAGAAGAAGATGGTGGTCAGAAAGGGCGTGTAGCGGGGCGCCTCTTCCTTCCCGATGTTTTTCACCGCGATCTCATCGCGCACGAACAACACCAGCACCTCGACGATGTTCGCGCCCACGCCCACCGGGACGTGCTTGGTGTGGTCCCGGTGCGCGTAGCGAAAGACGAGGAAGAGCAACAGCGCCGCAGCCACCCACATCAGGAAGATGCTCTTCGTCGGCCGCAGGTCGTAGCAGCCGTTGACGAACCAGGCGCCCAGCGAAGGAGCCGCCGAGTACGCCGGGGGGGCCTCGAGCGCGCAGGCTCCCGGCGTCCGCTCGAACATCAGCGGCGCAAAAATCTGGCCGAGGTGAATCGTGGGGTTGTGCTCCACCCCGGGCCAGGGGAGCTCGAACTCGTAGTCCAGCGAATCGCTGACGTGGTGGATGATTACCGTCGGGGTGTCGTGCGACTCGTGTTCGGGCTCAGGCCCTTCGGCCCACGCGGTGGCTGCGACCAGGCTGAACAGCACAACAAGCGTTCGCTTCATGGACTGTGCACCTTGCGAAGTTGGGAATGACGTTTCTGCTCGGTGAGCAGGTAGCTGATTTCGAGCCATTGCTGCCCCAGATAGACGCCGAAGAAGCCGCACACAAATCCAATCGCACCATCGTTGTGGCGCGCGACCCAGACCAGGCCGGCCATCAACAGCACCGCGCGCATCGCCATCACCAGGCCCAGGGTCTTCATCCCGCTGGTGAGCGAATCGAGACCGTCTGAAGCCATCGCGCGGCGCTTGAGCAGCAACGCAATCGCGCCCGACGCGGTGGCGAGGGCGATTCCCAGCCACGCGGCACTGCGGGAAGCGTCAGAGGCCGGAACCACGGCCACCGTCAGCGCGGCGGCGGCGGCCACGGCGGCGCTCACCCCGGCGTAGAACGAAAACTGTTTCACTTCTTTTTGCCCATTTGAATCACGCCGCTGATGAAGCCCCAGAACCCCGCGAACAGCCCCAACGCGGAGCAGATGATGATTCCCCAGTGCTGCTTCCACCCCATCCCCGCGTCCAGCCCCCAGCCCGCCAACACTCCGAACAACGCACCCCCGGTCAGCCGGGAAGTCACCGCCAACCAGGGCCCGGCCTGGCGCATCGATTTCGCCAGCGGAGACAGCCCTTCTTCCGGGTCAGACAAGGCAGCGCGCCTGTAGCACGGGCATTGCGGTCAGTGCTTCAGCATCTGGTGTCCGGCGGTGGACTCGATTCCGTGGCTGACGACGAAGAACGCCACCCCGAACGGCTCCTCTTTGCTGCCCCCAATCACCTCGAACAACCAGTGCCCCGACTGCGGCGCTTCGATGTCGATCGACGACTGGACGAAGAGCACCGTCGCCTTGTCGATGACCAGCTCTCCGACCAGGTTCTTCCCGCGAATCAGACCCGCGATCGCGTGGCCATCGTCCTCGTCGTGGAATTCCCAGTGGTAGTCGTCGAAGTCGAAGAGGGTCGCTTCACCGGTGCCCGCGCGCACCACGCAGTTGGGGTGCTCGGAAATCCAACGCCAGAAGCGCTCGAAGGTCAGCGGAGCAGACTGAACATCACTCGAAGACATCGCGCGCCTTTACACGAAAAGGTTGCCGGTCCGGAGTTTTCTAGGGGGGCGGGACCAGTTGTCCGTGCACGCCTCAATCGAAGAGCGCTGCGTGTACAAACCTGCGTCGGAACGCAGCCCGGTGCTCGCCCGGCAGGTGCTCGAGAGCGTGGAGGAACACGACCTGGTCAAGACCACCCTGCTCCACCTCGAGGGGTTGATTGCCCTGCCCAGCGCGTTCGAGAAGCGCGAGCAGAAGATGGGCGCAGTGGTGAACGTGCTTTCCGCGCTGGTGCGCAACCACGTGCAGGAAGAGCAGGAAGTCTTCTTTCCCGAGCTGCAGCGGGTGATGAGCGTCGCCGAGCTCGAGGCGATCGGCCTGGTGCTGGTGCAGGCGAAGACCACCGCTCCCCGCTTCCCCCGACTGCCGCACCCGGTGAGCGCGCTGGCCCGCCTGGTCGACCGGGTGGTGGAGTACGCCCGCGAGAAGCTGGGCACCGCCAGCGGCGCGATGCGGGGAATCTAGGGCGCGGATGCTACCGGGCCGCTGCCCGGGCCCCGCCCTTCGAGGACGCTCCCAGCACCAGCTCGTCATCGAGCATGCGGGCGATGGTCTCGGCATGCGCGCGGTACACCGGGTACTCGGCGGACGAAATGCGCTCGCACTTGAGCTTCACGTCCTGCTTCACCTCGACGCTCTTTCCGTCGGCCGAGAGCTTCACCGTCCGCTGGTAGCTGAGGCAGGGCGCATCGACCGCGCCCCCTTGCGGCAGCTTCTTCACCTGCATTCCATCGGGCAGGGCCAGGTCGACGCGGGTCACGTACTGGGTGGGAGCGCCGAGCACCAGGGAATGGCGGCGGCTGGCCAGGTTGTAGGAATAGCGGGGGTTCCAGTCGGAAGGAATTCGCATTCGAACCGTGTCGCCCTCTTTGTGCGCGAAGCCGCCGGACACCACGTGGCTCGAGAGCACCGCGGGAAGGTTCAGCGATTTGACCTCGACCACCTTCGGGTCCGAGCTCTCGGCTCCGGGCATCAGCGCGACCGCGACCCGCTGCAGAAATTGGGCGGTGGTCTCGGCATTGCGCGCCGTGCGCCGCAGCGTGGAACCGGTGCGCCCCACCCCGGACATGGTCAGCGTTCCGGCCGCAGTGCCTTCCCTGTCGAGAACCAGTTTGAGGTCAAACGAATCGGAATTGAGCTCGGGAGCCTGAAAGGGGATTTCCCGCCAGGTGTGGACGTTGTTCTTCGGGTCGAAGACCAGCGCCCGGGTGCCGGTGTCATCGCTGCGCACCACCGCCAGGTCCAGCGCGTCGGCGGTCGGGTCGAAGAAGCGGGCGTTGGGGAAACCCGGCTGGGAAGGCACGTAGACGATCGCGTGGTTGAACTGTTGCATCGGCACGTCCTGCTCGATCGGCCCTACGTCCCGGGTGCGGACCAGCGCGAAGTGGGCCTCGAGCCCGAGCTTCTGCGCCAGGGTGATGAACAGCACCGCCTTGTCTTTGCAGTCGCCGTACTTTCGTTCGAGCGTCACCGGAGCCGGATGCGGCTTCACCCCGGCGATGAAGCTCTCGTAGTCCTGCTGGTACCGGATTTCCTGCATCACGTACTCGTGGATCCGATCGAACCGCGTCTTCTCGTCGGGGTTGCCCTCGCCCAGCTTCTTCGCCACCGCGTCGGTCTGGGGGCTGTCTCGAAACGCGCCTTCCAGCAGCGCCTGTTCCCACGACAACCACACCGACCAGTCGGGCACGGTCGAGAGCTTGATGTTCGCCGCCAGCTCGGCGACGGTCGGCATTCCCGGCTCGGGAATCAGCGGAGGCATGTCGGTCGACGTCCACTGCAGCCGCAGCTGCGAGCCGCGCTTCTTCTCTGCCCGATCCACCGGGCCGACCCGGCGCTCGTGCAGCTCGGTGCCGGCGGGGACCCACATCACGAACTGGCTGCGGGTCCGCTGGTCTCCGACGCCTTGAAAGCTCCAGCTCTTGGTGAGGTAGCGCGAGAGGTAGCCGCTCGGGGGCGAATCGATTCGGTACTGCATCACCACCGTCGAGCCCGGCTGCAGCCCGCGGAACAGCACGCTGCGCCCCCGCTCGGACGCCGCCTCGGTGCGCGCGCCCTTCTCGTCCACCGAGTAGGACGCCAGCATCCGCACCCGGCCCGCGCCCGCCACGTTCTGCCGCACCAGCCGATCTCGGCCGGCCGGGTTGAAGGCGTGCATCACCAGGCTCACCACGTTGATGGTGCTGCCATCGGAATTGAGCTGGGTCACTTCGTGGTCCAGCAGGTAGGCGACATCGGCGCCCGGCCTGGGAATCGTCTTGCTGCGCAGCGCGACCGCCGCTTCCAGCGCCGCCTCGTCGGGCACGTCGGCCGCCCACGGGCCTTTGTCCTCGGGGGCGACGTACTCGAGCCGGTTGGCCAGCCGTTCGTCGTCGGGGTTCTGCGCCAGCGCCTCGCGCCACTTGGCAATCGCCGGTTCCCGCGCGCCTTCGACCCAGAACAGATTTCCTTCCGCCTGGTAGGCGAGCGCGGCGTCGGGGTTCAAGGCAATCGCAATGGCCAGCGCCTGGTGCGCCCCGGAAGAATCGAGCATTCGCCGCCGCACGTCGGACAACGCGACCCAGCTGCCGTAGTCGGTGGGCCAGGCGGCCAGGCGCCGCAGCAGCAGCCCTTCGGCCCGCTTCAGCTGCCCCGCTTCGAGCGCCAGCTCGGCCAGCCGCTTGAGGCATTCCCCGTGCGCCGGAATCGCCTTCAGCACCTGCTCGTACTGCTCGATTGCCGGCTCGCGTCGCCCGTCGCGCAGCAAAGTGCGCGCGTAATCGAGGCGATCGCTGAGAGTCACTGGAAAGTGGGCGAGCATCTGCTCTTCGGTCTTCAGCTCGTCCTCGGTCCACGACTCGCTGCGGTAGTACTCGGCCAGCAGGTCCCACCCTTCGCGCAAGCCAGGTTTGGCTTGGGTCAGCTCGAGCAGCTGGGTCCGCGCCTTCAGCCGCATTCCCTGCTGCTGGTTGAAGCGCACCTGCCTCAAGCGCACGAAGGGCAGGGTGTCCCCGACTTCCTTGTCCAGCGCGGCGAGCAGGTCGGCGGTGCGGCCGCGTTCCTGGTTGAACCAGAGCGCCTGGGTTTGATCCAACCGGGCCTGCAGGCTCTCGGGGAAGGCGCGGGCGAACGAATCGGCGAAGCGAACGGTGTGGCTGCCTCCGGCCCCGAGGTGGGCCCATTCGACCAGGTGGTGGTGCAGCCGCGCCGTGCCCTGGGCCGGAGGGCTGCCCGAGGTGGCGAGGACTTTGGCGGCGAGGTTGTAGAGCGGGGGTTGGGTGTCCGGCGCGCTCACCAGTCGGGCCGAGAGCACCCAGACGTCGTCCCGGTGAGCGCTCTTCACCAGCACCTTGTGACCGCCGCGGGGAAGCTTCAGCGGCACCACCAGGTGGTCGAAGGCGCTGGTCTGAAGCTCGCTCAGCGAGAAGGTCAGTTTTCCGTCGACCCAGATTTTGAGCGGGTCCGAGGTGGTGAGCAGCAGCAGATACTTTCCGTCTTGCTTCACCTGCACCCGGGCCTGGGCGTAGGCGATGGCCCAGCGGGAAGGAGACATCATCGCTCCGAGATCCAGCCGGCCGCGGGGGTCCTTCGGGGGGGCGAGCCGCCACTGCAGGGGGTGGGAGCGGCCCGAGTATTTTTCCCCCAGGTCCGGCCGCTGCTCGGGAGGCAGCTCGAGGTCGAAGCCCTTTCCGCTGTCGTTGTCCCAGGTGCCGACGATGTCGAAGTCGATTTCTCCGGGAATCAGGGCCAGGGCCTCGTCGCGGCCGCGCGCATCGCCCTCGTTGTTGAGCAGGTACGCCAGGTGCCACGCCGCCAACGCGCGGACCTGCGGGTCGGGGTGGGCGAGCGACAGCGGCTGAAGCAGGGCCCTCGCCCGGGTGCGCTGCTCGAAGCTCCACTCGAGCGCACACAGCTTGTGCAGGTGCAGTTGGGGAGCATCGTCGCGGGTGTCGAGCAGCGCCGCGTAGAGGTGATTGAAGTTCTGCTCGTCGTTTCCCTCGAGGGTGGCGAGCTCGGCGGCGATTTCGTGAAAGCGCGCCGACGCGGGAGCGGCCGTCGCAGCCGCCGCCACCGCAGCCTTCAGCTCACCCGGAGTGCCCGCGCGGTAGAAGTCTTCGACTGCCTTCAAGAGCGCCGCGTCGTCCGTCACTTCAGCCGGCCGCAGCAGCGGCGTGACGCCGACGCAGGCCGAGCAGAAGAAGACGACAGCAGCAATCCACACAATGGGGCGACTCACGGGGGGGGCGACTCCTTGACAGGGTTACGGCCCGAACAGCTTACAGGCGGCAGCTCGGGCAGCAGGCCTCCAACGCTCGTTCCCTTCTCTGCAGTCCCGGGGGGGTTCTTTACAACCCGCGGGCTTTGAGCTCCTCGAGGATTCTGGCGTAGAGCGAGGGCGCATCGAACCCTTTGTTCCACCCAATCTGGGCCCAATGGTCCGCTTCCAGGCCCCGTTCACCAATGCCCTTCCCGCAGCGCACACCAAAGCGCATTGATGCGCACGCGTGTGCGCTGCGGGTGAATCAGCCGGCCTGAGGGTGCGTCTGTGCGGGGCCGCTCGCATTCCGCGGGCGGCTTGAGGGGGCGTACTGATGTCCGAGGCAACCGGAAGCTCGTCGTCGACCGTTCGTTTGGAGCTGGATGCAGAGATGAAGCTGCAGTGGGAGTCCCAGCGGAAGAAGATCGCAGAGGCGCAAAAAGAGGGAGCGGCCAGCTTCGTCGCGCTCTGGAAGTCCGTCGCGGAAGTCGTCGACCACTCCCCTCCGCTTTATCTCGCGGCGGGTTTCTCGAACGCGAAAGCCTTCTTCGAAAAGTATCTCGGCGTCGAGAGACGAACGGCGATTCGGAACCTCGAGGTCGCTCGCCGCGCCTCGCGTGCGGAGGTCGAGCGTTTTGGCGTGACGAAGCTCGACGCGGCCCTCGGCCTGCTCGCGGATGACGATCAGACGTCCTTCGACAAGCTGAAGGTCGCGGTGGAGCGCAAGGGAAAGCCCACCAAGGTCGGACTCGAGGAAGCGTCCGCGGTGGAGATCAGACTTGCGGTGCAGAGCCTTCACCCCAAGCGGCTGATTCCTCCCAAGCCGAACAGCACGATCGCGGTGCTTACCCGCGCGCTGCACGACGCCAAACTCGGGAGCGTGGGGGTCGTCGTATCGAGGTCGGGCATCACCTTCCGTGGCGTGAAGGCTGAGAATCTCAAGTTGCTGGCGGCGGTGCTGTCGCGCGTGGATCTGACGGGTGAGCAGGCGGTGGCGACCATCGGCCGCAAGCTCAAAGCGGCTTGAGGGTTTCGTAGGAATCAAGACGACCCGCCCTCGGCGAATCGAGGGCGGGTCGAACGCGCAAGGCCTCCGACGACCGCCCACCTTCTCCCCAATGAATCGAGGATGCGGCCTACGTCCCGCAGGGCTTCGCCGATTCTGCCTAAGGCTGCGGTGGCCATGGCACCAGGCGGCCCGGGGCACTCTCAAATTTACGGCGCAGATTCTGGCGCATCATCGACTCGCCAGTGAAGAACAAGTCTAGTGCGAGCTGGAGACGTTCTTTCAGGACCTGGAAGAGGTGTGGAAGATCGAAGGGGCAACGGGCAGGCAGAAGCTGGTGGTGTGGAGTCAGCGTTCTGAGCACGCGCCGTGAGAACCACACCTGGGACGCTGAGCAGAACGAAAAAACGCACGAGGCAAAGTCGTACGAATGAGCGCGATCGTCTCGGCAGCTTTAGTCGCGGCCTTCGCGCACCCTCAGTTGGTAGACGTCGGTGTCGAACAAGCCCTGCGCCCACGCCAATTGCCGGCCGTCCACTGACAGCACGGGCTGACTCACCCACCCCGAGGAAGCCTCGAGCACCCGGTGGATTCCATGCGCGTCGAACCGCAGCAATACGTTTTTCCCGTCACAGAAGCCGCTTCCCCACCACTGCCCCTCGAGCCCGGCCGAGAGAAACTGAAGCTCGCAGCCGTCGAGCGCAAATGTCGACTGCTCTGGTCCTGAGCGTTGGCGCAGTTGCAGCACTCCGGCCGCCGGGTCGACGCTCGCAAACTGCTCCCCACTTCGAGACAGGGTCAGCAAACGAGCGGTCTTCAGCGGTGCCTCCGGCGTCACTGCTCCGCTCAGCGCATCGACGTTCCACCGCTGAACCTCGTCGGGGCCGCACCAGACGAGCTGACATCGGCGCGGGTCGTCCGGGCACTGCACTGTCCATTCGTGCGGCGCGGGAGTGTTGAAGTGAAACGCCTTCACCGGCATCGGGGTGGTGAACAGCGCAGAGGCAGGCGTCGAAGCGCGAATCAGCTGCGCAGGCTTGTCTCCTGCGGGATCAACCCGCCAATACAGAATGTCCTTTCCCGCCCGAACGGGCCACGTCGTCCACTCAGGGCTCGCGGGCGTGAGCGGCTCGATTCCGTTGGGCGTGAAGCGCGCCGCTCGAAAACCTACGCGGTCTTCGGCGTGACCCAGAAACGAGCCGCCCTCTTCCGCAGAGCTTGCCCGCTCGGTCCAGTCCGAGAGCGTGAGCCGGCTCACGAGCCCCAGGCCCCCCCCGTCCAGCACCGGAGCCGTCATCACGTCGGTCTGAGGTTGGGCGATCAAGACCAGCGTCGCGCCTGCCCGACTGGACATCGAGAACGCGACCCCGGGCACCGAGCCCAGCTCGTCAGGAGAACCCACGGGCTCGCCGTTCGGATCCAGCGTCAGCCGATGCACCCGCGAGCCCTGCGAGGGAAGACTTGCCCCGGTGGCGTAGAGCAGGTTGCCGGCGTCATCGAACGCCGCCGCGACGAGGCCTCCTTCCTGAACCAACCCGCGGTGTTCGACCGCGATGGTCGCAGCAGCGCCCGACAGCGGGATCAGCTCGAGCCGCACGGTTGGGCCGCCGGGACCGCGTTGCATCACGGCAGCCAATACGATCGGCGCCGTCACAGATGCCTCCAACCCCACCACGGTCTCCGTCGGCGCGAAGCGGCGAAGGACGCGCGGCGCGGCTCCTTCGGTCATCAGACTCAAGCCGGCGGCAGAGCTCTCCACCGAGCGGCGGGCGTCGAGCGGCACCGGACAGTACATGGCGCGCTGGGTCACCTTCGACCACGTTCGGGTTGGCAGGTCGAAGCGGCGCAGCAGCATGCCCTCGGATCCGTCGAGCTCGCCCAGCAACAGCGTCTGCTCGTCCCAGAAACGCAGACACGTGACTTCCGTCAGCGTCGTCTCGGCAAGCTTCGCCATCTGGCGCGAGTCGAGCGAGAGCAGCCAGAGGTGCCGCTTGCTCACCACGACCGCCGTGGTGCCGTCTTTCGAGAGCGCGAGCGCGTCGAACTCGACACCCGAGGGGTTGGCTGTGAGGCGTTCGACTTCGAGCTTCGGCGCAGTTTGTCTCCTGCCCGCAAGCCCCCCCACCGCGCAGGCAGCGAGGACCGTGAGGCCGACGGCGGTGAGCACCCGCTTGCGGCGTCTGCCCTCGTGGAACCGCCGCAGCACCCCGTCGGCATCAGGGGTGCGCTGGTCTCGGGCGACGAGGCACGACGACAGCCAGCGTGGTTTCACCCGGGGCCGCTGGAGCACTTCGTCGAGGGTGCGACCGAGCGAATAGACGTCGGCGGCGAAATCCGGCCGGCCACCCTCGAGCACTTCGGGGGCGGCGTAGCGAGGAGTCAGGCCGATCGGAAGCCCGGCCAGCGCGCTGCCGAAGTCGACCAGTCGAGGCACGCCTTGCGCGTCGAGCACCAGGTTCTCAGGCTTCACATCTCCGTGAACGACGCCAGCGCGGTGGGCCGCCGCGAGCCCTTCGAGCAACCCTTCGACCACCTTCCTTCGCCCGACGCCGTCGAGGGAACCAGCCGAGAGGCACTCGCGCAGCGGAGCGCCTCGCAGCAGCTCCATTGCGACCCAACTGAAGCCCTCGCTCTGCCCTACGTCGAGGACCTGCGCGATGTTCGGGTGCTGCAAAGAGGCCAGCATTCGCGCTTCGCCCAGCGCCCGCGCGGCCGCTTTGACGTCGTCCTCGAAGGCGTAGACTTTGATTGCCACCTGCCGTTGCAGTCGTTCGTCGCGGGCCTCGTAGACCACCGCGCTGCCGCCACGGCCAATCGCCGCCTCCAACTGAAACGGGCCCAGCCGCTTTCCGGTCAGGTCCGCAGGAGGCGTCCCCGGCGCGCGCGCAAGCTCATGCAGCAGCGCCATCAACGCCGGATTTTCCGCGAGCTCGTCTTGCGTCACTTCAACAACCCCTGCGCCTGGGCGAGCACGGCGATCGAGGCCTTGACCCGCTCGAAGCGCTTGCGGGCCGCGGCGGTGGCCTTCTTCAGCTCAGCCGGCTCGAGCGCCACCGGGCCCGCCAGAACCTGGGCCACCTCGTCCCAGGTGAGCCTGCGATCCAAGCGGAGCGTCAGCAGCGCCTGATCCTCTTCGTCGAGCGACTCCCGCAGCCGAACGACCTCCTGTCGCACCGTCGTTCGCAGCCAGGTCTGGGTGAGCGTGCGAAGGGGAGCCTCGAGCTGGGCCCAGAAGTCGTCGCGCTCGGCGGTCGTTTCCCGACGGCGGTGCTCCGCCTGACGCACCCGGAAGCACGCATGCCTGGTGACCGCATACGCCCACGTTCGAACCGAGGCCGAGAAGCGAAACTGGGGCAGCCCGCGCCAGATGTCGAACAGGGCTTCGGAGAAGGCCTCTTCGGCCTGGGGGGGATCCTTCAGCTGCACCGCGCAGAAGCCGGCGAGCTCGGGCCCGTAGGCGCGCACCAGCACGTCCATCGCGGTGGGAAAATCCCGTCGCGCCACATCCTCCAGCACCCGCTTGGTCACCAACTCGGGCGAAAGGCCTTGTCCATTCATGCCGTCGCCCCACCGTGTCACAAAAAAGACCCATGGGCGGTCACACTTCCTCCCGCGCGTCTCTACCGTGAGACTGATGTTGAAACCTGGAGCATTCCCCGTGATTCGACCCCACCTGGCTGTCGCCTTCGTCTCGTTGTGGCTCACCGCCTGCTCCGGCACGCCTCCGCCCATCGCCTGCGGAGCCGGCACCCACCTGGCGGGGACCCTGTGCGAGGCCGAACTGCTCGACGCCGGCTTCGTCGACGCTGGGCTGCCCGACGCGGGACCCGTCGATGCGGGGCCGATGGACGCGGGAGTCCCCGATGCCGGGCCGCTGCTCCCTCTCGAGAGCGAGCCGAGCTGCGCGCGAATGCGCGGTGGGCCCTCGAACAGCTCGCACGTGGCAGTCGCCTTTTCCGAGGCGCACGCGGCGGTGCGGCACTTCGGCCCCTTCGAGCAGTACCCGGCGGTCGACACCGTGCTCTCGACGGCGCTCAACGGGAAGGACCTGCTGTCACAGCAAGGGGTGGTCATCTACGCCGCGGCGCTGATCGACGTCTGCGCACTTCGCGCCGACGATCGCGCACTGCCGCAAGCGTCGGTGCAGCTGTCGGGCGACGTGGCGATCGTCCGGCCCGGCGCGGGCGGCGTGACGATTCCGAGCGGAGCACGAGCGATCGCCATCGATCTGCGCGGGCTGCCGGGCGCCGCAGGCCTCGAGCTGGCGTTGAGAGAAGCCGGCTCCGCGTCACTGCCGTCGAGCCTCGCGCTGTCGCGTCAGGTCGTTCGCAAGTTCTACGGCTACCCAGACGAGTACACCGCGATGAACGCCTACGAGAACGAGATGGTTACCCTGCCGGGCGGCACCCTTCCCGGAAGGCTGACGGCCGGGCTGCCGCTTGCGGTCATCACCGAAGAGGCGATGGCGCCCGAGACCGCGCGCTTCGCCGGCGAGCTGCGGCTTCGCAACCAGGCGTGGCTGTGGGGCACCGGCGTGCTCGCGGCGACCGGCGAGTCGCGGTGGCAGGCGATTGGTCAGGTAGGCGTCGGCTACCGCGCGATGAACCTCCTCGATGCGCTCGGTCGTTGGCCGGACGTGATTCGCGCGGACGTGGACACCGCGGGGATCCCCGGCGCGCTCGCGGCGCTGTCGACGATGTCCGCGCCGCCTGGGCAGACCCGCCAAATCGCGATGCGCAGCGAGCTGAAGGCGATCAACCCAATGGCCGGAGCTGCGATGAAGGGCCTGACGCTCGGGTCGGCGCGCGCGGCGCAGCTGATCGCGCACGGCATCCTTCGAAAGTTCTTTCCGTACTTCCACGTCGTCGGCGACACCATCGACGCGCGGCTGGCCGAGACGATTGCCGCGCTCGACGCACCCGGCGTGACGCTTACCCGCACCCTTCATCTCAACCTGCTCAGCCGGCTGGGGGAAGCGGTTCACGACGGACACAACTTCATCGGCGACGTGAGCGGTGAGACCCCGCTGGCGGGATACCTGCCGGTGCTGCTCACCGACGTCGCTGCTGAGCCGGTGGTCACCACCTCGCTGACCCCGATGATCAACAAAGGCGACACGCTGGTCTCGATCGGCGGCAGGCCGATGTCCGATTGGATGGCCGAGCAGCTGCCGCGCACCGCCGGCGCCTCGCCGGGCTACCGGTTCGACCTCGCCACCCGAAGACTGGTGGAGCTCAGCGGCCCGACCGCGATCGGCCTGCGCGCACCCGACCAGGCGCTGCGCACCGTGACGGTGACCCCCGTTACCCCGGCGCAGTACTTCTCGCTCTTCGACCTGAACCAGCGGCGCGCCGGATTTCTCACCCAACGCGGCGCGCCCACCGTCTATTACGTGAGCCTCGACGTGCCGGCGGATGTCACCGACGGCTGCGTGAAAGTGCTCAACGAGGCGAGCACCGCTGCAGGGTTGATCGTCGACATGCGGGGTTACCCGGTGGAGGGAGCGTTCGACTGCATGTCTCGGCTGGCGCAGACGCGGATGTTGTCGCCCATCTTCAGAATCCCGGTGCTCACGGGGCCGACCCTCTCGAGCGTCGACGAGAGCCAGGGCTGGTTTCTGGATCCGGTCAGCAACCCGAACTTCGCTGGCAAGATGGTGTTGCTGGTGGGCACGACCACGGTCTCGGCGGCGGAGACCATCTCGGCGATGCTCGTCGATGCGAAGCGGACGAAGAAGGTGGTCGGCCGCCCGAGCGCGGCGACCAACGGCAACATCACCTACGCGCGGCTGCCCGGAGCGCTGTACTTCAGCTTCACCGGAATGGAGGTGCTGCGGCTCGACCGCGGAGTTTTCCACGGCAAGGGCATCGTCCCCGACATCGAGGTGCTCCCGACGGTCGCAGATCTCGCCAGCGGCACCGACCGCACGCTCGACACGGCGATCACTGCAGTGCTCGCGCCCTGAGGGCCTCGCTGTTCTCGGCGAAGTCGGCGAGGCGGCGCACGAGCTCCAACCCGGTCTTCAGCTCCCCGCGCGAGAACGCATGAACCATCGTCTGGGCCTCGGCGTTGACGGGGGTCGGAACGCCGCACTGCTGTCCTTACGAAGTGCGCTCTTAGACGCCGGGCTCGGGCATCGATCCGCCGCCCCCGCAATCGTCGTCAGGTATCCGCGTGCCTTCACCTGCCTCAGCTGCTCGCCTTGAAACGCGCGCACGTGCGCTCAGTGCGAGCGACTTGAACGCCTCGGCGTAGTTGAAGTCGCCGCCCATGGAATTCCAATCGGTTGAGTGCTGATGGAGGATTCTGAGGTTCAGCTGGTTCGGCCACCCGTCACGGTTCGACCTGTGCGCGCCGGAAGCAGTTCGATCCGTGCATCACCGGCCACTTCCGCTAGAGCCCGGCCCTGACCGCGCTCTGCGTTCCGTCAGTCGACCTCAATGAGTATTTCGTTGCTGCGTAGGAACCAAGGCTTGAACGGTGGGTCGTATCGCGCCCAAATTGGCTCACTCTTTGCGACGAGCCCTTCCCCCGCATTGCTCCGCGCAACTCGGCGAGGTGGTCGTCGTAGTTCTTCTGCCACCAGCTGCCCCTACCTCGCTCTGTTCGCCTTCAACCTCAGTCTCTGCGACGACATACGAGGGGTATTCGCGCAGCTCGAAGTCGGCGTAACGCTTCAGGACCTGATGATTGGGTGTCTCGATGGCCATGGCATGAACCCCGAACAGGACGATGACGAATGCGAAAGTGCGAATGACGGTCTGTTTCACGCGGAGATTTGAGTAGAAACCAGGCAGATCTCGCGCACGCCGTCTTCTCATGACCGGCTATTTGTTCAGCAGCGCCGTG
>JAYVCD010000256.1:0-11794 GCA_043750125.1 Archangiaceae bacterium | reverse complement strand
CTGAAGGCATGGCCACCACCGGCGCTTCGTCCCAGTGGGCGCCACAAATCGAACGGGTGACGAACGTGCCCGGCCGCGCCAGATGAACCGCGTCAGGCTCGACCCGACGGGGACCATCGAGGACCCCGATGCGCCGTCCGTGCTTCTCGAGCAGCTCGAGCAGTTGGTCGACCTGAGCGTCGGTATGGGTCGCCTGCAGCGTCAACAACAGCCGCGCCCGGCCTCGCAGCGGCACGGCCCGAACGCGAGCTCCGGTCTCGAGCAAGACGCGGGCGAGGCGCTCGCATCGAACTTCGTCGCCAATCCACACCGGCACCCGCGCCGTGACCGATGGCCCGGTGTCGAACCCCAGCGAGCGCAGGCCGGTGTGAAGACGCTGGGCCAATTCCCACGCGCGAATCCGACGCGCGGGCTCGCTTTGAATGATCTCCAGCGCCTTGAGCGCTGCGGCGGCCGAAGGAGGCGAGATGCAGGCGTTCTCGTCCAGGTGATCCCGCACGAAGTCGATCACCGCCCGGGGGCCGGCGATGACCCAGCCGCGCGAGCCCAGCGCTCCGCCCAACGAGGCCAGCACCAGGGTCACCTGATCGGCGAGCCCGAAGTGCTCGACCGACCCCGCGCCCGAGCTTCCCAACAGCCCCAGCGACAGCGACTCGTCGACCACCAGGCCGGCCTTTGCTTTTCCGGCGAGCTCGGCGATGCGGGGCAGGGCGGCCAAGTCTCCTTCGTAGGGGTGCACGGCGCTGACCACGATCAGGCTCGGCGTCTCGGGTTCCCCATTGAGCAGCGCCTCGAGATCTTCGGTGTCGCGAAACCTTGCCGAGTGCGCCGCGATGGCATGCAGAAACTCGCGCTCGGTAAAATCACTGCGCGCGTCGGTGAGCACCCGGTCGGCGCCTTCGACGACGGGGAACAAGGCGGCTTCGAAGCTGGGCGTCACCACCGCCGCCTGACACCCGGTGAATGCGGCGAGCCGTTCTTCGAGCTCGTGCAGCGGCTTCATTCCCGGCGTCCCCTGCGCCCCGAACTTTCGCGTCGCCGCTTGAGCGGCTTCCTTCACCCGGGGGTCGGCGCTCAAGCCCAGCAAGTCGGTGCTGTCGGCGTTGAGCACCCGGCGGCCCCCCAGCTCGAGCTCGCCTTGTCCCGGCAACCCGTCGACCGACTCGAAGGTTTCGGCCTGCGCGACCCGCTCGTTGGCCCAGCTGACGAAAGATTCGAGGAAGCCGGGCATCGCATGGTTGTACAGCATTTGAAGTGAAGGTCGAACGGGGGTACTCACCCGCGCAGAAATGACCGCGACGTTCGCTTTGACCTGGGCTGCTCAAGTCTTCCTGCTCTACCTGGGCGCGACGTTCGTCTTCGATCTGATGCATTGGACGCTGCACGCCTGCTCCCGATCGCCGTACCGCGCGCTGCAGTCCCTGGGTGCGCTGCACCAGACCCACCACGCGTTCCTCGACCGTCAATTGAAGTTCGACGACCGCTTGATCGCCCAGAACTTCTGGCGCCACCGCAGCGGCGAGCTGGGGTTCCAATTGTTGGGCGCCTCGGCGGGGCTCCTGGTGCTGCCCTTGCTGCCGGTGCTCGCCACCCAGGCGGTGTTCCTCGGAAGCTTCGTGGTCGGGGCTGTGCTTGGGGGCAAAGACAGCAACCACCGGGAACAGGCAATCATCGCGGCGCCGCTGGGGGGAGTGTTCGTCGGGCTCCCCTACCACTCGCTTCATCACGTCTACCCCGACCGCTACTTCGGCTCGGTCACCACCGCGTTCGACAAGCTGTTCGGCACCGGATGCCCGATGTCAGGCCGCCGCGTGGTGCTCACCGGGGCGTCGGGCGCGTTGGGCGAGCCGCTGAAGCGAATTCTCGAAGCCGAAGGAGCGACCGTCGTCGCGCTGAAGCACGGCATCGACTTCCTCGGGGACGATTGCTCGGGGGCCGACCTGCAGCTGGCCGCCGCCGACATTCTGATCCTCGCCCACGGAAGCAAGGTTCAGGACGCGATGCGGGCCAACTGTGATTCGTTCGTCGCGTTGATCGAACGCTTCAAGCGCCTGACCCGCGGGCGCCAGGTTCCTCCCGAAGTCTGGGCGGTCGGCAGCGAGATCGAGTGCCACCCCTCATTCGGCGACCCCGGGCTGGAAATCTACTCACGCAGCAAACGGGCCTTTGCCCGGCACGCCCGCAGGTACTTCCACCAGAACGATCTGATCTATCGCCACATCGTCCCTTCGGCGTTCACTTCCCCGATGGGACGCGGGCTGATCAGCGGCAATCTGGCGGCAAGGTGGGCGTGGTTCCTGATCAAACGCGGTTACCGCTACGTTCCGGTCAGCTACACCGGCATCGCCCTGGTCAATTACCTGAAGTTCGTTTTCCGGATTCACGCCAGTCCCGACCCCCACCCTTCGCTGCGCCGCGTCGCCGCCTGAACCTCGAGAGCCCATGCTTCTGACCGTGTTGACCGCCGTCCTCGCCGCAGCGCCCACCGCGCTCGATCTGATCGACGGGTCCGAAATCGGAAACGCCGAAGGCTTCGTGGCCTTCGAAAGCCACGGGAAATACCACGCTGAGAAAGTCGACAAGGCGAAGGGCAACACCGTGCTCAAGGGCTCGTGGACTTTCAAGGACGATGCGGTCGACGTGAAGATCGCCACCTGCAAAGGCCCCGCGTGCAAGGAACTCAACAAGCCCTACCGGGCCGAAGTCTCTGCCGCCGCCGAACGCGCGCTGCTGGTCAAGGCGATCCCCTCTGACTCGATGCTCCCGGGCGGCAGCTACTACTGCCATTACCTCGGCTGCGAGAAGCGGGTCGGCGTCGAGCTGTTGACCAAGAACGCCAGGGCCCGGGGGGTGAACTTCCTTCTCGACACGCTGATCGACAAGAACAAGAGCCGCAATTCCACCATCGTCTGGTGGGGGCACAAGCTGGCCGAGGACGTGAAGACCTCGCGCATCGAGTACTGCGCCCGCGAGGCCGAGCGGGCGAAGAAAGGGGCCGACGAAGTGGCGGCAGATTTGGCCAGCCTCGGCTGGGTCGGAAAGCTCGAGCCGACCTTGAGCGCCGAAAAAGAGTGTGCCTGGGACGTGCGGGTCTTCCTCGCCGACGAGCTGACTCCGCCCACCCGGGTTCATTGAAGAAACGGAAAGGGCGCGGCCGCTGATTGCTTTCATCCCGGGGGGCTGCTACGAGCCGCGCCCCTCCGGATGTCCCGGACCGCACCTCTGGCTTCGCGCCATGTGCGAGAGACGAAAAGGACTCAAACATGAAAGGCGTAATCGGCATCAAGGTCGGAATGACGTCGGTCTTCGATCAAGACGGAATGTCCATCTCGGTCACCGTCATCGACGTGAACAGCTGCATCGTCGTCGGCAAGCGCACCCTCGAGAAAGACAAGTACTCGGCCGTCACCCTGGGCTGGGGCGAAGTCAAAGAGAGCCGCCTCAGCAAGGCGCAGCTGGGCCACTTCAAGAAAGCAGGCGCCACTCCCCGCAAGTTCCAGAAAGAGTTTCGCGTCGACGCCGAAGAAGCCGCCAAGTTCAACCTCGGCGACGCGGTGAAGCCGGACCTCTTCACCAAGGGCGAGCTGGTCGATGTCACTGGCGTCACCAAGGGCCGTGGAACGCAGGGCGTGATGAAGCGCTGGAACTTCCGCGGCTTCGGTCAGACCCACGGGACCCACGAGTACCGCCGTCACCCGGGCGCGATCGGACAGCGCAAGACGCCAGGCCGCGTCTACCCGAACAAGAAGCTGCCGGGTCACTACGGCGTCGAGAACAACACCACCCAGAACCTCGAAGTGATCGAAGTGATCGCCGACAAGGGCCTGCTGTTGGTCAAGGGCGGCGTCGCAGGTCACAACAACGGAATGTTGATCGTTCGCCCTTCGGTGAAGGTCGCCACCCGCGCGGCTCACAAGGCCGGCAAAAAGTAAGTCCGCACAAGTGCGCGCGAGCCTCTGGGCAGCGTTGGTGTTGGGTCTGGCCAGCGGATGCGGGCCGGCGCAGCGCCAACTGTTGTCGATCGGCAGCGCGTGCGATCCCACCGGTGCGGTCGGAAGCCTCGGCTGCGCCGACGGGTTGTGCGTCGGGCTCGACTCGAAGTCGGGCTTCTGCACCCGCAACTGTCAAAACGATACCGGCTGCCCTGACGACTACCTCTGTCAGGCCGCCGGTCGCTTCGGGAAGGTCTGCAAGCAGCTCGACGGGTGCAAGGTCGACAACGACTGTCCGTCGGGTCACAGCTGCAATCCCAAAAGCGGCAACTGCTACATCAAGGTCAGCCGGACCCTGTGTTCTCCTTGTCAGGACGCGCTGCAGTGTCCGCCCGGGGGCGCGTGCTTCTCTGCGATCGGCTCTGGCGAGCGCTTTTGCACCTCGGGCTGTGACCCGGGCGACCTGTGCCCGCTGGGCTTCAACTGCCAGCCGATTCCGGCAGGCCCCGAGAACGCGGTGATCAAGCAGTGCGTGCCGGTCACCCAGTCGTGCAACTTCGGTAAAGAGCTGTGCGCGGCCTGCAGCGGCGACGCAGAGTGCGGCGGGCCGTTCGATGTTTGCGTTCGCAACGTGGTGTCGGGCGAGAAGTTCTGCGGCCGGGACTGCAACCCGAAGAAGAACCTCTGCCCCCAGCCGGGCTGCGAGCCTGAAAAACTCGACAGCGCGCGGAACCCCGAGTGCCCCAACGGCTTCTCGTGCACCAACATCGGGAAGAGCGACGACCCCGACGTGAAGGGCCCCTTCCAGTGCGTGCCCAACTCGAACACCTGCCTGGGCTATTGCGACGCGGTCCCTGCCGACGAAGTGGGCCAGCTGCGCCAGTGCGGCCTGGGAAAAACCTGCGCTTCGCAGCTGTGTCAGAACGCCACCGACGGTCGGGAATGCGCTCCCTGCGTCGACAACGACGATTGCCGCAAGGGCTCGCACCCCGAGAACCGCTGCCTGGTCAACAACTGCCCCAGCTGCCCGTTCAAGGGTGAGTCGTTCTGCTCGACGCCCTGCGCGGACGATTCGGCCTGCGTGCGCAGCTTTGGCCCGGGCTTCGTCTGCAAGGTCGTCGCGGACGCCGCGGGCCTGATGAAGAGCTATTGCCTGCCCCAGCGCGGCACCTGCAAGTCCGGTCTGGGTCGACTGGGCGATGACTGCAGCAAGACCGGCGCGGCCGACTGCGTCGCCGGCGTTTGCCTCAAGGCCGGCAACAGCGCGCTGTGCAGCCTTCCGTGCACCACCGACAGCCAGTGCGCCGACAGCCGTTACCGCTGCTGTGAATCAGGCCCGGACGGCTACGATTGCTCGAGCGACAAGCGCGGCCCCGACGGGCCGAAGGCGGGGGCGGGGGTCTGTGCTCCGCTGGGCGGGCTGTTTGGCGATGACTGCAGCCCGGGGCGATCTCCGTGTCAGACAGGCACCTGCCTGGACTTGGGAACCGCGCGGGTGTGCAGCGTGACCTGCGCCAATCAGGGCCCGTGCCCTTCCGGATTTCTGTGCCGCAAGGCTTCGCTTCCGAACGCGTCGGGCGTCGTCGATGTCTGTTTCCCCGAAGGCGGGGGCCAGGCCGGTGCGGTCTGCGCGTTTGGTCCGGCCGCCTGCGCGAGCGGGCTGTGCATCCGCAAAGACTCAGGGCCCATCTGCACGCTCGCCTGTACCAACAGCGCCGGGTGCCCGACGGACTGGGCCTGCGACACCGTGAAGGACGTGACCGACAACACCGTTCAGGTCTGCGTGCCCAACACCCTGAGATAAGACGCAAAACCGATTGTCTTTGCAGCCGGCCGCTGTGCTAGGCACGCGCGGCTCAAATGCACCGAGGGGCGATCGTATTCATTACGGCTTTGAGCGCGCTGACGGCGTGCCAGGACCGCTCGCGCACGAGAGCGGTCGCCGAGGCGTTCGTCGTGGTCCCCGGTGCACCGCAGGTCGACACCGGCGCTCCCAAAGTGCTCGTTGATCCGACGATGGAAACCAAGAACTTCGCGATCAACACCCCGCACCAGTGCGACGTCTTTCAGCAGCTGTCGGTGCGCAAGGTGGACATTCTGTGGGTGGTCGACAGCTCGGGCTCGATGGCCCCCAAGCAGGCGCGCCTGGCCGACAGCTTCAGCGGCTTCATCAATCAGCTCGTCACCGCCAACCCGCCCATTGATTTTCACATCGCGGTCATCACCACCGACACCGATGATCCGGCGACCCGCGGCACCCTTCGACCCTGGGCCCTGGGCCCGCTGTCGGCAGATCACATCGCCTGCGTGCCCCAGATGGCCGGAGGGACCCTGTGCAACACCAGCAGCACCGTCGCCGGCGCCACCAGCAGCGCGGGGCTCGCCTTCGCGAAGATGTCCCTCGTCGGCACACAGGGCAGCGCGCAAGAACGCGGGCTGCTCGCCGTCTACCTCGCGCTCACCAACCCGGTGAACCTCTCGACCGCCATCAGCACGAGGTTCATTCGCGCGGACGCCGCGCTGTACGTGATCGTCGTCAGCGATGAAGACGATTCGTCCTGCAACCCGTTGGTGAGCCAGATTGTCTGCACCGCCGACCCTGGCTGCCGCTGCGCTTCGGACACCGCGCTGGGCGGGGCCAACGCGTACGGGTCGACAGCCTACTTCACCCGGTTCCTCGAGACCTACAAAGGCTATGGCAACGCCGACCTGGTCGCGCTCGCCGCGGTGGTCGCCGTCGACGGTGACGCCGATTCGGGCGTTCCTTCCCAGTTCGGCGATCTCGCTGCACACATCGGTTGCTGCCGATCGAACTCGGGTGCCCCGTGCCCCAAGTCGGGGACCAACGCGGCGCTGCCCGGCAGCGGGATCGAAGTCGGCTACTACGGCTCGCGCTACCTGAAGGTCGCCGCCGATACCGGCGGCGTCGCGGTCAGCATTTGCGAAAGCGACGAAAACGACGGTGGGATTTCCGACGCCGGCTTCTCGGGCGCACTGGCCTCTTTGGGCTACGCCGCTTCGGGGCTGAGAAAGGAATTTCGCCTCGCGCGCGGCCCTGACTTGCGGCCGATGCAGGGCAGGGCGACAGGAATCGAGCTCTATGTCGCTTCCCCAACCTCGGCGGCGTGCCAGGTGTCGGGCAACTGTCCCGCCGGAGGCTTCTGCCGCTCAGGCCGCTGCGCCCGGAAGGTCGACGTGAACCTCGGGCAGGCAAGCAACCAACCTCAGTACGTGAAATGCGACGGCGCTTCGTTGCGCAACGTGATCCGCTTTGACGGCGCTTCGGTGCCCGAGTCTTTGAGTGCTGTCGAGATTTGTTACGACGTGCAGGCCACCTTCCAGAACAGCTGTCCGTGACGACTCCTATGAAGATCTTTCGGAATTTCAGTTGCCTGTTGCTCGCTCTTTCCGCGTCGGCCGTCTGGGCCGAAGAGGGAGGAGGTGGTGAGGAGCTGGTCGAAAAGGTGGTGGTCCGCAATCGCCTCTTCAACGTCGAGGGGCGCTTCGAGCTCGGGCTGAACATCGGCCTCTCGATGCTGTCGCGGCTCACCGACCACTACAACTTGAGCCTCTCGGCCGGCTACAACTTCATGGACAGCCTGGCCGTCGAGCTGCGTGTCGGCTACGCGATCTCGGGGCACACCAGTCTGGCCGACGACATCGCCAACAAGTTCTTCGCCCAGGCAAAGACTTCACTTCCGACCGCGAACGATCTTTCCGACCTGTGGGAAATGAAGCTCAACGCGATCGTCGGCCTTCGTTGGCAGCCGATCTACGGAAAGCTCGGGCTGATGGCCGAGCTGCCCGTGCACTTTCAGTTCTACGTCTTCGTCGGGGGCGGTGTGGCGATGCTCGATCGCACCTCGGTCGTGATCTGCAATCAGGAAGGAATGGTGGCCAACCCCGACACCGGCAAAAACGAGAACAAGTGCGTGTCGTACCTCAAGGACAGCAAGGTCGGGCCGCTGGTCTCTCTGGCTGCGGGCTTTCGCTTCTTCGTCACCAACAACCACGCCGTCCGCCTGGAGATCCGCGACTACAGCTGGCTCGACACCTACGTCACCGGAGCCAACCGGGCGTTGGCGTTGACCGGCAATACGACCGGCGGCGGAACCGCCGTGTCACCCGGCATCACCAACCTGGTCCAGTTCGACATCGGCTACACGTTCATCTTCTGACCGGAAAAAATTACCCATGAGAACGATGATCCTGTTTGCTGCTCTCGTTTGGTCTGCTTCGGCAGTCGCTCTGGAAGTCTCTGAGCCGCTGGCGACCGACGCACCCATCGCCCAGTCGCCGGCGAAACCCGGCACGGCCGACGACGAGGAAGAAGATCCCAGCCCCGGCTCCAAGGCGACGAAGAAGCCGGACGAGAAGAAGCCTGACGAGAAGAAGGAAGCTGCGCCGATGGGCGCGGTGTCGACGACGCCGGCGGCCAGCAACATCCGGGCTCAGAAGCTCGTCTCGGGCGCGCCGCTCTACAACCCGAACGTCGCGGTGCACATCGTCGAGCAGAAGCCGTTTGCCGACAAAGGCCGCCACGAGATCATTCTCTTCCCGGCGACCCAGATTCAGATCAACGGGAAGTTCACTCAGCACTTCGGAGCGGGCCTCGGCTACGTCTACCATCTGCAAGAGAACTTCGGCTTCCAGGTCTCCGGCTACTACAACTACTCGAACGAAGAGTCGGGCTTCAACGGCGAGCTCGTCGCCAAAGTTCGTTCGGAAGCCGAAGCCGCCACGTCGCTGCTCAACGTGTGGGGGGCCCTGGCGGGGGTCGAAGTGACGCCGATCTACGGGAAGTTCGCGCTGTTCGAGAACAACCTCGCCCACTTCTCGATCGTCATCAACGGAAGCCTTGGGCTGGGAGGCACCCGCCACCAGCTCAAGCCGATCAATTCCGCAGGGCCTGCGACCTACGGCGATACCGGGTTGCGTTTTCTCGGCGAATTGGGCGGCGGGCTGCGCCTGCAACTGGGCAAGCACTTCGCTTTCCGGCTCGAGCTGCGCGACGTGGTCTACACCGCGCGCGTCGACGCGGTGAACGGCTGCTCGAGAAGCGATCTGATCGCCATGGCCGCGGCCAGCAAGCCCAGCGCTGCGTCCGTCAGCAACACCTGCCGGGCCGACTCATTCGAAGGCACGGATCCGAAAACGGGTCGCAAGCGGGAGGAAGACATTCCGCTCGCCAACGCGCTCGTCAAGCCGCCGATTTCTTCGGACGTCCTCAACAACCTCGGCCTGTACCTCGGCGCTTCCTTCCTCTTCTAAAGAGCCAACCACCCCATGACGCGCTCTCTTGTACTGACTCTTGCGTTGCTGTCGCCGCTGGCCAGCTTCGGCCAGGACGCCGCCCTCTATACCAAGGCGCTCTCGGCCTACAACTCGAGTGACTTCGACCAGGCCGCCCAGCTGTTCTTCGAGGTCAACAACACCGCCACCGACCCGGACATCCGCTCGAAGTCCGAGTACTACCTCGGCAGCTCGTTCGCGAAGAAAGGGCTTCCGGCCACCGCGCTGGTCTACTTCACGGCGATCGCGAACGCCGGGAAGGCGCACCCGTTCTACCTGAAGAGCGTCGAAGGCCTGGTCAACATCCAGGAAGCCCTGGGAGACCAGTACCTGATCCCCAGCTGGCTCAATAAGAACTACTCGGAAGAGTGGGCGAAGCTGCCGCTCGAAGTGCTCTCACGCATCAACTACTTGATTGGGACCATCGTCTACCGCACGGCCAAGTACGACGAGGCCAAGTCGTTTCTCGAGGCCGTGGCCGAAGAGAGCGCGGTCTACGCCAAGAGCCAGTACATGCTGGGGATCGTGCTGGTCGACCCCCGGTTTCCGGACGGGGCCAAGACTCAGCTGGCGATCGAGGCGTTCGAGCGGGTGCTGAAAATCACCGCCAAGACCCAGAAGGACCTGGTGCTCACCCAACAGCTGGCGCTGCTCGGCCTGGGGCGCACCTACTACGGCGCCGGCGAGTACCAGAAGGCGGTCGATGCGTACGAGCGGATTCCCCGGTTTTCGCTCTACTGGGATCAGGCGTTGTTCGAGAACGGGTTCGCGCGCTTTCAGAACGACGATCTGGGCGGCGCGCTGGGTTCACTGCAGGCCTTGCACGCTCCTCAGTTCGCCGGTGCGTTCCAGCCCGAGTCGTGGATCTTGAAGAGCACCACCTACTACTTCAGCTGCCTGTATGAAGAGGCGAAGACGACCCTGGCCGCCTACGACGAGCTGTACACCCCGATGGCCGAGAAGTTGAGGCCGATTCTCGAGGGCGCCGACACCGACCCGGCAGTCTTTTTCAAGCTGATCGACGCGAAGAGCGACAAAGTCCCCACTCCGATTCTCAACTGGGTTCGCTCGAACGAGCGAATGTTGGGCGTCTTCACGATGCTGAGGCAGATCGAGCTCGAGAAGAAGCTGATCGAGGACAACCAGAGCTGGCGCGCGGCGAAGCTGTCGAACGAGCTCGTCCCCTATCTGGATCAGAACCGTGCCCTGCTCGAAAAGGTCGCAGGGCAGTTCGCGAAGAACCGTCTGTCCGAGGCCTTTCGCAACGTGAAGAGCTTTGGCGACCAGGCGGAAATCATCCGGTTCGAAACGTCGAAGGCCGAGAAGGAACTGGCCGAGGCGGGAGTCGATCAGTCGAAGGTGCTGCGCGCGCAGACGCTGTACCGGCCCAAGATGCCCGGCGAGAGCTGGAACTACTGGAAGTTTCAGGGCGAGTTCTGGCGCGATGAGATCGGCTACTACCAGTACACGCTCAAGCGCGGCTGCCCGGGCGGGAAGGAATGAACCGGGCGCTGGCCCTCGCGTTGGGTTCTGGGTTGGGCCTCGCGCACGCGGCTGTTCCCGTCGTTGCGCCTGTCGAGCACCATGAGTTCGCTGCCACCCCGGTTGGAAAGCTGCAGGTCCTCGAGACCCGGGGCGAGCTGGCCGTCGTCGAGGGCGAGCTGGGCGAAGTGGTGCTGGTTCACATCAACGATCGCCTCGGGATCGAGGCCGTGAAGGTCGACAGAATAAGTCGAGGTTGCCTGTTGTTGTCGGGCGACGGTGGGCAGTTTTCGCTGTGCGCCGACGGTCCCGCAACCCCGCGAAGCTGACGAGCCGCCAGCCTTTTCATCGCGCGGCCCTCTGTTGTAGGGTCCGCGCGCTTTTTCTAAGTCCAGGAGTTTGATCAAATGAAGGTGCGGATCCTTCCCGTCGTGCTCGGGGTTTTGCTCGTTGGTAGCGCGTTTGCTCAGGCCAAGAAGAAGGACGCCAGGAAGGCCGCGCCGGTCTCAGCTGCCGACAAGAAGGCCGAAGAGCGCAAGAAAGAGCGGCGCGGCCCCGCAGCGCTGAAGGACTCGCTGCCCCGGCTCGAAGACGCCGAGAAGGACGCGATCGCCGACAAGAAGCGCGAAGAGGCGATCGACTCGCTCAAGCGCATCATCCCCAGAATCGAAGAGGGCTCGCCGCAGAAGGCCGAGCTGTTGTTCCAGCTCTCAGAGTTCTACTGGGAAAAATCCAAGTTCCTCTACGTGAAGGAAATGCGGAAGTACCAGGAAGACGAGAAGAAGGTCGATGAGGCCCGCAACAAGGGCGAGAAGCTCGCCGACGCGAAGGAAGATCACCGCGAGTCCGAGCTCTATCGATCCGAGACGATGCGGTTGTACGAGACGATTCTGCGCGAGTACCCAGCCTACGACCGCAAGGACGAGGTGCTCTTCTCCCTCGGCTACAACCAGTACGAGATCGGAAAGAAGGAACTCGCGGTCAAACGCTACGAGGAGCTGATCAAGAACTACCCGGGCAGCAAGTTCGTCCCCGACACCTACGTTCAGCTCGGCAACCACTACTTCGACGTGGCCAACAACCTCGTC
>JAYVCD010000255.1:0-9813 GCA_043750125.1 Archangiaceae bacterium | reverse complement strand
CAGGGTTTCGCCTCCTACTCAGACGTCGGCGCGGCGCTACAGAACCTGGGCGTGGTGCGGAGGGAACAGGGTCGGCTCGACGAGGCCTGGCGCGCACTTTCGGCGGCTCATGCGCTGCCGGCCGATCCGCTCTCCCATCGTCAGCGCGCCTTCAACCTGGCGGTGCTGGCGATGGATCGTCAGGAATTCGTGGCCGTCGAACAGCTGCTGCGCGCCGAGGCCGACCGAAAGGACGCCCTGCCCGAGGCGTTGGAACTGCTGGCCCATGCGGTGGGCGCCCAGGGCCGTGAGGCCGAGGCGCGGGAGCTGTTGCGGCGCTCACAGCGCTAAACAAACGTGAAATCCTGGCCGCGTCCAGGGACGCAGGTGGACGCCGACGGAGTCACTGCCCGGGAAGAAACGGTCCGCAGACGCATTTGGGAAGTCGGCATTGATGGCGCAACGCAGTCCAGGAAGCTGGACTTACTTCGACTCGATGGGCGGCAGAGCGATGGGTCTGAACTTCCGGATCTCGGCGCTGATCAGGTCGGGCTCGTCCTGCTGCGGTCGAGAGCCCAAAGCCCGGGTAGTCGATCGCGATGCAGCGGTAGCTCTGACGTCCGTCGGCCAGCCGTCGATGGGGCTGCAGGGCGTGTCCGCGAGCTCGAGCCCCAGGTCGAGGAGCGACGCGTTGGGGCGCTGATTCCGGATGTGACGAACCATGAACTGGAAGTCGTTCATCGAGCCCAGCACCCCCCGGCTCGCCGTCTTGGCGATGGTGACCTCGAGCAGCTGGTTCACCTCGGTGTCGATGGCAGCCTTCGGGGCACCGAGCGCCTCCAACGTTTCCCGCAAGCAACGTCAGCTCCGACACGCAGAGCACCAGGCGCTCGCGTCCCAGGTTCAGCGTGTCGGCGTACCAGTCGCCGAGCTTGGTCGTCGACGGTGGAGGTCGCGGATCTGGTCGCCCGTATGCCGGGCCGTCGGATGTGCTGCCTCTGGCACCTTCGGCATGCTGAGGCCGAGGTCGGGCTGATCGCTGGTCAGCGACGACCATTGGGCTGCATGCCCCGCGGCAGCATTCTATTTCCACCGTCCCGTTTGCGGTCCGCGGATCCTCACGACGATCCTGGAAGCGCAGTGTTGGCATACCTTCCGCTTCAATGGCCCGCACCAAGACCTTCATCACCGACTTTCGTCACTTGAGCGCCGCGGTGAGCGCCGAGGACGTCGTCAAGGGTCGCTCGCTCGCCGCGTTTCTTTTGAGCATCGTTGCCGCGGGGTCACTCGAAGCGGCTGAGGCACGCATTCGTTCTCCCCTTCGGTGCCGCTGCCGTCCACGACGGCGGGCGTGCCCAGGAGTGATCCTCATCGAGCGTCACCGCGGGCACCCGGAGCTCGAGTGGCGCTGCTCCGAGTGCGAGTTCAACGGGATCATCACGAACTGGCAGGGCTCCGCATGGGACATCGGCAAGGCGCCGCAGCCCGAAAACGTCGAGGTCCTCGCGCCCGAGCTCCCTCGGAATCGAGTTCCGGTGAGCCTCGCCGGGCGGTGGCGCATCGTGCAGATGGATGTCTGGGGCCGCGAAGCCATCGACCTGATGGGCCCGGCATTCATCAACCTCGCGAGACACTCGGCGTCGCTGCGGTTCATCGCAGTCGAAGGCGGCCTCGATTGCCGCTACGGAGAAATTGACGGTCGCGCATCGGTCGAGTTCTCTTGGATGGGCGCTGATGATCGTGACGCTGCCAGCGGGCGCGGTTGGGCACAGCTCCAGGCCGACGGAGCCCTCACCGGCAGAATCTTCATTCATGACGGCGACGACTCGTCGTTCAAGGCAATACGGTTCGAAAATCCTACGCCGAGCTCACCGCGTCGCCGAGGAATGCACTGACGCGTGACCCAGACGGAGCCCAGCTCCTCATCGCCCGCGCTGTTCGATTCGAAGGAATAGTTTCTGGCGACGGCTTGCTTCGGGAGGGCGTGCCTTGGCAACTTCAGGGGCCATGCCTCGATCCTCTCGCCCCATCAAGGTGCCCGAGTCGCTTTGATCCGAAGTCGAAGCGATTCGCAAGCTGACCGACACGTTCTGCGCCGAGCACCTGGATGCCGAGTACGCGGAGCTGGTCGGCAAGCTTGTCGCCAAGCTGGCCCGCAAGCGCCCTTCGCCGCTTGAACGTGGCGAGCTCCGAATCTGGGCGGCGGCTGCGATCTACGCGGTGGGCAGCGTGAACTTCCTTTTCGACCAGACCCAGCGCCCGCACCTCACCGGCGACCAGCTGAGTCAGCTGACGGGGGTTCCGAACAGCACCACCGCCAACAAGGCGAAGCTCATCCGTGACCTGCTTCGCATCGGTCAAATGGAGCCCGAGTTCTGTCGGCGCGAACTGCTCGAGTCGAACCCGATGGCGTGGATGATTTCAATTGATGGCTTCATCGTTGACGCCCGCTCGATGTCGCCCGAAATTCAGGAGGAGGCCAGACGCCGCGGACTGATTCCGGATCTCGCATCGTCGAAGAGGGTCGGCGGCACGCGATGAATCCGTTCGAGAAGATGGAGAAGCGCATTCGCGCTGCGGCTCCGTCCGCTGAGTGCCGTCGCGACATCGCCAAGAAGCCGAAGGGCTCCTCGTATCTCGGTACTTCTTGCGGGCTCTACGCTCGCGATCCTCCTTCGCGCCGGCCGAACATTCGTCGCCGCAGTACAGCCGCCCAGGCTGGCGACTGCGACAGTAGAGGAATGCCCGCTGGCAGCGCCCGCAGGGCCGGTAGAAGAGAACGTCGCGCGCCACCCTCGTCGAGCGGACGAAGGTTCGACAGCGCCAAAGACTCGGGCGATCATCGGCCCGAGACAAAGCGAGCCCACCCGCTGGGCGCCTCGGGTCAAGTCCGGGTCGCCCGTCTCATCTGCTCTGCTTCAAGCTTCCGTCCGGAATCCCAGCTCGAAAGTTTTCGACGGGCTCTCAACGGACTGCGAACAACGAAACAGTGAAGAACGCCTTCGCTCGCGCTGCTCGCTTCGGCGGGCGACCGGCCAACGCCAACTACGCCGAAGCGACGAGCAACTCCCCTCGATCAGCGGGTGGTCCCTGGTCCCCGGTGATCCCGGTGGAAGTGGTACCCCGGCGCTCCGGTGGTGACAGAACGCGAGTAGTTCGCCGCTCGAAGGAGCCACTGCATTAGCCTGGTGCGATGGCGCTGACCCCTGGGGTCTACGAGCAGCTCGTCACCGAATCACTGGCGCAGTTGCTCCGAGAGCTCCCGACGGACTTCGTCGAGCTCGAGGGTCTGGACAAAGCCGACGCGCACCGCATCTTGAGCCGGCACGTAGCTTCGGTTGTCGCTCACGTGCTGAAGCGGCTGCCTGACGAGGACAAGCTCCCAAAGCAGCTCGCGCTCACCAACGCGCTCTTACAGGCGCTCCAAACGCTCGCCGTCGAAACCAAAATGCCCTCGGGCGCCGAAGTCGATTCCCGCGCCATACAACTTCGCGCCGTCCTCCCGACGAGCCCGACCGGAGACGCCGGTTTCGCGTGGATTCGACCCGTCACACCGCTCTCGGTGAACGCACTGCTGGTGAACGCGGCGCACGAGCCGAACGTCGGCGCAGAGCTCGCTCGCGAGATCGAATCTGCCGACGCGATCTGCCTCCTTTGCGCTTTTGTGAAATGGCACGGCCTGAGGATCGTGCTCGAGCCGTTGCGGCGGTTCCGCGCACGGGGTGGTCGGCTTCAGGTGCTGACAACGACGTACATGGGCGTCACCGAGACGCGCGCCCTGAACGAGCTCGTCAGCCTCGGAGCTGAGCTTCGCGTGACGTACGAGACTGAAGCGACCCGGCTTCACGCCAAAGCCTGGCTCTTCACCCGCAGCAGCGGGTTCAATACCGCGTACATCGGGTCGTCGAATCTCTCAAAAAGCGCTCTGGTTGATGGCCTCGAGTGGAACGTGCGCGTCTCGTCTGAGGAATCGCCGGCGGTGCTCAGTCGGTTCCGAAGCGCCTTCGAGACGTACTGGGAGGCGTTTCATCCGTACGATGAGAAGGAGTTCGAGCGGGCGCTTCAGCGTCAGCAGACCGACCCACTCGGTGAGAACTTCGCCGCGCTGGATCTCGAGCCCCACGAACACCAGAAGCAGATGCTCTACGACCTCGAGGTCGCGCGCGACGAGCATGGGCATCACCGCAATCTCGTGGTCGCCGCGACCGGCACCGGAAAGACGCTGGTTGCGGCCTTCGACTTCCGTCGCCTGAGGCTGCGGTACCCCAACCCGCGGCTGCTCTTCGTCGCACACACCAAAGAGATTCTTCTTCAGAGCGTGCAGCGCTTTCGAGCGGTGCTCCGCGACCCCATCTTCGGAGAGCTGTTCGTCGACGGCAGAAAGCCTGACGAATGGAACCACGTGTTCGCCTCAATCCAGTCGCTTCACGCTGCCAAGGAGCTTCCTGAGTCGGCTCATTTCGACGTCGTGATTATCGACGAGTTTCACCACGCCGAAGCAAAGAGCTACCAGGACCTTCTCGCTCATCTGAAGCCGAAAGAGCTGCTCGGCCTGACTGCCACACCCGAGCGGACCAATGGAACCAATGTCGCTGATCTGTTCTTCGACGGTCGGACCGCGGTCAACCTGCGATTGTGGGATGCCCTCGAGGATAACCTCCTGGCTCCCTTCCACTACTTCGGCATTGGATATGGCGTTGACCTCGGCCAGCTGAAGTTCAGTCGCGGGCGCGGCTACGATGTTCGCGAGCTCGAGAATGTTTACACCGCCGACGATGCCCGAGTGCTGGCAGTCATCGACGCGGCGCGCCGCCAGCTGCCCGATATTCACACGATGCGAGCGATTGGCTTTTGTGTGAGCGTGCGGCACGCGGAGTTCATGGCGGGTCGCTTCAACAAGGCCGGGCTCCCGGCCATGGCAGTCAGCGGCGAAAGTTCACGCGAGGAGAGACGGGAGGCGCTCGCCCGGCTGCAGAGTGGGTCACTCCGCGCGGTCTTTACCGTCGATCTGTTCAACGAAGGTGTCGACATCCCCGACGCGGACACTCTCTTTTTCTTGCGCCCCACCGAGAGCGCGACGCTGTTCTTGCAGCAGCTCGGGCGCGGTCTGCGAAAGCGGCAAGGGAAGGTGCTGACCGTCCTCGATTTCATCGGACGCCAACACTCCGAGTTCCGGTTCGACCTCCGCTTCCGCGCTCTCACCGGTGGATCTCGCCGAGATGTCGAGAGGGGAATCACCGGCGGCTTCACGTTTCTGCCACCCGGCTGCCATATCGAACTCGACAAGGTGGCGCGTGAGCATGTGCTCGAGAATGTTCGACGCGCGCTCGCACTTCGCTGGGACGGGCTGGCTAACGAGCTTCGGCGGCTGGGCTCGGTCGGGCTTTCAAGGTTCCTCGACGAGACTGGGCTCGAGGTGGGCGAGTTTTACCGCGGCTCGTTCGGCGAGCGCGGGTTCGCCGGGCTGCGACGATACGCTGGCGTCGATTCCACTCCCGCGGGGCCTCAGGAGCAGACCGTCGCACGGGCGGTCGCCCGGTTTCTGCATCTCAACGACGTGAAGCAGCTGGAGCTCTATTCGCAGACGCTGAGGCAATCCTGGCCCCCGGTCGGCCCGCACAGTCCGCGGGTTGAGCGGCAGCTCGCGATGTTGTCCGCCGTGCTGTGGGACAATCAGAAGTTCGCGTCACTCGAGGCTGCCCTCGCTGAGCTGTGGAAGCACCCTGCGATTCTGAAGGAACTCACAGAAGTTTTTGAGCTGCTTCGAGTCCAGGTCGATCACCGGGCGATTGAGCTCGGCATTCTGCAGCCGGTGCCTCTTCACGTTCACTGCCGGTATTCGCTGGTGGAGATCATGGCTGCCTTTGGCGAGCACCGTCCGGATCGACCGTTTCGAACCCAGGCCGGCATCCATCACGTGAAGAACGCCAACACCGACCTCCTGTTCGTCACCCTCAAGAAGAGTGAGAAGGAATACTCGCCCACGACGATGTACCGGGACTTCGCGATTTCGCCGACGCTCTTTCATTGGGAGTCGCAAGCGAACGACGAAGAAGACGGGGACGCGCCTCAACGCTATATCCATCACGCTCAGCGGGGGACCGCGCCGCTGCTCTTCGTTCGGGACAGCAAGAAGGATTCCCGCGGGGAGACCGCCGCCTACGTTTTGCTCGGACCGGTTGATTATGTGCGCCACGAGGGTTCTCGACCGATCGCGTTTACCTGGCGTCTCAGGCACGAGATGCCGCCCGATGTTTTCAGCGCAGCTCGCTCGGTTTCCTGATGCGAAACGCCGTGCCTATCGACCGTACGTCTGTGCTCGGCGGCCTGAAGATGGGCCTGCGGCAAAGCCCAGGTACCGGGTGCTTCGCAGGGGCCTGAGCTACACGGCCATGGAGATCCCCGTGGGCAAGCCGCAGGTGAAGTTCTTCGACCTGGGCAACCAGTGGACGCCACGGGGACACGTTGTCCGCTGTCAGATCCTCTCAGACGCCGCCATTCCACCGGACCTGGAGGAGCCTTTCGTCTCCATCGACGGCCGGGACTTTACCCTGGCAGAGCTCATGACGATGGTGCGCAGCGGGGTGGAGCCGAGTCGTTCGTGGCGCTGTGGAAGTCGGTGGCTGAAGTGATCGAATCATCACCTCCGCTGTACCTGGCTGCGGGCTACGTGTCGGCGACAGCCTTCGTTGAAAAGTTCATCAAGGTGCAGTTCCGGGCCGCGTATCGAAACATCCAGGTCGTCCGAGCCGCCTCGCGCGCCGAGATCGAACAGTACGGAATCACCAAGCTCGACGCTGCGCTTGGGTTGGTGAGCGAGAAGAACCCTTCCTTCGACAAGCTGCGGGTGACAGTTCAGCGCAAAGGCAAGCCGAGCAAGCTCGGCCTCGACGAGGCGACGGTCGAAGAGATTCGACTCGCTGCCCGAAACCTCCGCCCGAAGCGCAAGGCTCCGGTCAAAGGCCCAGGCGCCACTTCGCTGCTGCTGACCAAGGCGATGGCTGACGGCAAGCTCAAGGGGGTCACCGTGCGGGTGGCCAGGTCGGGCATCACCTTCCGCGGGCTGCAGGTCGAGCAGCTGCAATCGCTGGTCAGCATCCTGGCCCGATTCAAGCTGCGCGAGGACGCGCCGGCCCTTCGTCGCGTCGCGTAGCCAAACACTTCGGGCTCGATTGCTGCGCATGACCCATGGCCGATCACCGAGTCTGGGTGATCGGCCATTTTTTGGTGAAGGACGCCGTTCCCAAGAAGTACCGACAAATCAGTAGTCCGCTTGAATTGACGGCGCCGTCACACCACCGGCAGCGCCCGTCGGAATCAGAAGCCCTACACGTCAGCTCGTCGTACAGCCCCATCGCTCTTTCCTCTTAGCGCGTCTCCAGATTCCAACGGCTCCGCCGCTGTCCAGCCGCGCTTCTCCTACGTCCTTGCGCTACTGGCAGGCAAAAACGCCGGGGTAGCTGGTGCGCAGCGAGCTGAGGGCCCAGGTGCAGGACCTCGTGCAGGCATCGGCCGTTGCCACCAGCGCGCTGGAGTTCCCGCCGGTCGCTCCGTAGCAGGCGATGTACTTCTGGCACTGGCTGGACTGGAAGACGGCTCCACCGCATTGGCCGCCGGTGCACTCTTCGCATTTCATCCAGAAATCGAGGAACGGCATTGAGGATCGCCGAATCGACGGTCGAGGGCAAAGCGAGCCGCTCAAGGGTCGACGAGGCGGCCGATCAAGCTCAGGTTGTAGCTCGCGGTGCCCGTGCTGGTGCTGCGGCAGGTGGCGCGCAACGACTTGCTGGCTCCCGTACCAGAGGCTCTCCACCCCACCGAGGCCTTGCGGAACCAGGGGCAGAAAATACTCATGCTGCAGCGTGCGGATCGGACTGACCGGCACCGAGATCTAGAACCAACAATGAGGGGTCTCGCCCGGGTGCATGATGACGTACGCGCCCGCGTGGGTCCCGCGGCGTCGTACATCACGATGGTCTCGGAGGGAGTCGACACCGAAGTGGGGTACCCGACCCCCTGAAGAAAAATCGGGGTCCCTTCAGCGTTCGAAACCCGGCTGCCCGGCGCCAGCTGAACGACGGGCGAATTTCCGACGTTGACAGGCCCAGGGCGACGACCAGGGCTCCAGCGAAGCGGCGGTTCAAGAGTGACTCCGAGTTGAAGGGAGCCGCGCAGCTAGACCGGAATCATGGGGGTGCAATGGCCCCCCTCCTTCAGTTCTTCAGCGCGGCGGCATCGGCTTGCGTCTGGTCCGCATAGTCCACCGCGAAGTGGTGCAGCTGTCGGGTGGCCGCATCGTCCGTCGAAGGGTCGCCCAACCAGCTGCTGATCTGCTCGCGGCTCAAGCTCGGGCTCTGCAGTTGGCTTCGGGCCAGCGCCTCTCCGGCGGCGCGGGCGAGCGCGAGGAAGTCTTTCTTCGAAAGATTCTGGGGGTCGAGGATGGCGCTGTTCGCTTGCTCCGGCTCGACCAGGCAGCTGTGTCCCTCGACCGTGGCGTAGCCCACCAGGGGGTTGCGGACGCCCGTGAGCACCGCTGCATTTTCTACCACTCGAGCCGCGTCGGCCTGACTGAGTGTTCCGGTTCCATTGGCGGGAGCCGAGGGCAGCACCTGCTTGAACTTCAGTGAGACCGGGGGATCGTTGGGATCCCTGGGGGCCACCAACGCGAGGTACTTGACCAACCCCGAGTTGCTGCCTCCGACGCTGGGGTCGCCGATGGCGAGTGAAAGGATCTTCACCGGCTGCGCGATCGCTGCGTCTGCAGAAAGGCGGCTGGCATACTCGACGACTCCGGCTCGGATCGCGGCGGCATCCGGACTGCTTTCTTTCAGCGAAGGGTTGAACGAGCCGCCGGGGGCCAGCTTCTTGATCAAATCTCTTTGCGAGGGGTCGTTGGCCGTCTTGATGAAAGACGCAAGCGCGCCGTCGGTCTCGTTGCGTCGCAAGAATCCTTCTGGCCGGGCTCCGGACTCAGCGAACTGGCGCATCTGCCCGGTGTAGCCAGCCGACAGTGCTGCCACCAGGTCCTTCTGGTCGTCCTTCGAAAACGACTTGTCCGCCAGCCGCGCGGAAATCACCGTGTGCGCCGCGAGGCGATCGAGATCCCATTCGAGCTTCCCGACCCCGGCCTTGTCGCAGTCCGACCAGCCCCACACCGTCTTCCCCTCGGGCCCGGTATGGGTCATCAGATTTCCCAGGTGCGCATCGCCCACCAACAGCCCCGCAGGTGACGGGGCCGCGCGCAGCTGAGATTCAGCGGCGAAAGGTCCTCGAACGTCTTTGTAGAAGAGCGCGGGCATCGCCGTCATGAAATGCGAAGCATTGGACGCCATGTGCGCGTCCTTTTCCTTGATCGCGTCCTTGCTCAAGCCGAGCTCATTGTTGAACGTTTTGACGAAGTCGACCGCGGTCTGGGACCCCCGCTGGATCCCCGTCACGTCTCCCACGCCCATCACGCCCGCTGCGGACATCCGGTCCTTCTGCTTTCCGGGAGTCCAGGCAGGACGCGAAAAATCCGTGTTCGGTTTCGCCGGCTCGACCGGCTGTCGATCAACGGGCGGGCTGACCCCGGAAACGCTTCCACGGAATGGGGGAATCGAAGGCATCCGGACATAGTCCACCGGACCCTCGATGCGTTCAAGCAGCGCGTGCCGGTGTGAGACGTTTGGGAGACGACACGGTGATGTGGGCCTGGCAACCGCGGACAGCACCTGAAGTCGGAAGGAGACATGTCGTCGTGATCCGGGCGGCTTGAAAGTGATCCACCTGGCGGTCTGAAACTGATCCACCTCGCAACTGGGGACAGCTTGCCGGGCACAGCCCGGCGTGCGTTCC
>JAYVCD010000254.1:0-6475 GCA_043750125.1 Archangiaceae bacterium | reverse complement strand
CACGATCGTGTTGCAGAACCAGGCGACCTGCATTCGTCACGAAGAGACGATCGAGTTTGGCCAACCGTTCGAAGAAAAAAAGATCGAGAAGAGGTTCCTCGAAGGGCCATTGAAGGTGACGGTCACCCCGGCCAACCTCAAGGGGCTGTCGGTGTATTGCAACGACCAACCGGTCGGCAGCCTCGGGCTTCCGTTTCCTCTTTACGAGGGAAAGCACAGCCTCGAGATCCGAGGCGATGCGCTGCGGACTCCGTTCCCCTTCGAAGTCACGATCGTTCCGGGAACCAGGATCAACACGTTGCCCAAGCCGTTGGATCTGACCAGCCACCTCGAAAAGTAGGCGTCCCGTCAGTGCAGGACATCGAGCAAGGCAGGCTCTCCGCGGTGGTGCCCGTAGAGCACGCGCAGCCGGGGCTCTTGGCCCTGCAAGGCCCGCAGCTCTCGGGCGACCGCCAGGGCCGCCACCGGGTCGGTGCAATTTCCAGAGGGAATGCCGTCTTTGAGCGCATGCGGAGTTTGGACCGCGTCGCCGACCATCAGCGCCGGACCGCCGGCCAGGTTGACCAGGACGGCCAGGTGCCCCGGGGTGTGTCCGTGGGTGTCGTAGAGCAGCACCGAGCCGTCGCCCAGCAGGTCGATGCCGGAAGTGAATGACGAGGTCGACGTGCGATCGATGTGGGTCGTGAACAGGTGGCGCGCGCCTTCGAAGTGCAGAGGCTTGAAGCCCTTTCGAATCGAGAGCATCGCGTTGATTGCGTCCGGCTCGCCTTCCCCGACGACGACATCTACCGGGCCATACGCAGCGAAGACGTCCTGCAGGCCCCCGGTGTGATCGATGTGGCCGTGGGTCAGAACGACGAAAGCCGGAGCCGAAATTCCCAACTTGCGCAGCTGGCTGGCCACGTCGGCGCCCGGCTGCACCCGGGTATGAACGGCGGGCTGGGTGAACCACCCCAGATCTCCGTTCGAGCGGGTCGCAAAGGCTGCCCCCAACCCGGTGTCCACGAGCACCGCGCCCCGAGTGGGGTGAACGATGAGGTAGGCGAAGTTGGGCACCCAGATTTTCCCGCCTTTCTCGTCCGCGCGCGCCAACGGATGCGCAGGGTCGATCATCGCTGCAGCGGGAATCTGGATTTCGCCCGTGGAAAGCACGTACACCGCAAGCCCTGCGACCGGGGTCGCAAGCCCCGCGGGGGACGGTGCCTTCGCGCCCGACAGCGGCTGGGCAACCGGCAAAGTTCCTTGATCGCGCTGCACCGCCACGACCAGGCCCCCGACGAGGACCAACAGGACGACAAGGAACCCGACAACTCGTTTGGATCGTGATCGCATCAGTGGGCACCTCGGCACGGCGCGTCTGCGAAGATCTCCCGCCAAACCGCACGGTCGTGGGCCGGCAAGATGATGAGCTTCGGCACCTGCTGGTGCAGCTGCTTCAACAGCTGCAGTTGGCGGTTGGTCGCTTGCCGATCCAGGTCGAGCAACGACACCACCAGGCCCTTCCCCGCGGGTCGCTCGTAGCTTTCTTTGACCATCGCCGTGTCGCCAATGTGGAGGATCCGAAGGTCCTCGGAGATGTTGACGAAGACTCCAATGCTGCCGGGCGTGTGACCGCTCAGGGGCACTGCGACGACACTGCCATCGCCGAAGAGATCCGCGCTCTGGTCAAAGACCTCGTACGGAATGTTCTTCCATTCGATGGGCTTCATTCGCCCGGCCAGCGCGCGGGCATGGGCGGGAAAAATGTGAAAGTTGCTTCGGGTCGAGCTCGAGGTCACGAAGTCCATCTCAGCGGGCGAGAGCACGACCGGCACGCCCGGCAGGTCGACCACCCCGCCGACGTGATCGACATGGGCGTGGGTCAGCACGATTCCGGCCAGTGACGCGGGCTCGATTCCCAGACGTTTGAGGGCCTGGGGGGCGGTGGCGAAGAGCTTTATTCCGCCCGGAAGCAGCCGCATGTAGAGGCGATCGAAGGCCCCCGGCAGCTCGGCGATCTCCTCGGCCAACTTGCTGCTGTCGCCCGAGTCGATCATCAAAATCCCGCGCGGATGCCGGACCACCAGGCTCGATACTGTGATCTGCGCTGCCACCGTCGTCGACCAGCCCGTGCTGAGGAAAAACCCCGGGCCCTTGTCGCTGCCGAACTCGGCCCAGCAGACGTCGAAGGCGGGCAAGGCGCTGAGGTCGGGCTTCGCGCGGCTGTGGGCGGGGCCCGGAGGAAGGGTTCCGAAGAAAGTCCAATCGAGGGCCAGCGCGGCCGCGACTGCCGTCAGGAACAGAACGATCTTACGGCGACGGGTCATCAGGTCCTCTGTTGCGTGGGAAGCGCGGCTCTTACCAGAAACGCAATCCGTCCAAAGTTCAGTGGTCCGCTCTCGATCGATGTTCTAGACGGAGCATTCCCACCAGGAGCAAAAGTCCATGACGATTGAGATCGGCAGCAAGGTCCCCGACGCAACGCTCACCGAGTCACTCGAGTTCGGCGAATCCTGCCCGTTGAATCCCGCCAACGTCTCGGTCGCCGTCGCGACAAAGGGCAAGCGCATCGTGCTGTTCGGGTTGCCCGGCGCGTACACGCCCACCTGTTCGGCCAAGCATGTCCCCGGGTACCTCGCGCTCTTCGAACAGCTGAAGGCGAAGAAGGTCGACGAGATCTGGTGTGTCTCGGTCAACGACGGCTACGTGATGGCCGCCTGGGGCAAAGAGCAAAAGGCGCTCGGGAAGATCCGGATGCTGGGCGACGGCAACGCCGAACTGACCAAGAAGCTGGGCCTCGAGGTCGACATCTCGAAGGGCGGCATGGGCCTTCGGATGAAGCGGTTCTCGATGCTGCTCGACGACGGGGTGGTGAAGCAGCTGAACATCGAGCAGCCCAGCAAGTTCGAAGTCAGCGACGCCGCGACCATGCTGCGCCAACTTTCCTAGCTTTCAAGCCGAGGCTCGTATGCACCGCAGCCGCCTTGCCGGTTTCATCATCGATTGTCAGAAGACTTCACCGGCCACCGCGGCCCGCTTCTGGAGCGGCGCTTTGGGCATGCCTGCTCTGGCCCCGGAAGGGATCTACGTCGAGCTGAACGCCGCGGCCCGAGACCTTCACATCGAGGTCCAGAACGTCGATCACGAAAGTCGGCTGCACCTCGACATCGAGACCGATGACATCGAGGCCGAGGTCACCCGGCTGGAGACCCTGGGCGCGAGGCGGGTGAAGCAGGTGAACACCTGGTGGGTGATGGAAGCGCCCACCGGGCAGCGGTTCTGTGTGGTTCGCGGGAAGAACTTCGAGCACGCGAAGAATCTCAATAGCTGGAAATAGGGCTCACCGCACGACCAGCACGGGCTTCTTGCTGATGTGCACCAGCCGGTCAGCGACCGACCCGAGGAACAGCCGGGCCACCGCGTTGCGACCGCGGCTTCCCACCACCACCAGATCGAAGTCCTGAGTCTCGGCGAGCTCGGCAATTCGTTCGGCGGGCGGGCCCTCGAGCAACAGCGACAGCGCCGCCGATGAGGCGCCCAGTTCCTGAAGCACCTCTTCGAGCAAATGCTTGCCCCGAGCGGTGTCGGCCTTGATCACATCGTTGATGATCGTGAATGGCACTTCCCCGGGCAGTGCCACCGGAGGCACCGAGTAGACCGCGGTGAGGGTCGCCCCGGTGGCCGTCGAAAGCTCGAGGGCCATCTTCGCCGCGTGCAGCGACGGGGCTGAGCCATCGACCGCGACGAGAATCTTCTTCAACGCTGGGTCACGGTGCTCGGCGGCTCGCCGAACATTCGCCGTGCCTCTTGTCGAACTTCACGAGCGACGGCCGGATCTGAGGAAGTGACCTCAATCGCTTTGTCGCCCACCAGGGTGATCGTCACGCCTTTGAGGTAGAGCGGGCAGGGAGCGCGCTCGAAGTTGTTGGCCTGCGCGAACGCCAGATGGCAATGCATCTGAGCGGACAGAATTCGCGCCTTCTCGGCCGTCTTGATGTGAAGCACCACTCCTTTGCTGCCTTCTTCGATCTTGTCGATGTGGGGAGCGATCAGTGGACACGACGTTCGCTCGGCGCGGGTCAAACCGACGCACGCTACGTCTTCGTACTTCTCGAGCCGACGGGCGGCTTCCAGATGCTTGAACGCGGAATCCATCTTCCGGTCGGCCTCGGCCAGATTCGAGGCGGTGGGGTTGTAGAAACGGGGAGGCGCGATGGGATCATCGATCGGGTTGGCGTTGCGAATCGGCATCGACATCACCACTTCGTCCGGCTTGTACTTGGCTTTCGACTGTTCCGCCGAGGCCATGTCTGAGGCCGCAGCCTGGCGGTGATCTTCACCGGTCATTTCGTTGTGAGCACAACCGGTCACTGCGAAGAGCGCGGCCACCCATAGGGGAGTCTTCGAAACCATCATCTTGAGCACCTCCAGGTGCAAAGCGCTCAAGTGCAGAAGGTGTGCCGCACGCTCAGGTGCAGAGGTACGAATTCGAACAGCCCCTTCTCGCCCCAGGTGGGGCAATTGTCAGCAGGGGAACTAGGCGGCGCAGAACTGTTCGTAGTCGATGTATTCGATCTTCGCGCCATCGCGGCAGACGGGGCAGTTCGGATCTCTTCGCAGCTTGAGGGTGCGGAAGGTCGTAGAGAGAGCGTCCATCGTCAGCAAACGGCCATTGAGCGGCTCGCCCAGCTTCAAGATCAGCTTCAGCGCCTCGGTGGCCTGGAACAGGCCGACGATTCCGGGCAGCACCCCGAGCACTCCGGCTTCGGCGCACGACGGTGCCATGTCGGGAGGCGGCGGCTGCGGATACAGGCACCGGTAGCAGGGCCCTTCGTACGGAATGAACGTCGTGACCTGGCCTTCGAACCGGTAGATCGAGCCGTGGATGTTCGGCTTGCGGTGCTTCACACAGGCATCGTTGATCAGGTACCGGGTGGGGAAGTTGTCTCCGCCATCGAGGATCAGATCAAAGCCATCGAAGATCCGATCGATGTTGTCTGAAGTGAGCCGTTCCTGAAACGGCACCACCTTCACGTCCGGGTTGAGCGCCGCGATCGCGGCAGCCGCGCTGGCCGTCTTGGCCATGCCCCGGCGTTCCTGGGTGTGAATCACCTGCCGTTGCAGGTTCGACAGATCCACCACGTCCATGTCGACGATGCCGAGCGTTCCCACCCCGGCTGCCGCCAGGTACAGCGCAGCCGGAGAGCCCAGCCCGCCGGCGCCCATCAACAGCACCCGCGCCTTCAAGAGCTTCGCCTGCCCCTCTTCACCGACCTCGGGAATCGACAGGTGCCGGCGATAGCGCTCCTTCTGCTCGCCAGTCAGGACGAAGGGTGTCTCGGTGGGGTAGGCGGCGTCGTGCCACCGGTTGTATCCGCCCGCCAGCGATTGGACGTTGGTGTAGCCAAGCTCGGCCAGGGACCTTGCCGCCAAGGCAGATCGAACTCCACCAGCGCAGTACAAGATCAGCGGGTCGTCGCGCTGGGCTTTCTCTTCGATCTTCAGCTCGAGAAAGCCGCGGGGAACCGAGATCGCATTGGGCAGTCGACCCGCGGCGTATTCCTCGCTTTCGCGAACGTCGATCAGGGTGACCGGTTTCTTGCTGTCGATCAGCTTCTTCACCTCATCAACGGTGATTTCGCGGATGGATTTTTTTGTGGCTGCCAGGAGGTCGCGGAAGGTGGGTGCCATGCGTCGCACGGATATAACGCCCTTCCATGACCGATGCGATCGCAAGACCTCTGGCCGGAAAAGTCGTACTGGTGACCGGAGCCGGCCAGCGGTTGGGAAAACAGATCGCACTGGGGTTGGGCCGATTGGGCGCTGATGTCGCCGTTCATTTTCATGCCTCGCGAGAAGGGGCGTTGGAAACGGTCGGGGCGATCAAGGTCGACGGAAACCGGGCGGCGGCTTTCGCGGCCGACCTGACCGACGCGGCGAAGATCCCCCCGATGGTGCAGGCCATCGAGGCCGAGCTGGGGCCGATTGACGTGCTGGTCAACTCGTCGGCCATCTACCTGCGCTCTGATTTTCTGGAAACCTCGCTGCAGGCGCTGGACCGACAGTGGGCACTCAACACCCGCGCCCCCTACCTTTTGACCCAGGCGGTCGCGGTCGGAATGCGGGCCCGGGGGGGCGGAGACGTGGTGAACGTGCTCGATGTAGGCGGCGCGCTCAACGCCTGGCGCCACTACTCGGCCTACTGCATGACCAAGGCGGCGCTGGCTTCACTGACCGTCTGCCTTTCGCTCGAGTTGGCGCCGCAGATTCGGGTCAACGGGGTCGCGCCGGGGACCGTGCTGCCCCCCACCGACTTGTCGCCTGAGGTGCTGCAACAGCTCAAAGGGCGCATTCCCCAGCAGCGATTCGGAGATCCCCAGGACATCGTCGACACCGTCGCCTTCCTCGTCACCGGGCCCCGGTTCATCACCGGTCAGATCATCGCGGTGGACGGCGGCCGCAGTCGATCGACCGACTCTGGCGGCCACTAGCCCGG
>JAYVCD010000253.1:0-11280 GCA_043750125.1 Archangiaceae bacterium | reverse complement strand
GAGCGGGAAAAGGGATTTGAACCCTCGACCCCCGCCTTGGCAAGGCGATGCTCTACCACTGAGCTATTCCCGCTTATCTGCAACGACCCAGCATGAAGCACGGCGTGATTACCGACTCCCTGCGGGAGCGTCAAGCACCTTGCGTCGACCCGCCCTTGGCGAGCATCGCGAGGAAGGCCCGGAAGTAGACGGCGGCGCTCCAGGCCGAGAACCCGGTCGAGAGGTAGACGAGCACTTTTCCGACCAGGTTGAAGTCTACGTCCGCCTCGTAAACGAGGAAGTTCATGTGGTGGACGTAGTGGATGCAGAGGGACACGATCCCGACCAATTGCAGCGAGGTCTTCCACTTCCCCTCCTGGCCGGCCGAAATCACCATTCCCTCGCTGGCGGCGATCTGCCGTAGCCCTGAGACGATCAGCTCGCGTCCCAGCAGCACGATCACCACCCAGGCCGGAACGCGGCCCAGCCGGGTCATCATCACCAGCGCCGCCATGACCATCAGCTTGTCGGCCAATGGATCCATCAGCTTGCCGACCACCGTGATCATGTTCCACCGCCGAGCCAGGAACCCGTCAATCACGTCGGTGATGGACGCCACCGTGAACAGCGCCGCCGCGAGCAGCGAATAAAACGGGTCCGCGTCGTAGGTGAACCAGACGAACAGCGGGATCACCGCGATGCGCCCCAGGGTGAGCATGTTGGGCAAGTTCCAGAACTGCTCGAGCAGCACCGACTGCCGCCGATTCGCCTTGCGATGCGCGCGCTCGTCCTTCTTGCGCAGCTTCGCCTCTTGCTTCAACCGCCGCTTCGTCGCGCGCTCCACTTGGGCTTGAGTTTGTAGCCCCATCTGCAACGGGTGTCTCGTAAGAGACCAACGCCTATTTGGCCTGCCCTTCGCCCTGGCTCAGCGGTCATCATCGCGGTGTCGATGCCGTCGATGAGTGAGTACAGCTGGTCCAGCTTCTTCTCGGTGGGAGTGTCGTCTTGTTCGTAGTGTTGGTTTCGGGTCGCGGCAGCCATTGCGACTCAAGCCGCAGTCGGTGTGCCGAACCCACCCTGCTCAGGCGTCGCCGTGCTCTTCCGGCACTCCGGGCCGACTGGTCGCGAGATTGTTTTGCTTGAGCAGTCGGCGAAAGTTAGAGCGGTCGAGCCCGGCCCTGGTGGCCGCGATGGTGATGTTTCCTTCCGCGTTGCGCATCAACCCGCGCAGGTAGTTCTTGTCGAAGGCTGAGATCGCGAGCTTCTTCGCCGTCGCATAGTTCAAATGCAGCAGGCTGGTCAGATCGCCCTCGGACCCGTGGCTGTTTCCGGAAAAGCCCGACGGCAAATCGGTGAGGGTGATCTCCTTCCCGCGGCACAGCACCGTCGCGCGTTCGATCACATTCTCGAGCTCGCGCACGTTGCCTGGCCAGCGGTTGCTCACCAGCGCCTCGAGGGCATCGTCAGAAATCCGGTCGATCTGCTTGCTCAACTTCCGGCCGTACTGGCGCAGGAAATATTGCGCGAGCAGCGGGACGTCGGTCGGGCGTTCTCGCAGCGCAGGCAGCACGACGTTGATCACGTTCAGTCGGTAGAAGAGGTCCTCGCGGAACCGACCGTCGGCCATCGCCCGGGCCAGATCGATGTTGGTGGCGGCGATCACCCGTACGTCCACCTTCAACGTCTCGTTCGAGCCCACCGGCCGCACTTCTCCTTCCTGCAGGACCCGCAGCAGCTTCACCTGGGTGACCTGCGGCATGTCTCCAATCTCATCGAGGAACAGGGTGCCGGCGTTGGCCGCCTCAATCAGCCCCTTCTTGTTGCCCGCCGCCCCGGTGAAGGCCCCCTTCACGTGGCCGAACAGCTCGCTTTCGAGCAACGTCTCGGTCATCGCCGCGCAGTTGATCGCCACAAACGGCTTTGAGCTTCGCTGGCTTCGGCGGTGAATCGACCGCGCGACCAGTTCCTTCCCGGTGCCGCTCTCACCCTGAATCAACACCGTCGACGACGAATAGCTGACCTGCTCGATCAACCCGAAGACCTCGCGCATCTTTGCGCTCTGGCCGATGAAGTCCTGGCTGGGCTGGGTGCTGACCAGTTGCTCGAGCTCGCGGTTGCGCGCAATCAGCTGCCGACGATCGGCCGCCCTGCGCACGCTCGAAACGACCGTGTCCATCTCGAGGAAGGGCTTGGTCAAATAGTCATACGCCCCCAGCCGCACCGCTTCGAGCGCCGAGGGAATCGTCGCCGCGCCGGTCATGATGATGACCTCGAGGGGATGCTTGCGCGTCTTCAGCTCGCGCAGCACTTCCATTCCCGAGACGTTGGGGAGGTTGATGTCCACCAGCGCCACGTCCACATCGGGCTCTTTTGCGGCGGCCAGGCCTTCGAGTGCATCGGCCGACGTCTGGACTTCGAAACCGGCGCGGGTCAGCAAGGCGCTCATCGTCCGAAGCAGTGCTTCCTCGTCATCGATGATCAACACCCGCGGTTTTCGGATCGGAGCGGGAGGAGCCGAAGGTGAGGCAGTCTCTGACATGGGGACCTCGCGAAATCAGGGCGCGGCCACGGACCCTACTTCCTCGCGCGGCACCTGAACACGGATTCGCACAATTCACTCAACGCCGCGTCGGGCTCATTGCTGATCGGTCGTGCCGAAAGGCCCCGGTGGGACAGTGGGCTCGAAGCGCGTCGCGGTCTCGAGCAGGATCACTCCCAGCATCCAGATCAGAAAAAAAACACCGCGGTGCCAAAGACCAGCGCGTTGCTCCCCCGCTGCTCGAGCAGATGCATGAAGAACGACGCAATCAGCAGCGACTTGACCACCGCGATGCTCAACGCCATCGGCAGCGCCGCAGATCCCAGGGGCAAATGGGCAATTCCAAAAGAGGCGGTGGTGAGCACCAACAACGCGAGCCCGACCCCCAGCAGCGTGATCGGGCGGCCGATGGTGTTTTCAATGGCTCTCATCTCGAGCTCCGCAGCAAAGACAATCAGGCGAGGTACAGCATGGGCCAAGGGAAGCGAACGCCATACACATAGCCAGAGATGTTGCCCTCTGGAGTAATCAGCGTGAACGCCGCTGCGTGGACGTACTGTTTGATCTGCGCGTCGTACTGGTAGCGAAACCCCAGCTGCGCAGACAACGCCTTGATGTTCGCCGCGTCACCCGTCAGAAAATCCCACCCCGGCGCAGAAGGCGAATACCCCAGCTCGGTGATGAGCTCAGTGCGCTTGGCGGCCGCCTGCGCCGACGTTTCTGTCGGGTCGATGCTGAAGGTGACCACGTCGAAGTCTTCTCCCAGCTTCAGGCCCGTCTGCTTGAGCGAGGTCACCACTCCGCGCAGCACCGTGCTGCACCGGGGTCGCCGCTCCAACCAACAGGGCAGGGTTCATCGCCGGGGCCACGTTCGAGTTTCGTGCCAGCGATGGGGGCCTTCAATTTCTGCGTCTGCGCCTTCGCCTGCGTCCTGACGATTCGCCCGCGGGCTGGGCGCCGGGCGCTCCAGCGAGAACCGGCTTGCTGGGGCGCTGGTTTTGCGGAACCGCTGGTTGCGCTTTGGCCGGTTGAGCGCCCGCGTTGTTCTGGCCGCGGTAGCTGACCTCGGCTCCGGCCGGGCGAGGTCCGCCTTGCTGCGGTCCATTGCGTTGCGGGCGATTGCGGCCCTGGGGCTGCTGCCGTTGCTGCTGCTGCTGCTGCGGAGGCTTTCGCACCACCCGCCCCGTGGGAATGAACTCGGCCGTCAGATCGCGCCGCACGTAGGCCCGCCAGATCTCGTCCGCGTCGGATTCCCGCAGCCCGACCGCGGGGTCGATGGTGGCGAAGAACCGCCGCAGGTTGTCGACATCGCGCTTGAAGAAGTGCTCGGCCCGGCTGTTCTGCGCCGCCGAGATGACCTGGGGGAAGTCGATGATCGTCGGGCCGTCCCAGGCGAGCAGCACGTTGAATTCCGACAAATCTCCGTGGATCAGATCTGCGCACAACAGCTTCACCGCCTGGCAGCGCAGATCCTCGTACATCGCCATGCCCTTCTCGCGGGGGATCACCGCATCGACCAGTCGCGGAGCGGCGTGACCTTCGGGGTCCACCACCACGTCCATCAACAGCACGCCTTCGTAGAACATCACCGGGCGGGGGACCCGTGCCCCCGTGGCGTGGAGCTTGAAGAGCGCGTCGGCCTCGGCGGCCTTCCATTCGGCCTCGTCCGACTCGCGACCGAACTTGCTGCCCTTTTCCATCGCCCGCCGGGTGCGGGTGTTGCGGACCTGGCGGCCTTCTTTGTATTCGGCGTTGTTCTTGAAGCTGCGGTGCTCGCGCTCTTTGTAGATCTTCGCGGCGAGGATCTCTTCCGAACGACGGACGAGCCAGACATCGGCCTCTTTGCCGCTCTTCAGCTGGCCGAGGACCTCGTCGATGATCCCCTCTGTCAGCAGCATCTGAAGGCTCGTCATTCGGGCGGCGGCACAGTAGGCGTGCTTGCGCCGAGCGTCGAGATCGAACGGTTGAAGTCGAAGTACGCTCCCCAGGTCCCCATGGCGCTCCCCGCGACCCTTCACCACTTCGAAATCACCCTCAACCACGTCGATCGGGGCCTCGAGCAGGCCCTGGTCTTCAAGGCCGCGCGGCACCCGTCCGAGACCCTCGAGCGGCTTTGGCTTCGGGCCGTCGCGTATTGTTGGCAGTGGGAAGAGCGAATCGCATTCGGCCCGGGGCTGAGCGAGCCTGATGCGCCTGATCTCGAGGTGCGGGACTACACCGGCCAATTGACCCGTTGGATACGGGTTGGAAAACCCCAGGCGGCCAAAGTGCAGCGTGCCGTAGATCAACATCCAGGTGCGCAGGTGTCGGTGCTGGTCGACGACCCGTCCCGGCTCGAGGCGTTTCTCTCCGAGGCTCGAGAGGAAAAGCTCGCCCGGGTGGCCAAGGCCGAGCTCGCCGCGATCGACCCCGAATTGCTGGCCCAGCTCGCGCGCCATGACGATCGCCGGGCCAGGCTGACCCTCACCTGGGTCGGCGATCACATCTACATCGACCGCGACGGCGACTCTTTTGATGGGCCGATCACCCGAGGACACCTTTGACCCCGACTCCTGCGCCTGTTCGTGCCACCGCGTGGCAGGGAATTGCATTCTCGCTGGCTGGAATTCCCGTCTTGATTCGGCCCGCCTTCGTGCTGCTGGCCGTCGTCTTCGGCGCCAGCGGGGGCACCGCGTCCAGCGTGGCGATCTGGGTCGCAATTCTGCTGGTCTCGGTTCTCGTTCACGAGCTGGGGCACGCGGCTGCGATGCGCGCGTTCGGCTTCTCGCCCAGCATCGAGCTGCACGCGATGGGTGGGCTGACGGCCTGGTCCCGGGAAAAAGCGCCCACTCCCCGCCAGCGGCTGATCGTCACCGCCTGTGGCCCCGGCGCGGGCCTGGTGCTGGGCGGAATGGTTGTCTTGCTCAACCTGAGCCTGGGCCCCACCTCGTCGCCCCTGGTCCATTACGCCATTCGGCAGGCGATCTGGGTGAACCTGGCCTGGTCGTTGGTCAACCTGTTGCCGGTGCTCCCGTGGGACGGGGGGCTGATCGTCGACTCGGCGGTGGAAGTGTTCTGGAAGAGGCCGGTGCCGAAGGTCGCGGCGATCTCGAGCGTGGCGGTGGGGGCTGCGGTGATCGCCTTTGCCGTCTTGAATCGGGAATTTTTGATGCTGATCTACTTTGGCGGCCTGGGCGTTTGGCAGGGCTACTCGAGGCTGGCCTCGAAGAAGCCGGACGAGCAGAGCCTCAACCAGGTGTGGGCCCTGATGCAGGCCCAGCGGTTCGAGGACGCCGAACACCTGGCGGTCACCCAGGCGACGAGCAGCTCTGATCTTTCCGAGCGGGCCAGGCTGTACGAGGTCGTCGCGTGGAGCCGGCTGCTGCGAGAAGACTGGCGCGGCGTCGACGGGGCGATTGGAAAGATGGGGGGCTTCAAGCCGTCACGCCACCTCGCAGCGACGCTGGCCGCTCACCTGGGGCGCCACGAGGAAGTGGTCACTCTGCTGACACCCTTGCCGATCGTCCCGGTCGAGCTGGCCCTTCGCGTCGACGCGTTGATCGCTTTGAAGAGGTACGAGCAGGGGGTCACCGATGCCTGCGACCTGCTCGCAAAGTCAGACCCGAAGCAGCAGCGCCTGGCCCAACTGATCGCCGCGAAGTTGTTCGATGCCGGGGCCTGGGAACCGGCGCTGCAGATCTCATTGACGGCGTTCAGCGCATTGAAGGCTCCCGTTCACCTCGTCAATGCGGCGTGCGCCCAGACGAAACTGGGTCAGCTGGACGAGGCGCTCGAGACCCTGGCTCGGGCCATTGGCGCAGGGCTCGAAGACCGCAAGCAGCTGCTCGAAGACCCTGACCTCGCGCCGCTGCGATCGCTTCCGCGTTGGCAAACGATCGTGGGACTCGCCTGACTCAAGGCCAGACGAGCTCAGCGCGCTTGGCCGCCTGCCTCCACACCACCGCTTTGGCCTGAGCTTCCAGCGCCGCCTTCTTCGCCGCTTCGAACTCTTCGGTGATCGCCGTCTGAAGGGTGAGGCACGCTTCATGGCGCCGCTTGATGTCGCCATTGACCCGGTCCACCAGAGCGGTCAGCTCGGTCGTCGCCAGGTCCACCGCCTCGGCGACCTCGGTGCGCTTTCCGCGTGCGATCGCCAGGTCCACCCGGGTGCGGTTGCGGGCCATCGCCGATTGCAGGCTCTGAAGGTCCGCCCGCGACCGCTGGGCAGTGACGTCCAGACCGGCACAGGTCTTCGACGCGAGGTTGTTGGGCGCCAGCCCCTCGGTGGAACAAAGCCCGTTGAGCTTTTGAGTCTGCTCGAGGTCGTCCGCTTTCAGGCCGTCGACCTTTCCCTGCCACTGGGCGGCTGCTGTGTTCCAGCTGGCGACGGAAGCCTTCAGATCATCCTGACAGCCTGCCGTCACCCCGCCCAGCAGCGCGATGCACGCCAAAATCGAACCGCGCATGGCCCGAAGGAACGACTCAGATGTGGTCGGCCATCGCTTTCAGTTCCGACCATTCCTTGTCCAGGCGGGCCTTCGTCTCGTCCCACGTCGCCGCGGACGCGGTCTCGATCGACTTGTAGTCCGCCACGAACTCATCGCGCTTGGCCTTCAGCTGCTTGACCTTCGCGGCGAGGGTGGTCTTCGCCTTCGCCTTCGACTTGGCAACCTTCGCGTCGAGCCCGCTGACCTTCTTGTCCAGGTCGGCCATCGCGGTGGTGGTCGAGTGACGGTAGTCCTCACGCAGCTTCATGAAAGACGCCTGCGCTTCGGCGATCTTCTTGTCTGCTTCGGCCTGGGCGTCTTTGATCTTTTGCTCGGCCTCGCGGGAAACCTCGGCGATCTTCTCGTTCGCTTTGGCCTGCGCAGTATTGGCTTTCTTCTGCTCGTCTGCTGCCTTGTCGCAGGAACTGGCGAGCACGAGAGAAAGGACAGCGGCCGCGACAACGATGGGCTTTAGAATCATGGGGACGCCGGATATCGCAACTCGCGTGCGGCGTCAGCGCACATTCTGCGGAAGAGGCATCGCACACTCTGCGCAACCAAGGTCCTGGGGGCGAAAGAAACTCAAACGGGGCGACAGAATGCCTCGGTGCGTGGCCAATTGTCACAGTGGGCGCCCACGCCCTTGAGGGGTGGGGCTTGCGCGCGCTACTTGCACAGCCCCTTCCGCACGCCATGGCCCAGACCCTTCCAATGACCTTGCCGTTAGCGACCCCGGCCGGGTCGAAAGACTCGCTGGTGGGCACGCGGCTCAACGGGTTTGTGATTACCGCCCCCATCTCGGTGGGGGGGATGGGAGTGGTCTACGAAGCGCGGCACCCTCTGATCGGCAAGCGCGCGGCGGTAAAGGTGATCCGCCCTGAGTTCTGCAACAACGCCGACCTCAGCGCCCGCTTCCTTCGTGAGGCGCGGGCGGTCAGCGCGGTCAAGCATCGCAACGTGGTCGAGATCCTCGACTTCGGGGCCCTGCCCGACGGGGCTCAATACATGATGATGGAGTTCCTCGAGGGCGACACGCTGGCGCAGGTCATCGCGCGTGACGCTCCCCTGCAACCGTGTGACGCGCTGCAGATCTGCGAAGAAATTCTTTCCGCGCTTTCGGCCGCGCACCAGGAAGGCGTCGTCCATCGCGATTTGAAGCCCGCCAACATCGTGCTGATGAAGCAGTCGAGCGGAGAGCTGATCGTCAAGGTGCTCGATTTTGGCCTCGCACGACATCTCGATACTGCGCCGGAACCGACGACGCGCGAGTCGTTGCACATGCTGTCGCTCGAGAAGTCGAGCCTGCTTGCGGGAACGCCCGAATACATCAGCCCCGAGCAGGCCTCGGGAGAGCAGGTGGGCGCGCAAGGCGACCTCTACTGCCTGGGCGTCATCCTCTACGAGATGCTGTCGGGCCGGCTGCCATTCACCGCCACCTCGCCCTGGGAATTAATGCAACAGCATCGCCTGGTGACTCCGCCCCCCCTGAGCGCGGTGGGTCCGGGGATCCCCGGGGCGGTGTGTGACTTCGTGATGAAGTTGCTGAAGAAAGACCCTGCCGAACGCCCGCTGGGCGCGAAGGAAGCGGGCCGAACCGTGGCTCAACTCAAAGGGTTCCTCAGCAACAGTCGCATTTCCGACCCCTCGCTGATGGGCGCGCTGGGCTCGGGCCCGGCCAGATCCCGGAAATCGCAGGTGCTGGCCGGGGCAGCGTTTTTCGCAGCGTTCGCGGCGGTGGGTCTGCTCTTTTTCGTTGGCGCGACCCACCCAGTTGTTGCCCAGGCCACGGTCGCGACGATTGAGCCCTTTCATCCGGTACCGCCGCCCGTTCCTGCGACTGAGCCCGCGCCTGAGCGTGCGGCTCCGGTGTGGAATCCGCCGATCGCGCCGGTGCCTCGTCCAACCGCGGTGACACTGTTGCCTTCCGGGGCAGGGCGCCCGCCGGCACCGGTGGCCAGTTCCTTTTGCGAGTCGAATGCGAGCTGGAAGCGCGCCACGCGGGAACAGGTCGAAGACCTCGAGAAGCTGTCGCTTTCGCGAATGAAGGATGACGCCCGCCCTTCAGACGTGGCGAAGGTGAAGCTCAAGGCACGAAACCTGGCTGCTTCGTTGAAAAATGCCCAGGGCAGGCAGTGCCAACAAGTCGAAGCTCAGCTGGTCGGTTGGAGAAAGGCGCTCAGGTGAGGACAGTCGCTCTTCTGGTGGCGCTCGTGTCCGCTGCCAGCTCAGCCCAGGGTGCGCGGTTCGCCGTGCACCCGCTCGAGCTGCGCGAGATGACCGCAGCGCAACAAGAGTTGGTTCAGGCGCAGTTCGATGTCCTGTTGGCGAAAGTCCCTTCAATTCGTCTGGCGGGCAGCACGCTGGTCGAAGAGGCGTTGCGGAAGCCCGCGGGCAAAGACTGCGAGACGCGCGATGCCTGTCTGCGCTTTCTCGCCAAAGAGACCGAGTCGCTGTACGCCGTTTACGCCCGGCTGCGACCTGACCCCCTGGGCGCGCAGTTGCTCCTCAATGCCCGGGTAATCAGGTCGGACGGCGCGGTGATGCGCCAGGTCGAGCTCGGCGCGCCGCTCGGTGAAAAGGGCGAGCTCACTGAGACCGCCCGGCAATTGCTCGCCCGACTGCTCGACCGGCTCGAATTGAAAGCGTTGAGCGCCACGTTGGCGGTCGAGCCAGTTGCCCCGATCGTGCCTCTCGCGCGGGCCGAGGTTGTGCCGCCGCCAGCGGTCATCGTCTCTTCGCGTCGCCCCGCCGGCCTCGCGCTGTTGGGAACCGGGGCCGTCACCTTGGGCGCCGGAGCCATCGTCGCGGGCCTGGCTGTCGGTGGGCGCTCGCAGCTCACACTGGATCCACACGGCGCGGTGCCTCAGTCCCAGGCCAACCGCGCCCTCGGCGTCGCGCGCGAAGGCCAGGTGGCGACGGTGTTGATTCCTGTGGGCGCCGTGGTGGCGCTCCTCGGTGCAGCGGTGGCCTTCTGGCCGCGCGGTGATGCGGTGGCGGTCTCGATGCTCAGACCCGCGAGTCGAACGGGCTTCCAGGGACGGTGGCCTTGACTGTTCGATGGCTTGCTTTGAGTGCGGTCATTTTTTCAAGCTGCACCTGCGGGGTGACACTCTGCAAAGCGAACAAGGACTGCGGCCCGGGTGGAGCGTGCGATCCGGGGACGGGGGTCTGCATCGTGGACCCTGGCGGGAGCGGTGGCGGAGCAGGAGGAGCAGGAGGAGGCACCTCATCCGCGCTGGTCATCCGGGTCCCTGGGTTGGCGGCCCGGCCGTCCGTGGGTGGAACGCTGTACGAGGATTCACCTGCGGCGTGGCTGCGCAGCGAGTCGCTTTTCATCTGGCTCGAGGCCTCGCGCCCGCTGACCAGCCCGTCGCTGAAAGTAGAAGGACTCGACGCCGTGTCGGCGAGCGCGGCGTCGTGCGTCGAGCCCTGCTTTGGCCAGTGCTACTGCTTCGCGGCCGACCTGTCGAAGCCGACGCTGAACGGCATTCGGGGCGCGTTCTCGCTTCAGGCCTCGGGTGTCGATCCCGAGGGGAAGGTGCTCACGGCGTCCGATTCGCTGAATGTCACCCGACTGTCTTGGCGTCGCCCGCTGGGTCAGCCGATCCGCGCCACCCCGGCGATCGGTGCGGACGGCACTGTTTACGTCGGGACTTCCGGCGGCTCGTCCTCGCGCACAGGGACGTTGTTTGCGATTTCTGCAGGAGGCCAGGAGCGGTGGAACAAGCCCCTGGGAAGAATTGATGCTTCGGCGATGGTGTCTGCGCCCGGTTTGGGGCCGCAGCGGGTGTTCGTCGGTTCACTGGCGACCAACGGCCTGGTCTCAGCCTTGGACCCGACGGGTACCCTGGTCGCCCAATGCGTGCTTTCCAAAGACGCCGATCTCCAGGCTTCCCCCACGACCATCCCCCTCGGGGCCGCGTTCTACGCAAACAAGACCAATGAGCTGATCGCACTGCGCCCTTCAACCAATCCCCTCTGTTCGGCTGCGCAGACCAGCGACGATGTGCTGTTTCCCGACGGCCTGGTGGCGACGGGCCCGTCGGTCTTCTTCGTCGACAACAAGCCCAACGTGTCTCGCTACGACCTGACGGCGTCCGGGTGGCTTGCCTATACCCAGAACCAATGGCCCGGGTCGCCGGCCTCGAATTACCGCAACCGTGGGCTCGCGATTCCCACTGCGGCCGCGCTGATTGGTGCAGGAGAAATTCCCCAAGGTGGTGGGGCAGTCTTTCAGGCGGCAGCGACCGGCAATTTTCGGTTCGACTACGGCTTTTCGCCGCCCCGCGTGGCCGC
>JAYVCD010000252.1:0-16829 GCA_043750125.1 Archangiaceae bacterium | reverse complement strand
ACCCCTCTTCCTGCCACCACTGGCAGTCTGGCCCTCTCGGTCGTGGGAACCTCGATGACCCTGCACCTCAACGAGTCGAAGTCGGTGAGGCTCACCGTCACTCCGAAGAACGGGTTCAACGGCACCGCCACCTTCGCGATCACCGGCCTGCCGACCGGAGTCTCGGCCACCTTCACCCCCGCGACCGTCGCGCTCACCACCACGGCCGTCGACGTGACCTTGACCCTGCGCGCGGTCTCCGAGCTCACCGGCACCCTCGGGATGCCCCTCACCCTCACCACGTCCTCCGGAACGATCACCAGCAGCACGCCCCTCACCCTCGACCTGCTTCAAGAAGTGCTGATCCAAATCGCGCCGGGCGTCAACCTCGGCACCCCGGCCGCCCCGAACACCACCGCCTTCGGAGCGATCAGCACCTCCATCATCTTCGTCAACCCGGGAACCAAGGTCACCTTCATCAACATGGACACCCGCGCCCACGAGATCCACGTCAACGCCAACACCGTCGGGCTCAAACACGAACCGGGAACCCTGCTGCCCAACGGCGCCAACAGCTACTCGCAGATCCTCACCAAGGGCACGGTCAACTTCCGCTGTCACATTCACCCGAACATGCTGGGGCAGATCGTCGTGAAGTGATTAGTTGGGTAGACCTTGTACGGCTATTCCCCGCGCTGGCCCGGTCGCCAACGCGTCATTCGAAACGAAGGCCTTCACTACGACGCGTCGTTCTTGTCGAAGGCCGATCACACCGCCCTGGTGGGCTGGCTGCGCACCCTTCACCCCATCTGGGAAAATCGCTTCTCTGATCTGCGTCCGCCCCCCGAAGGGCAAGATCAGCGACGGCTGCTGCGGCCTGTCTATTGGCTCGGCAATTGGCAGTTTGCCTGCCTCGACTATTACCGGCCCCCGAAGGGCCTGCTCAACCGCTGCGTCCGGGCCGAGCCCTTTGCGCCTCTGCTCGCCCGACTGGTCGCGCGGATCGAGGCGACCGCTCACAAGATGTTCACCGGCGAGGACATGCCCGCGCTGTGGAAGCTCAACACCTGCCTCATCAACCTCTACGGCCGACGATGGGAAGACGGAAAGTGGATCGACACCGCGCGGGTTGGTGAGCACAAAGACTTCGAGCCCGGGCCCGTCGCCTCACTGTCGCTGGGCGAACGCGCGCTGTTTCAATTCGTCGAGAGCAGTCGCCAGGGCGAGCGCGATGGCGTCGCTTCGCAGCAGTGGCTGGACGACGGCTCGCTGCAGATCTTCGGGGGCGACCGCTGGAAGAAGCGCCTCTTTCATCGGGTGCAGCGCGTCGACCACAAGGCGAAGACGCTCTTCGAGCTCAACGTCAAAGACTTCCAGACCCGGCGGGTGAACTTCACCTTTCGCTACGTGCCCGAAGAACACGTGGTGCCGATTTCCAAACTCTCGAAGGCGGCCCGCGCCGACATCGAGGGTTACCTGTCCCAGCTTGCTGAGCACTCTGAGTTCTTCGCCCAAGAGATCCGATGAAACCGTGGAAGACGTTGGCCACCTCGCAGGCTCCGGGGGGATCCCTGCTCACCCTGCAGCAACGCGATCTCGAGTTCGCCATTCGCGTGAACGGGCAGACCTTGATGAGCAGCCGTTCGACCGGGTCCGAGCGGGCCATGGCGGAAGCGGCCTGCGCTTCGAAGGCGCCACGACGGGTCTTGATCGGCGGCCTGGGCATGGGCTTCACCCTGCGCGCGGTGCTCGATCTCGCGTCCGCCCATGCGGAAGTGATCGTCGCCGAGCTGTCTCAAGCCGTGATTGACTGGAACAAGGGCGTTTTGGCCCCGCTGGCGAATTCGCCCCTCGAAGATCCCCGAGTTCGGCTGATCGCCCGCGACGTGCGCAAGGTCTACAAGTCCGGGCCCTTCGACGCGATCTTGCTCGACGTGGACAACGGGCCGACCGCAATCACCGCCGACTCGAACGATTCTCTCTACGACGACACCGGGGTCGCGCTGGCCCGGGCCGCGCTTCATCCCAAGGGAATCCTGATCGTCTGGTCCGCCGGGCCCGATCAACGCTTCGTCCGGCGTCTCGAAAACGGAGGCTTCACCGCCACCACCCAGGCCATCGGGCGGCACACCCTCTTCATCGCCCGCGCCTAACCCCGGACCCACTTCAGCAGGGGCGGGGTGGCGAACGTGGTCGTCACCGCCATCAACACCATCATCGCGAACACCGTGGGCGAGATGATCTTCAGATCCAGACCGATGTTCAGCACCACCAGCCCCACTGCACCCCGGGTGTTCATCAGCAGTCCCAGCGAGGTGGAGTCCTTCCACGAGTAACCTGTGACGCGTGCCGCCGTGACGGTTCCGCCCACTTTGCCGACGCTGGCAACCAGGATGATCGCCAGCGTCCAAAGCCAGGCCTCGAGCCCCGTCACCAGGCCAAGCTGGGTTCGCATTCCCGAGAACGCGAAGAACGGAGGAAGGAAGACGATCATCACCACGTCCTCGAGCTTTTCCCTGAGCGCGACGGCGAGCTTCGAGTCGTGGGGGACCACCAGGCCCGCGAGGAAGGCGCCAAACACCGCGTGAATTCCGATTCCTTCCGCGATCATCGCCATCAACAACAACGCACACAGCGCATACCCGACCGCGCTTCGACCAATGGGAGCGTTGCTCTGGTCCAGCAACGTCGTCGCTTTGACCAGCAGCGGCCTTCCCACCAGCAATGTCGTGCCCACCAGCGCCGCGGTCAACGCCACCGTCGCCACCGCTGCGCCCACGCTTCCATCGGCGGCGCTGGTGGCGAAGGCCAACAGGCACCACGCGTTCACGTCATCGACCGCGGCACAGGCCAGCGCGAGGACCCCGATCGGTTGAGTCGACAGCCCGCTGTCCTTGACGATTCGCGCCAGCACCGGAAACGCTGTCACCGACATCGCCGCTCCGAGGAAGAGGACGAACGCCAGCCTGGGGACCGTCGGACCCGCGAACCGGGGATACAGCAACAGCGCCAGCCCGATACCCAAAGCAAAGGGAATCAAAACGCTGAAGCTCGAGATCATCACCGACGCTCGACGGTGCTTTTGCAGCTCGGACGTGTCGAGCTCCAGCCCGACCAGGAACATGAACAGCACCACGCCGATCTGGGCCAGCACTCCCAGGCTGGGCGTCACTTCCTTCGGCAGGACGAACGCAGCCGCGACCGGAGCCACCCGCCCCAGAAACGAGGGGCCCAGCAGCAGCCCCGCGATCATCTCTCCAATCACCGGGGGCTGGCCCAGCCTGGCGAAGAGCGCACCGAGAGCACGCGCCATTGCCACGATGACCAGAATCGCCAAGAGAACGTGAAACAGGGGACCCATCAGGTCGGACCGCCGCAGCAGTTGAGCTGGAACACGAAGCAGTGAGCCTTTGCCTGCATCGACCCGTGTTGTCGAGCTTGAGAGTAGCTGGCGAGACGCGATATTCCGCTTCGTGCTTCGCGCACGACTCGCGTAAAGCGCGCGCCGCCTTTGGCTCTATGAACCGCATTCTGCCCATTGTCTTGTTGTGCCTCAGCGGCTGCGTATCGGCGCGCGTGGCGGCCGAACTCAATTGGACCATTCCCCCCGCCGGATCCGCTCCCGACGTGGCTGATGCGGGCATCAACGCCCCACCTCGGTTGGTCTTCGCCGGAAACAAGGTCCTCCCGAACGACGTGTACCTCGCGGTCCTCGGCCTCAAACAGTTCACCGTCGATGCTGAGACTGCCGCCCACATCGAACGGACGCTGACCCGGTTCTTGCGAGAAGCCGGCTACGAGCTTTCGAGCGTTCACTGCATCGCCCACGACAACCAGATCGACATCGGCATCAATGAAGGCCGCCTCGAAAAGATCGTCTACCGCGGCCGCCTGTCGGTGCAATCGCTGCAGTTCACATTCGCGCTCGAGCTTCCCCACGAAGTCTTCAACCGCCCTGAGCTCGAGCGACAAACTGCAGCGCTCGAAAAGAGCCTGAAGATTGGGCACATCTGGTTCGTGCTGGTCCCCACTGCCCAGGTCACCCACCTGGGTCCCCAGCTCGAAAAGCTTCCCGAAATTCGCGGTTTCGAGCTGCTGCACGAGCGCGAGCCGTGGGAGCTGCACTTCTTCTTCACCGAAAGAGAATGGGGCAACGGCGCCGGCATCGACGTGAAGAGCAGCTACACCGACGGCCTCGAATTGGGCGTCAACTACATGCGCGAAGGCCTGCTTCTGAACAACGACCGGGCCCGGTTCGCGGTCAGCGGCGGAGCGGGACTGCGCAATCGGCTCACCAACAACGTCATCTACCCGGACTTCAGTCGAACCGCGTTCGACGTCCGGTGGTATTCGCCCGCGCTGTTTGCCGATGTCCGACCTGCGTTGATCTTGAAGGGCGATCTGGTGGCCCGGCAGGAAATCGACAAGCTGATTCAGCTCGAAAACTACTTCGCCGGAACAGCCTCCGGGGCGTTCAACATCTCAGCGGTCGTGCGCCAGGGTTTTACGGTTTCAGTAGGAGCCGGCGTTCAATGGCGCCGCATCTGGGGCCTGGAAAGAAGCGAGGGGACCATCACTCCTCCGACCGTGCATTTTTCCGAGCAGGTCCGGGCGTTCTTCGAAGGCAAGTTCGACCTCGTCTTTGATCCGGCCAACAACCGCACCGACCGATGGCATTCCTTTGCCGCCGAGGCGGTCACGTTTGCGCCGGGGAGCGTGTTCCGCGCCGGAAGGCTCACCGACCCCTGGTTCGGCTCCGTTCACTTTCGCTACCAGAACGTGATCCCCTTCGGGTGGCATGATCTCTGGATCCGCGCTCGAGGGCGTTCCCTCTTCGGGGACGTGAGCTTCCACGATGAAGACAGCGTCGCCGAATACAACCATGGGATCTTCGGCAACAAATTCATTCGCCGCGGGGTGAGCGCCGAGGTCGAGTTCCGTTTCTCGATCACCCGCGACCTTTTCAAGATCAGTATTTTCCATTCCATCTTTGCGTTCGGCGAGGTCACCGATCGCGGCCAGTACATCGATGGGGTGCCCGTTCTTTCCTACGCCGAGACGCCCCGGCTGGGCACCGCGATCGGCCCCGGTTTTCACGCGCTCATCGAAGGAATGTTCCAGCTCGACATCTACGGAAGCTTCGGCGTGCTCAACAACGGGAAGTTCAGCGCCAACGCGACGCTGAACCTGAACAAGGTCTTCTAGGCCAGTCGCAACGGCAGGCTGCGCAACCTTTGTCCGGTCGCCGCGAACAGCGCGTTGGCCACTGCCGGAGCGATCACCGGAACCCCGGGCTCTCCGACTCCCGTCGGCGCCACCTCGCTCTCCACCAGGTACGCCTCGATCCGGGGAGCCTCGTTCATTCGCAGCACCGGAAAGTCGTGAAAATTGGTCTGGGTGATTCGCCCGGCTCGAAGCGTGACCTCGTGCCGCAAGGCCGCCGACAGTCCATAGATCGCGCTCGACTCGAGCTGGCCTTTGACGATGTCCGGGTTGATCACCAGGCCGCAGTCGATCGCCATCACCAGCCGGTGGACCTTCACCACCCCGCCTTCGACCGACAGCTCGGCAACCGCCGCCGCGTAGCTTCCGAACGAAAAATGGCCCGCGATGCCACGGAAGACCCCCTTCGGCAGACGACTGCCCCACCCGGACTTCAAAGCCACCAGCTCGAGCACCCCGCGGTTGCGAGGCTTCGTCGACAACAGCGCGCGGCGGAACTCGAATGGGTCTTTGCCCGCCGCGCTCGCCAGCTCGTCGATGAAGCTCTCGACCACGAATGCCTGGTGCGAGTGACCCACCGAACGCCAGAACCCGACCGGGACTCCCGAGTGCATCTGGACGAAATCGACGGCGAGGTTCGGCAGCTCGTAGGCAATTGTCGCCGCGCCCTCGGTCGAAGTGTCGTCCACCATCACCCCGTCGAAGAGGCCGCCCACCCGGGCCCCCAGCCATTTCTTCAAACCCGGGGACAAAATGTTGGGAAACGCCGGCGCCGCCAGGTCCGGAGCTCCGGTCGAGAGAATCGACTGCGTCGCGGTGCGGTGGTGCCAGGCGGTGACCTTCCCTTCGGCCGACAGTCCTCCGCGAATCGTGTTCACCGCCATCGGTCGGTAGAAGTCGTGCTGCATGTCGTCCGTGCGCGACCAGATGACCTTCACCGGCGCCTTGATCGCCACCGTCAATGCCACCGCTTCCCCCACGAAGTCGGCCTGTCCTCGTCGGCCAAAACCTCCGCCGGCGAACGCCTGGTGAATGGTGATCCTCTTGGCGGGCAGCCCGCTGTGCCGCTGGGCGTACTCGAGCGGACTTCCCGCCCCCTGCGCGCCTGACCACACTTCGAGCCGGCCATCGAGCAGGCGGGCGGTGGCGTTCATCGGCTCCATCGTCGCGTGCGCCACGTACGGAGCCGTATATTCGGCCTCCAATACCTGGCTCGCTTCGGCAAACCCCCGGTCGAGCTCTCCTTCGGATCTCACCTTCTTGCCCCGCTCGCTCTTCAGCGCCGCCCGGTACCGCTCGAGCATCGTGTTCGAATCTTCCTGACCCATCGGCCCTTCGTCCCACTCGACCTTCAGCAGCTTCGACGCCCGCGAAGCCTGCCAATACCGGGCGGCCACCACCGCGACCCCCGAGAAAATCTCGACCACCGCCTCGACCCCGGGAAAGGATTTCGCCTCGTCCGCGTCGAATGACTTCACCTTTCCGCCGAAGACCGGACAGCGCACCACCACCGCGATCTTCATCCCCGGCAACTTCACGTCCATCCCGTAGATCGCCGTCCCATCGACCTTCGGCCGCGCGTCGAGCCGATCGATCGACTTGCCGATCACCCGGAAGTCCTTCGTTCGCAGCGTCACCTTCGGCGCGTCGCTCTGGGCCGCGCTCTGCGCCAGCTCGCCATAGGAAAGGCGTCGGCTCGTCGGGCGGTGCACCACCGCGCCGTCTTCGGCAAAGCAGTCCCGGGTGCTGACTTTCCACTTGCGCGCGCCCGCGGCGATTAACATCTCGCGCGCCGTCGCCGCAGCGGTGCGCAGGGGCTCCCATGCCGTCCGCACGCTCGTCGACCCACCCGTGACCTGGTAGAAAAGGGCCGGGTTGTCGTAGGCGCGGTCGGCTTCCGCAAACAGGCACTCGAGCTTCTGCGGAGCGACGAAAAGCTCCTCGGCCACCATCATCGCGTGGGACGTCATCACCCCCTGCCCCATCTCGACCGGACTCAAGACGAACTGCACCCGATCGTCGCTCGTCACCCGAATCCACGCGTTGGGCGCGAACACTTTTGCATTCGAGGTTGCGGCGCGAGCCTGACTGGGAATCCACACCCCGAGGGTCAGCCCACCGCCCATCGCTGCGCCCGCCTGCAGCAGACCGCGCCGCGACAGATCCCCTTTTCTCGGCGTGCTCATGGTCCTGCCGCCCGCTTGATCGCTGCGCGAATGCGGCCGTACGTCCCACACCGACAGATGTTCCCGCTCATCGCCGCAGTGATGTCTTCGTCGGTAGGTCGCGGCTTGTCTTTGAGCAGGGCCGCAGCCTGCATGATTTGACCGGACTGACAGTAGCCACACTGCGGCACGTTCTCTTTGAGCCACGCCTGCTGAAGCGGATGCGAGCCGTCGACCGAGAGCCCTTCGATGGTGGTGATTTCTTTGCCTGCCGCCATTCCCACCGGCGTCACGCAAGAGCGTACCGGCTGCCCGTCGAGGTGCACGGTGCACGCCCCACACAGCGCCATTCCGCAGCCGAACTTGGTCCCGCACAACTCGAGCTCCTCGCGGATCACCCACAGCAAGGGCACATCGTCCGGCACGTCGACAGTCGCTTCGCGCCCATTGATCTTCAGCACTCGCATGGCGACGGACCATGCCACCCCAGAGCCGTCAGGTCTTCAGTTCGGGAATGCCCCCCGTCACTTCGCCCAACGTGTCTTTTGAATAGCCGACGGCCTTCATCGCGGTGACGAGCACATTTCCCGGATGCTTGCCGGTGGCAACGATGTGCTTGCCCGGCTTCAGCCCGCCCGCACGACCCGCGAGCAGCACGGTCATGTTCTCGGTGCTGTGGGTGCTGTTGGGCTTGTTCCCACCGGGGTCAAAGCCGTGACCGCCTTCCCACAGAGAAGTGATCGCCATCGAGTCGAGCATCGTGCCGTTGCCTTCGGGCGAGTCTTTGAATTTCTGAACGAGGTAGGCGAAGTGCTTCATGTGCCAGGCGATGCCCTTGGCCTGGGCCACCGAGCCTCCCGGCACTCCCCCATGCCCCAGCTCGTGACAGTCCGTCGCCTGCCCGGTCAGCGGGTACATGTTGAGGTGAGACTGGAACATCGTCATCTGCAGCGAAGCGACCCGGGTCAAGTCGCAGGTCATCGCCATGTGGATCAGATCGCAGAACACCTTCGCCCGCTGCTCTTCATTGCTGTAGCCCAGATTCTGGGTGTACGTGTTGTCGCCCGCTGCATTGACTCCCTGCGGGCTGCCCACGCCGGAATCCGCCCCCGGATCCATCGGCTTGACGCAAACGCTGGTCTGCACCGGAGGAATGGCGGCCACCCTCAGCTCGAGCGCGCGAAGCTCGTCCAGGTGTCTTTGCATTCGCAGCTTGTCGGCCGCACCCAGCTTCGGAAGCAACCGCTGGGTGTCGCCCACGACCAAATCGAGAACGCTGCGGCGGGAACGACGATCGAAGTCGAGCTGTCGGGCCACCGCAGGATCAGTTCCGGGAGGAGTGAAGCTTCCGAACAGCGCCGCAAAGGCCTGCCTCGGGCTGGTCTGGGGCACGATTGGCACTACCTTGTTCGTCGAATCGAGCTTGTACGAAATCATGTCGCGGCCATACGGCGCCGAGACCGAGAGGTACCAGTCGGCCTGCACCCGGTAGCACAGCGACTTGAACGCGGTCGTCCCGGCCAGAAAGCCGGCCACCGTCTGGTCCGAGGTTTCACCCGACGAAGAGCTGCCCGCGTTCGATTTGACTCCCGACAGCAAGGGCGAAAGCGACGAGACGTGGAAGTCATCGCGGCGTCCTCCCGCGGGTACCACTCCGCCATTTTCGAATGCGGTCGGGATCTTCAGACCCGAAATGACGCTGACCTCGCTCTTCAACGCCCCCAGCGGCGCCAGCGCGCTCTTGAGGTCGTAGTTGGCCCCAATCGTCGTGGGGACCAGTTGGCTGGGCGAGCCATCGCCATCGGCCCCCTGCGACTGGCCATTGAAGAAGACGAGGTAGCGCATTGGGGGCGCCGCCTGGGCCCAGGCGTTCCTCCCATCGAGCATGATCTCGAGCAGCGGCAGCGCGAGGCTCAGCCCACCCAACCCCTTGAGAACGGACCTTCGGTGGAGGGCGAATTTTTCCTTCACGGTGCTTCCTCCTTGCGGAAGGCGAAGGTGTCGTCGGACACGGTGTCGAGCAGCAGCTCGGAAAAGAGCCGGTTCTTCTTCTTGAAGCTCGTCGTCAGGTTGTCGAGCAGCGCCAGATCCATCGGCCCTTCGCGGCGGCCCGAGGCGAATCGAAACACCTGGGTCACGATGCATTGCTCGAACCGACCGCTGTCCATCAGCAGATCCGACAGGCCCGTAATGCCCTCGAAATTGCCATCGCCGGTCGACAAGCCCGCGATCTTTCCCTTCCCCGCGATCGCACAGCCCGGCTGGCCATCGTCGGTAACGCGGTATTGCCCCGCACGGTTGTAGTTCTCGATTCCAAAGCCAATCGGGTCCAGGTTGTCGTGGCAGGTCTTGCAGTTGCCCACGGAAGCGTGGCTCGCGTAGCGGTCGACCTTGCAATTGCTGGTCGGGCTGGTGGGCGGTTGATCCACGTTGGCGTTCGCCGGCGGCGCCGGCACGTCGGTACACAACAGCCGGGTGCGCACGAAGATCCCCCGCTGGGTCGGACTGGTGTCGGCGAACTTCGCGCCCGCCGAAAGCACCGAGCCGTGGCTCAGCAGGCCTTTGCGTTTGGCACTTCCATACGGAGTCCACGCGAAGCTCGAGCCGCCGTTGAACCCAGAGATGTCGTAGTGCGTCGCCAGGGTCGAGTTGAGGAACGATTGGTTCGAACGAAACAGCTCGAAATAGTCTGCCTTGTCGTCGAAGACGACCTTGTCGACCAGCGCGGCGCTCTCGGCCTGCAAGGCGGTGGTCAGGTCGATCGCGTGCGGAAGGCGGTGGTACCCAAGCCACAGCGCGTGGAAGCGCTCGACCCGGGCGCGCGCGCGGGGGTCGGCCAGCAGCTTCGAAGCGGCGAGCCGAACTCCGTCTTTGCCGGCCAGCTCTCCGTTCATCGCTGCGTCCAGCAACCAGTCGGGGGGCGTCGTTCCCCACAGGAAGTACGACAAGCGGGTCGCCATCTCGTAGGCGCCCAATCGATGGATTCCGGGCTTGCCCACAACGGGCGTTCCAATCTCGGTGCGGTACAGGAACTCCGGTTCCTGGACCAGCGCGCGAATCACCAGCTTCACCCCGAGATCGAAGCTGTTGGCTTCCACCGCGTACGACTGCAGCGTGGCGTAATTCGCAATCTCGGCATCCAGCAGCGGGCGGCGAAGCAGTCGTCGACCCAGCGAGCTGATCACGGCGTTGAGGCAGCCGGTGTCGCTGGGCCCGCTGGGGGTGCAAGGAACAATCTTCGCCCGCTTCACCGGGTCAGCGAGGGTGCGCGTCGCGGTGTCCACCGCCAGCTGCTCGACCGATTCAATCAGCGCCGCCGAAGGCAATTGGGTGCGGTAGTCGTTGTCGAAGGGGTCGGTCGAGTCGGCGGGCAACAGCGCCTGCGCCGAACGACTGCTGTCCCCGAGCAAGTCTTCGAGCGTCGCATCGAGCTCGACCCGGGTCAGCCTGCGCAGCCCCGACACGCCCACCTCGGCGTTGGTAGGGACCTCAGCGGGCTTCCCGATGGCCACCCGGTCGGGAAGGCCGAAGGTCCCTTCACAGCCCAGCAGCAGGCATACGCACACACCTACCCCGCACATCGCCGTCTTCAGGTGGGTGGGCATTCGGCACCCAGAGGGCAACAACTCAGCCATCGGCGGTGGGTTGAAACGGTGGACGTTTGGGGTCGCCGCCCCACCGAAATCGACGTTTCCAGCGACACAGTGGGGATTCTTACCCGCAGCCTCATTTGCGAGGTTCCCCCACCGGCTTTGCGTGCCGCAGAGCGTCACCCGAAAGGATTTGACTCGGCCTGGATTTCAACTGAGTTTGCCGCGCGCAAGAGCACCCCAAAAAAAAGCCAGGAGGCTGTTCGTGATCATCGGCGTTCCCAAAGAAATCAAGACGCGTGAGTACCGGGTAGGTCTCATTCCCGCAGGCGCGAAGGCATTCATCGGTTCCAACCACACCGTGCTCGTCGAGAAGGGCGCGGGTGAAGGCGCGGGCATCAGCGACGCCGACTACGAACGCGTCGGAGCGAAGATCATCAACAGCGCCGACGATCTCTGGAAACGCTCAGAGATGATCATCAAGGTCAAAGAGCCAATCGAGCCCGAATACGAACGGATTCAAGAAGGGCAAATCATCTACACCTACTTCCACCTTGCGGCCGTGCCCGAGCTGGCAAAGGTGCTGGTGAAAAAGAAGGTCGCCGCGGTCGCCTACGAGACCATTCAACTCGACGACGGTTCGCTGCCCCTGCTCAAGCCCATGAGCGAGGTCGCGGGAAAAATGTCGATTCAGGTCGGGGCGTCGTCGCTGGAAAAGGCGCACGGGGGCAAAGGCATTCTGCTGGGAGGCGTGCCCGGCGTGGCCCCCGCCAAGGTCGTCATCATCGGCGGCGGAGTCGTCGGCACGTGCGCTGCGAAGGTCGCGGTCGGAATGGGCGCCCAGGTCACCATTCTCGATGTGAACGTCAATACCCTCACCTACCTCGACGATATTTTCCTGGGTCGGGTCACCACCCTGTACTCGGACTCTGAAAACATCAGCACCGCGGTGCGCGAGGCCGACCTCGTTGTCGGAGGCGTGCTGATCCCCGGGGCGAAGGCGCCCAAGCTCGTCAGCCGCGAGCTGATCGCCGAAATGTCCAAGGGGTCAGTGGTGGTCGATGTCGCCGTCGATCAGGGCGGCTGCATCGAGACCTGCAAACCGACCACCCACGACCACCCGACTTACGAAGTCAGCGGAGTAATCCACTACTGCGTCGCCAACATGCCGGGCGCCGTTCCCCGAACTTCGACCTTCGCCCTCACCAACGCCACTCGCCCCTACGGCCGAAAGATCGCCGACATGGGCCTGATCGAAGCGGTGCGCCAGGACAAGGCGCTGGCCAAGGGCCTCAACACCTACGGGGGATTCATCACCTACGCCGCCGTCGCCCGCGACCTGGGTTACGACTACCTGTCGATCGAAGATGCCATCGAGGGCAAGAAGCCTCGGAAATGACAAATTGCCTCGGCGCCTGCGCGGCATTCTGACCGATGCGTCAGATGGCGCGCAGCGCTCGGCTCTGCTTTTCCTGTAGTAACGAGGCCTTGGCCCCATCTGAATCCCGGCCCACCGGGTGCACACGAATAGGAATGGAAAGTCCGGCCGGCGCGTTACAGCTTGTTCGGAGGAAACTGTGGGCAGCAGACAGACGAACGTCATGAAGATGCAGTTCGAGCAGATGGCAGCTCCTTGGTTCGACGGCCTGTACGGTTCGGCCCTCCGACTGACCCGCAATGAGCGCGACGCAGAGGATCTGGTTCAAGACGCAGTGATGCGGGCTTACCGGTTCTTCGACAAGTTCGAGCGAGGGACCAATTTCCGCGCCTGGCTTTTCAAGATTCTGACCAATACTTTCATCAACAAATACCGCCGTTCAGTCAAAGAACGCACCCTTTCGGATGCTTCCGAACGCGACTCGGTGAACGCCCAGTTTTTCAGCCAGGACGCCACGGACGCCGCGCAGAACCCCGAAGACCTGCTGCTTGACCGGGTGATGAGCGAAGACGTCTTGAAGGCGATTGACGCGCTGGCCATCGACTTTCGAATGGTGCTGATCCTCGCCGACCTTCAGGAATTTTCGTACAAAGAGATCGCTGAGATTCTCGATGTGCCGGTGGGAACGGTGATGAGCCGGCTGTTTCGCGGCCGCAAGGCGCTCCAAAAGGCCCTGCTTGACCGCCCCCGGGGGTCGGCTGAAGCCCCGATTTCTCTGGTGGAATTCAGAGCCCGGAAGAAGCTGGGGTAGAACTGGGTTCAGCACCGACCCATGAACTGTCTCGAGCTCGACAGGCTGCTTTACCCCTATCTGGATGGGGAGCTGCTTTCCGATGAACGACTCGAGCTCGAGCAGCATTTTGCCGCGTGCGCTCCCTGCTCCCAGACCGTTGAGGCCGAGCGCAACCAGCTGGCGATCATCCGCGCTGCAGCCCGAGCCGGTGGTCCCCTCGCCCCCCAGCGCTTGAAAGACAGTTTGCTGGCGGGCATTCGCACCGAGCAGAAGACGCAGCTGCGACGCCGCGTCCTTCGGTGGTCGGCAGCGGCGGCCTCGGTCGCCCTCTGCGCAGTGGCTGCGAACCACCAGTGGCGTGCCTTTCAACGTCGGCTGTTCATCGACGACGTGACTTCTCGCTACGCCCGGCAATTCCCACTCGAGATCCAGCAGCGGACCCCACGCGAGCTCGAAGACTGGTTCGGCGGCAAGCTCAACCACCGGGTCAGCGTCCCCCGCTTCCCCAATGCCACAGCCTTCGGTGCTCGGCTCTTGAACGTGAGAGAGAACCAGGCCGCCTTCATTCGTTACGACACCCAGCGGCCCGGTGAGAAGGCCAGCCGGCCCCTGGGGCTGTTCGTCTACCAGGCGCCGGAAGACGATGTGGCGCTGCTGCCAGAAGCGGAATTTGGCTCGGGCAACGGGTTCAATGTCGTCAGCTGGCGTGACGGCGATGTCGTTTACCGCTTGGTCAGCGACCTCGACGAACGCGACGTCCGCCAGCTGTTGCCAGAGCGTGCGACCGCTACAGGGATGGCTGAAGTCCCGGCTGCCGCTCTAGAGCGTTGACCCCATAGTGGGGGGCCGATAGCGTTCCCGATCTGCCCATGTCCAAGAACATCTTAATCGTCGAAAACGATGCCGCCTTGTCCCGCGCGATGAAGGACAAGCTGATCGCGCGCGGGTTCGGCGTCGAAGAGACCACCGACGGGAAGGGCTGCGCCGAGCTGATTCGCCGCTCCCGGCCCGCACTGGTCGTCCTCGCGGTCGACCTCGCGGCAGGGCAAAACGGCTACATCATCTGCAAGAAGCTCAAGAGCGATGATGAGCTCAAGACCGTGCCGGTCATCATTGTGGGCAACCCCGACGGATTTGGACAGCACAAGAAGCTGAAGACTCACGCCGACGATTACCTCGGCAAGCCGTTCGATCCTCAGGCGATTGTCGATCGCGCCGGGACTCTGATCGGGCTGCCCGAATTGCCGTCGGACGACATCGAAGAGGATCAGGTCAACCTCAACGAATTCCTCGAAGACGAGAAGCCGAGCGCGCCGGTCGAAGACATTTCGCTCGACGGGCCGACGAACGAAGAGACGGTCGGCAACAATGACCCTGACTTCGAAATGGTCGACGCGATGTTCGACGACAAGACTTCGGCTGGAGAACCCCCGAAGGCTGAGCTCGAAGATTTTCAGGTCGAAGAAGAGCTGCCTGTTCCGCCGGTAACCGAGGAAGAATTCCCGGCCGAAGAGCGCACGCTGATCGGGATGCCGGTCGAGCCCACGCTTTTTGCGCCGCCTGCGGGTCGGCCTGGCAGTAATGAGGCCACCGACATGCGTGCGCTCAAGAGCCGCGTCACCGAGCTGACGGGCTCGTTGGACGAAGCCCGAGGCCGCAACGACGAGCTTGAAGAGAAGATTCGCACCCTCGAATCGCAGGTCGAAAATCAGCAGACCGAGCTCGAGACAGCGAAGAGCGCCGGGGGCAAGAGCGAGACGAAGGACCTGTTCGCCCTCAAGGACCAGGTGAACAAGAAGGACAAAGAAATTCTCCGGCTGAAAACCGAGCTCAACGAGAAGGACCAGGAAGTCGTCGACCTGCACGAGAAAGAGACCGCCCTCGAGCAGCAAATGTCCGATTCATCCGGAGAGATGGCCCGCCGCGACGCCCAGCTGAAGACGCTCACGACCAAGGGTGACCAGCTGGCGGCCGATCGGAAAAAGCTTGATCAACAGATGATGACCGCGAAGGAAGAAGCGCGCAGCGCAGGCGCCAAGCTGTCGACGCTTCAGTCCGACTTCGACGCGATGCAAGAGCGAACCGACTCGATGGAAACCGAGCTGGGGATGCTGCGGACCACCAGCGGTGAGGCCGATTCGGCGCGTCAGGAAGCCCAGGACCAGCTGTCCGAATTGCGTGGCGAACACGATGCGCTGAAGACCCAGCACGAAGAGCGCGAGCGCGACCTCGAAGAGATTCGCGGGCAGCTGGAGCAAGCTCAGATCGATCTCGATTCGGCGAAGACCCAGCTGGGCGCACAGGCCTCGGCGTTCGCCGACGAGATCAGCGGACTGCGCAAGCGCATCAGCGATTTCGAGGACGCTTCGGCCCGGCACGAAGATCGGGTCAAAGCGCTCTACGGGCGGATCAAGGGCGAGGAAGCAGTGCGCGAGCGAACCCGTGAGTCGCTGCAGCAGGCGCTGGCCACCCTCGATGAGCAGCCTTCTCAAAGCGTCGATGAGCTGATGAACGACGACGAGATCGCAGAAGCCTGAGCTACTTCGCGTCTTTCTTGGCGCCGTCTTTCTTTTCCATCATCTTCTTCGCCATCATCTGAATGATGTTGGGGACGTTCTTGTCGCGGGCGAGGACCTTGATGTCGCTTTCGCGCAGGGTCGACATCAGCTTCATTCCGATCGCCTGCGGCACCTTGGGATTCTTCACCAGAGCCAGCTTGACCCGGTACTTCTTCGTCCACTCGCGGTCGTTGTAGATGACGCGCAGCACGTCGTCCTGCGCGGTCTTGTTCCCGGCCTGAAGCAAGACCTCGCCGTCGGTGAGACCTGGGCTGCGAATGACCGCCACAGCCACCAGCTTGTTCGAGTCGCGAATCAAGATGGCGCGTGCTTCCTTGTTGCCCTTGGTGGCGAGCTTGATCTTTTCAGCGATGTTCATCTTCATGATCCGCTGCGAAAAACTCAGCCGCTTGCCCTCTTCCATCGGAGGGGCGGCCTCGTCGGCCAGCTCTGAGAATTCCATCAACAGCGCGTCAGCGGTGGTGCCGGGGTCCGGCGGCTTGTCATTGGCATTCGGGCCAAAGAGCCGAATGCGCGCGGTCTGCATTTGAGGCACGTCGGACATCGCCAGGCCTGAGCGAACGCCGAAGTCGCAGACCCCGTCGATCAGCGCGCCCGCAGCGCTCGGGTTGAGGGCCAGCTGCCGCAAGATCTCTTCATGACGAAGGATCCGCAGTTGGTTGCCGCCGATGATCTCGGCCAGACGCACCCCGCACTGCGCGGACACCAGAGCCACGGCTTCGTCCGGAGTGGTGGCGTTGAGGACCAGCATCTCGGCGTAGTTGTCGTTCTTCCAGTGAAGACCCAGCATCCACCCGAGCACGGGGGGCTTGATGGCTTCGTCGCGCAGGGCGGCGGCGAGAATCCGGTCGGGCAACCCGCTGGCGGTCTTCACCGACGTTTCGCGAATGTTGGTTTCTGCGTCGAAGGTGAGCATGAACAGCGCGCCCACCATGTCCGAAGGGGACAGAGGAACCAGGGACTTGGCTGCCATCATGCGCAGCGGCACCGGAGCCTTGGGGTCGACGTGCTTCTTCAGGTTCGGCGGAAGGAAGTCGGCGGTGATGGGGCAGACGCCGATGGGGACTTCGAGCGCGGGTGGCCTCGCCAGTTGATCCAACGACGGAGAATCCAGAGTCGCTT
>JAYVCD010000251.1:0-5375 GCA_043750125.1 Archangiaceae bacterium | reverse complement strand
CCCGCCTTTGAGGACGCGATGAGTGCATTGGCCGATCGTCGCAATAAAAGAGGTCCTCATGGAGTTGATGTGGCTCCCCGGAAGGGGCGGTGCGAGCGTGATTCCGCCGCAGCAGAGGAAGATCATTGAGATCAATGCCTGAACTCGGTGAAAGCCATACGCGCGACGAGTGATCGTTCTGGTCTTGTTGTTGAGTCCTTCGAGCGGTCCGTTGCTCAAGCCGGTGCGGACGTACGCGATGAGCCCGTGACTGAAGCGCTTGATGGTGCCCGCCAGCTTCACGAAGGGTTTGAGCCGGCTGCGGCTCGCCCAGGCCCGCCAGTCGTCGAGCGCCTTCCTTCAGCCGCCCACGGCACTTGCTCGACGTGGACGCCGCAAGTCGCGCAGTTCACTCGCCTGGGCGCGTAGCGGAGCCAGAACACCTGCTTGCCGAAGGCGAGGTCTCGCCAGGTACGGGCTGGTCGGGTGTCGTGAATTGAGCAGGGCTTGCTGCACTTCGGGCACCGCGAGCGCCGCCACCTGGGCTTCACGTCGATCGCCTCAACTCACGCTCGATTCGACCCACACACAGTCCAGAAGAGCCATTTTTACTGCGCGCTGGCTCGCCGATGACCTCGCACGTAGGCGGATCCTCTCGTTCGTCTGGGTCACGTTCGGAGTCGGCATGATTGTGATTGCGGCGCGCTGGCAAACAAAGCCCGCGGCAACAACGACTTCAGGGGTTCGCTCATCCATCGGCCGGGTCGCGAACAGCAGGGATCCAGCCGAGGATTGACTGCCGACCGTCCGCGCGATCAGGACAATCGCGTTCCAAACCGACGGATTGTGCCCCCTCGGCTCAGCACCTATCTGTCGCGGATGAACGCTGAAATGCGATTGGCGATGCCGACCTGGGGTCTGCTTCTAAGCTTGGCTGTCTCCGGGTGGGCGTGCGGTCAGGCTGCTGAGCTGAGAGCGGACAGCGGCCCCGAAGGTTCACGCGACTCTGGCGCTTTGGATTCAGGAAGCCCGATCCAGGTCGATGCAGGTGCGCCGGTCCTTTTCCATCGAGACATACAGCCGATCTTTGACCGTGCTTGCAACCGCTGCCATCAAGTCTTCGAGCCCCGCCTGCTCGCCGCGGTTTCGATCGCAAGCCTGAAAACAAGCTCGTTTTATTGCCAATCCAATGGGGCCCGTACGCCCTACGTGGTGCCTGGCCATCCTGAGCTCAGTCACATCATCTACAAATTGACGGGCTCCACAGCGCAGCCAATTACCGACATCAATCCGAATTGGAAAGACTGCGAAAATCTGATGCCGACGGACGTCTTCAAGGCTCTGCCAGACGGAGGACAACAACGAGGTTTGATTGCGACCGAACCCGAAGCGGTTGAGCTGCTGCGCCTTTGGATCGCACAGGGCGCCCTCGACAACTGAACCTGTTGATCGTTGAGAGGGGCTGACCCCTCGGCGAATCGAAGGCGTCCACCGGCGACGAGACCTGGACGCCCGACAACGTCTCCTTGTTTGAGACTCAGCGCAACGCTGGCCTTGACCTGGCCTCGTCAGACGCGTGGGCGGCGAAAGCCCGTTCGGCGACAAGCTCAGCGCGCGCCGCTTCGATCAACTCTGCGAGGGCGGTGCGGTGGCAGACCTCGGGCAGAAAGCAGCCTTTCGAGCAGAGCAGGGTGACGTTCTCGCCTTCGACCAGCCTCGTCGCCAGCCGCAGAATCTTCTCTGCCTGCGCGCCCAACTCTTCAACCGATAAGCGCAACAAAGGGGGTTTCAGGCAGGTGGCCCTGGAGAGACGGGGGGCGGGAGGATCGTTCTTGCGGGAGTACCCATGCTTCGGAGGATGGCCGAAGCGGCGCTGGCGTGCTTGCTGGTGGACAATCAATTGGTGGGCGACATCTCGCATGACCAATACGTCGAAATTCAGCTTCCTGCCGGGGAGCACGTGGTCGAAGCCTGTGTCGGGGGCGTGCGTTACCGCCAAACCAGCCTTTTTCCGACCCTGCAGAGCGACACCGCCGGAGGGGAGAAAAGAGATCGGCTGCTGGGGATCACTGTGCCGGTTGACGTTCCGGCCAATGGCTCGTCCTACCTGAACTTCGAGAACTCGGGCGCCAGGGTGTACCTCGCCAATCAGCCCGCTGAGCAGGGGCGGGCGAGATGGAGCACGACTGCAAGAAGGCGTTCAGCAAGAAGCTCTGACCGCCTCGGCACGCGACTTTCCGAAAGCTGACGCTGCTCCCGCCGGTCGGACGGCGCGGATTGGCCGGTCGGACGGCGCGACGAAATCGTCGCTCCCGCGATGAACAATCGAGCATTTCCTTCGTCTGTCTCTGGGTCCGTCAGCATCTTGCTGCCGGTCTCACTGGGGGTTGAAGACGATGCCAGAATCCACTGAAGGTCATTCCTCGACGATCAAGATGGTGGTCGACGCAGGCTTGAAGGCGCGCTGGGAAGTGAGCCGCGAGAAAATCGCCCTCGCGCAGAAGGGCGGCTCGGAACACTTCGTCGCACTCTGGAAGTCGGTGACTGAAGTGGTGGAGTCCTCACCTCCCCTCTACCTGGCCGCAGGCTTCGCAACGATGAAGGCCTTCGTGGAGAGCTACCTGAAAGTACCGGTGCGAACCGCGACTCGAAGCATGCAGGTCGTCAGCGTCGCCTCCCGCGCCGAGGTCGAAAAGTATGGAATGAGCCGGCTCGAGTCGGCGCTGGGGCTGCTCACCAAAGACAACCCGTCCTTCGACGAGGTGCGAGTGTCGGTTGAGCGCAGTGGCAAGGCCAGCAAGGTCGACCTTGAGCACGCGACCCTCGATGAGATCCGGCTCGCCGCTCGGAGTCGTCGCCCGAAGCGACCGTTGAAGAACCGCAATACGACGGCGGTCCTGCTGACGAAAGCGCTGACCGACGGGAAGCTCAAGGGAGTCACCGTCACGGTCGGTAAGACGGGGATCATGTTCCGCGGGCTGCAGGTGGAGAAGCTGCAATCGCTGATCAGCATCCTCTCCCGGGTCAAGCTGCCGCAGAAGGAGGCGACTCTTCGCGCTGTTGCGTAGCTGACGCCGAGTGATCCGTTCTTGCGGGCGTGCCGAGTATTCGCGGCACGCCCCAAACGTCGCAACCAAACCAGCAGCGATTCTCGGGTGACCAACGCCCAAACCGTACTTCACGATTCGCACGATCCTTCAGACCACTCGTCAAGCGCGCAATGCTGTTCGCAGCTCGCGCGCGATCTCGGCGGCGACAGCTGCAGGACAGCTACGAATTTCCGTCTCCCAGAACCTGAGGACGCGCCAACCTTCGATGAGGAGCGCCTCGTCAGCCCATCGATTCCCCGCGGCGAGGTGGGGTTGATCTTCGCGAACGTCGGGCTGACCCTGGCCGTGAAGGGCGAGCGCATCATCGACGGGGCGACGTTCGCGGCGGTGGTGGTGATGACGACGATGGTGACTCCGCCCGCACTGAGGTGGGGATGCATGCCATCGATGGCCCGAGCGCGAGGCTTCGACGTTCGGGCGCCTCAACGACTTTCGTTCGCAGGCGAGAGCGGCTCGGGGGAAAGAAGTGACCGAGGTCCCGCCCATCGAGTGAAATCTACCTCTACGCGTCGTGCAGCGTCGGCGGGCGCTGCTCGTCGATCATCGCCGCCAGCGCCTCGAACTCGGCCTTGGACGAAAACAAATGGCGCGAGACCAGCACCCGCTTGTCCTCGCCGACGAAGATCGCCACCGTCTCGCGGTCCGCGCCGATGCGCTGAATGTCCTTCACCCCGCTCCACGGAATTTCAATTTTTCCGGCCGATGGGCGCGAGACCGTCAGCGCCGTCGGGGTCACCCGCACTCCCCAGTCGGGCCGGGGCCGAAGCTTCAGGTGCACCGTCAGCATCGCGAGCACCAGCCCGGCGCTGATTCCCGCGCGCGCAAACTCGAGCGGCGCCCCGCCGCGCACTGCACTGGCCATCGCCCACGCCGTCAGGACCAGGCTGCTCGCCGCGGCGATCGCAAGCGCCAGGCGCCATTTCTTCGGGTGGTAGGCGAAGAACTCGCGGCGAGGGCCCTGGGTCATGATGAGGCCCGTTCTACCGTGCCCGCCTTTACCTGGTACCAGACGGTTCCCAGCCCCGCCGCGCGCTGCACCAGGGCTGGATCCGTCGTCGTGAGGAAGACCTGCGCGCCCGACTCGGCCAGGTACGACATCAGGTACTGGTTTCGTTCAGGGTCCAGCTCGCTCGAGACGTCATCCAACAACAGCAGCGGCAAGAATCCCGAGTGGGCGTGCAGGTTCTCGATTTCCGCCACCTTCCACGCCAACACCAGCGCCCGGGCCTGGCCTTGCGAGGCGAACGCCCGGGCGGCGTGAATCCCCAGCGAGAGCTCGAGATCATCGACGTGCGGGCCCACCGAGGTGAAGCCCCGCTCCTGGTCTCGCGGCAGCCGAAGCTCGAGCGCCGCAGCCAGCGCCAACTGCAGCTGAAGCTCGGTGGCGGCGGCGAAGTCGAGCCCGTCGACGTGAGAGGGAACGTACCCATACTGCGCTGGCTCTTCGGTCCGGCCGATGTGGAAAAAAGCGCCTTGCGCGCGCACTGCCAATTCTCCCATCAGAGCCCGACGCCGGGACCACAGCCGCGCGCCCACCCGCGCGAGCGTCGCGTCCCACGCCGACAAATGCGCCGCCGGAGCGCCCTCTTTCAACAGCCGGTTTCGCGACTTCAGCGCCTTGACGTACTCGCGGCTCTCGGCGAGGAACGCGGGGAAGCGGTTGAAGACCGCGCGGTCGAGGAAGTTTCGCCGACCCTCCGGACCTCCCTTCACCACCTGCAGGTCGTCCGGAGTGAACGCCACCACGCTGACTCCCCCGAAATACGCCTCGAGGCTCGCCGCCCGCTTCCCGTCGACGTACGCCTGCCGCGAGCCCGCCCCCACCTCGACCGAGATTTCCCGCTCGGCGCCCGAGAGCAGAAATCGGCCGGTCACCCGCGCGGTCGGCTGACCAAACGCCACCAACTCGGACAACTTCGCGGCGCGCAGCGGCTTGAGCGTCGCGAGGAAATACAGCCCTTCGAGCAGGTTGGTCTTCCCCTGTCCGTTCTCGCCCACGGCGACCGTCGCCCGGGGACCCGGCACCAGCTGAACCCTCTTCAGATTGCGAAAGTGCTCATAGGTGAGCGAGAGCAGCTGCACGGGATTGGCCGTCTCCTTAATCCCCGAGCGTCGCTTTGTGCCACCGCTACGGCAGGCCCGAGGGGGCGTTTTCCGCGTTAGCCTTGTTCGGTGCAACCCGGGGCTGACAGCGACGATGACGCCACGTTTCGCCGCCGCCTCGAGGGCCGGGCCGAACGGCTGGAAGTCGCCCGCCTGCGGCTGACGGCCCTGGCGCAGATGCTG
>JAYVCD010000250.1:0-10694 GCA_043750125.1 Archangiaceae bacterium | reverse complement strand
AGCACGGTGGCCGACAGCTGCTGCGGGTCTCCGGCGAGGATCACGATCGGCGCTTTGGTAAACGCGATCAGCGCGGTGGGCTCGGTGGCCTGGGTCGCTTCATCGAGCAGCGCCACGTCGAACAGCTCACCTGAGAGCACGTGTCCATCGAGCGAGGCACAGGTCGCGCAGACCACCTGGGAGCGCGCGAGCACGGTGTTGACGGCCTTGCGCTCGAGCTTCCGGGCTTCGTCCATCAGCCGCCTGGCCTCGAACTGCGCTTCGCGGGCATTCGAGAAGCGGGCCCGGCTGCGGCCCTGGTTGCGCTGGCGACGCGCGTAGCCCTGCAGCTCGAAGGCCTCATCGAACAGCTCGCGGGACAAAATTCGATCGGGGTGCTCTTCCACCTGCAGGTCGAGCGTGTGCTCTTGAAGGTGCGGCATCACCCGACCCGGATGCCCGACCCGCACTGCGCTTAAGCCCTGCGCCAGGCACAGCTCGAGCAAGTGATCGACCGCGGCGTTGCTCGCGGCGGTGCACAGCAGCCGTTTTCCGCCCGCCGCGAGGTGGAAAGCGACTTCGGCCAGCACCGTGCTCTTGCCTGTTCCCGGAGGTCCGTGGACGAGGAAGAAGTCCTGCGCCGCGAGGGCCATCGCCACTGCGTCGCGCTGCTCGGGGTTGAGGGCGCGGGTGGGGATGAAGTCGGGAAGGCGTTCGAAGCGCGGTTCGGCCCGGCCGAGCAGAACTTCGCGCCGCTGGCGTACGGCGCCGTGCTCGTAGCCCTTCACCTTGAGCACCGCCGATCGAATTCGATCGTACGTGACCTGGTTGGCGACCTTGTCCAACCGCAGCCGGCCTTCGTTGACCCAGGGCGGCGGCGGCTTGTCGAACGCGACTTGAATCTGCTGACGGGACGCCCGGGTCACCAGGCCGCTGGGAGGAAGATCGACCGGAGACTTTCGCGGGCTGACCGAGACGAGGTCTCCGGAAGAAAACGATGCGGGCAGGGGACGGCGATCGCCGCGGACGAAGGTCACCACCGCCCGGCCGCCCAGTCCGACCGATTCTTCCTTCGATTCGAGGTCCAACAGCACCAGCCCGCGCGCCTCGAGCTCGCCCAACGAAAGCGTCTCGCGTTCCTCGGCGAGCCGAAGCGCCTCGGCATCGCGCTCGAGCTGCAGCAACTTCAGCAGTTGATCGAAATGACGCTCGTCGCGGGGCATCGAGGGGCTGATTTAGCGGGTAGGATCGCCCGGTGCACACCCTACTTCTCGCCGCGGTTCTGTTGGCGGCTCCTGCGCTCGGCCCCCAGAAAGAAGTTGAAGTCCTCTTCATCGGCAACAGCTTCACCGAGACCCACGCGCTTCCGTGGATGGTGCTCGCGATGGCGCGGGCCGACGGAATCCCGATGCGTTACGAGCAGGTGACCGAGGGAAACATGACCCTCGAGCAGCACTGGGCGGCGGGAAAAGGAGAAGCGATCGCCAAGATTGCCTCACGGAAGTGGACCTGGGTGGTGCTGCAGGAACACAGCATGCGCCCGCTGGACGAGCCGGCGAAGCTGACCGAGTTCGCCAAATTGTTCGATGCGAAGATCAAATCCGTGGGAGCCCGCACGATGCTCTTCGTCACCTGGCCGAAGAAGAACGCGCCCGAAAATCAGGCCCGGCTGACCCGGACATTTTCGACCCTCGCCAAAGACCTGGGCGCAACGGCGGTGCTCGTCGGGCCGGCGTGGGAAGAGTCACGCAAAGACCGGCCGAGCGTCGAGCTCTACGATGAAGACGGACACCACCCTTCGCCCGCGGGCACCTACCTTGCGGCGTTGGTCTTTCACCGAGCGATTCACGGCACGCCGGCGCAGTCACCGCCGAAGCAGATTGCTCTGATGGGAACGGTGCTGGTCGACTTCGAAATGACCGACGCGGGCCTTGCTCCCGATCTGATCCCCTACTTTCAGAAGATTGCTGCGCACTAGATTCTCGCCGTCGTCGAACCAGGCGCGCCACGTTCCGTCGGCGATCTTTTCAGCGACGTACTTCCGCGCGCCGCCGTGGGTCAGGCGGGCAGGCAAATCGATCTGTCGGGCGCCGGGAATCCCGACCTTGGGGTCGTTGGGGGCATGCTGGGCAGTCGGCTTCATCACCTGGTCGCCCGGGTACTGGGTGCGCAGATGCACCGAGGCCATCGACATCGGAGCGACCGGGTATTCGGTCATGTGGGTTTCCGAAGTCGAGCATGAAGCGGGCTTCGGCCTGGCCCCCGGGTTCGGCGGGTGATCGTCCATTCCCGCCAACGCAGCGGCGACCGTCATCACGTAGAGCGCCGGGCCGGTGCGCGCGCGCTTGGGAATGTCCAGCCGGGTCGCTCCATAGGCGACGACCAGGCCTCCGGCGCTGTGAGCGACGACCAGCAGGTGGCCATCAACCCAGGGCACGCAGTCGAGCAGGTGCGAGATTCCGGCAGCGAAGCCCCCCGGGCGATCGCATCGCGCTCGTCCCACGGCACCCAGCGGTAGAGAAAGACTGCCGACGGTTTGGCTCGCGCCAGGGTGGGCAACAGCGCGCTGATTTCGTCGCCATCGCCGTTGACCCCATGCACCAGCACCACGACTTCTCCCTCGCGCACTTTTGACGCCACGGCTTCGCAGCTGGCGTCCTTGTTGACCGGTTGCCACCGTTGGTCCCGGTCGGCCTGGAACCACCCGATGGTCCCCAGGTCTCGGGCAGTGGTGACGGGGCTGAACGTCGAACAACCGGCGAGCAGAATCATCAAAAGCAGCGACCCGGTCGGGGTCCGGTTACAGAGGGTGTCCATGAACCGTCTGCTCTTGATTCTCACCGCGCTGCTCGCGTCGGGCTGCAAGGTGTTTTTCCCCGCGCCAACCACGATGGCGTCTGCGTTCGATCCATTGCCCGGTACAAAGCAAGCCAGGTGCCTGATGGTCCTGTTGCCGGGCGCGGGGGACCACGCCCAGACGTTTCGCAAGGAAGGCTTCGTGGAAGCCATTCAGAACAGTGGCGCGTCGGTGGACGTGGTCGCTGCGGACGCAACGATGGGCTACTACTTGCGCGGCATCGCTCCGCAACGCATCGAGGCCGACGTGGTCGCGCCGCTGCGAAAGCGAGGGTACGAACGAATCTGGATTGCGGGGATCTCGATGGGCGGGTTCGGCTCGTTTCACTACACGCAATTTTTTCCGCAGCACGTCGACGGAATTCTCGCCCTCGCCCCGTACCTGGGAGACGTTTCGCTGGGGAACGAGATTCGCGAAGCGGGAGGGCTTCAGAAGTGGACCCCCGACCCACCCGCGCCCATCACCGAGGACAACTACCAACGCCAGATGTGGGGTTGGCTGCACGACGTGGTGACCGGAAAACAAAAAGGGCCGACCATCTACCTGGGCTACGGCGACCAGGATCGCCTCGGGCCGCAAGACGCTCTGCTCGCGTCGGTGCTGGCGTCAGACCACGTCTTTCACGCTCCGGGCGGGCACGATTGGCCGCCCTGGCGAGCGCTGTTGCAGCAGTTTCTACAGCACTCGGAGTTTCAGAGCAGCTGCGCGCCCTGATAGTCAGGGCCGATGGGAATTCGGAAGGTGCGCTGGCTCGGGCCGGTGCTGATCAGCATCGTGGCCTGCACCCCGGTTCGGCGCGTTTCATCCGTGCCAATGCAGAGCGGGGTCTCGCAGCCGATTGCACTGCAAGAACCGGAAAGCTTCGATCGCATCGTCGACCGTCAACTGCGCTCGAAGGCCTTGTTCGTCGAAGCGGGAAAAGTGTTCACCCACCCGCGGTGCACCAACTGTCACCCTACGGACGACACCCCCCGTCAGGGCGACCTTCGTAAAATCCATGAGCCGCCGGTGACTCGGGGAGCGGGCGGGCACGGGGTCTTCATCAACGCGTGCCACGCATGTCACCAGGCGAGCAACAACATCGACGCGCCTGTTCCCGGAGCGCCGCAGTGGCATCTGGCCCCGAAAGAAATGGCCTGGCATGGAGTCCCTCTCGCTAAGCTGTGTGCCCAGCTCAAAGATCCCAACCGCAACGGGCACCGCACGCTCGCTCAAATCATCGACCACTCCACCCGGGATCCGCTGGTGGGTTGGGGGTGGGAACCGGGGGCAGGTCGCACCCCGGTTCCCGGGACACAGGAAAAATTCGGAGCCCTGCTCACCGCCTGGGCTGCGTCCGGTGCGGCGTGTCCTGATTGACAGGCCTGTCAGCGAAGAGTTGTCTTCGCCGCGCTGATTTCGTCTGGGGGTCTTGATGCTGCGCAGATTCGTGCCCGTGGTGGTGTTGCTCGGAGCTTGCGCCGTTCGACCCATTCCGATTGCGGACGCAGGACCCAGCTGCCTGGCGGGCCAGACCCTCTGCGGGGCCAGCTGCGCCAATGAGAGCGAAGACCCGGCCCACTGTGGGGCTTGCGACAATCGCTGCGCCCACGACGCGATGTGCAGTGCCGGGAAGTGCGTGTCGACGTGCCCGGCAGGGAAGGCCAACTGCCAGGGGGCGTGCCTGGACCTTCAGATCAACAGTCGCAATTGCGGCGGCTGCGGCTCGGCATGCGCCGCGAATAAGGAATGCGTCGCCGGCGCCTGCGCGTGTCCGTCGGGCTACAGCTTCTGCAACGGCCAATGCCTCGACACCTCGGCCGATAAAACCAACTGCGGGGGGTGCAACCTCAAGTGTCCGGCTGCCGAAAAGTGCGTCAACTCGGCCTGCACCGTCACGCCTCCGTGCGCGCCGGATCAAAAGCAATGTGGGGACGCGGGGGTATGCAGAGACGTCCTGGTGGACAACGCCCACTGCGGCGCGTGTGGGAATGCCTGCAGCGTCGACAAGCTGTGCGTCAACGGCGGCTGCGTGTGTCCGCTGTCCTCGGCCTCGTGCAACGGCAGCTGCGTCAGCCTTCAGTCCGACCCTCGAAACTGTGGAAGCTGCGGTCAAGGCTGCGCGGCGGGCGAGGCGTGTCTGGGCGGGACCTGCGCGGTGACGTGCCTGACGGGCCAGACCGCGTGCTCGGGGCAATGCGTGGTGACGGCCACTTCGAATGCGCATTGCGGCGCTTGCGGCAACGCCTGCAGCCCGACCCAGATTTGCGTCAGTGGGTCTTGCCAGACCTGCAACAGCGCCACCACCGACTGCGACGGCGATGGGTGGACGGTGGCGCAAGGAGATTGCTGCGACAACACTCTGGGCTGCGGCAACCCGGCCCAGGTGAACCCCGGGGCGATGGAAGTGCTCAATAATTTCGTCGACGACAACTGCAACGGCCTCGTCGACGCGGCCGACGTGATGGATGTCGCCAGCTGCGACAGCAACCTCGTCTCGAGCTCGAATGTTGGAATGGATTACGCAAAAGCGCTCGGCTTGTGTCGCACGACGCTCGAAGTGCCGGTGAGCCCGCAGGCCAGGACGTGGGGCGTCATCTCTGCCGAGTTGCTGCATGCCGACGGGACGGCGCTGTCGACCCCGGAAGCGAAGTCGATTCGGCCGCGCTTCGGTCGGATTCTTCCGCTCGAGGGCGCGTCGATGGCGGTCCTCTCGAGCGGCTTTGCTTCTGACGCGGTGCAGACGCTTCCGGGCCCCAATGGCGGTCCCGCTTTCACTCCGTCCGAAGACCTCGGCCACACCGCGAACATCCTCACTTGCACCGCGGCCAGCTGCATCAAGGACTGGCTGGTGACGGCCAACCCGCCGTTGAAGTTGGCCAACCAGCTGCCGGTCGCCCCCAACTGCGGCAGCGGCTCGGCGCAGGCCAATGAGGCCAATGACTCGGTGATGGTGAAGCTGAGAATTCGGGTCCCGACCAACGCGCGGTCGTTCTCACTCTCTTCGTTTTTCTTCTCTTCCGAATATCCCGAGTTCGTCTGCTCGACCTTCAACGACCAGGTGTTGGTGCTGGTCGACACTCCGGGAGGCGCGGCGAACCCGGCGAACCCAATCGACAAGAACCTGCTCACCTACCAGAACGGAAATCAGTCCTGGCCGGTGGGGATCAATCTCGCCGGAGGCACCAGCTTGTTTCGGGTTTGCCAGAGCAAGGCTGCGAACCTGGCGTGCTGGGACGCAAACGTGAACGTGCAGTCGTGCGGCCAGGGAATGCAGCTGCTGTCGGGCACCGGGTACGAAGCGCCGCCGGGCGCGACCAGCTGCGTCAACGGAGGCGGCACCGACTGGCTGACCACCGTGGGCAACGTGAGGCCCGGCGAGATCCTCGAGCTGCGCTTCGTCATCTGGGACGTCGGGGACAACATCCTCGACAGCGAAGTGCTGTTCGACAATTTCAAATGGGACGCCAACCCGAGGACGCCGGGAACTTCGGGGTAGCCCCGGCCCTCAGTTCACCGGGCGGTGAAAGGTGAAATAGAAAGTGAACGCGCCGTACTTTGCGTTCCACTGCGGCTCCAAATCTTTGTGCATCGCGTTGCCCGTGGCGGTGGCTTGCCCGCTGGCATCATCGAGCCCCGCCGCGACGCCCATCGAGCTGAAGCCGCCGCGAGACACGGCGCTACACCGGGCCAAATTACCCCGCCCGTCAGAAGAGCGAGTCGTCGTATTTCGCCGTCCGCGGGCCGCCGGCGTCGCCGGTGTTCACGACACCCACCGGCTCGATCAGCATCGCGTGCACCTCGCCCTTGCTGATCGGGCAGTGCTCGACGCCGCGCGGTACGACGTAAAGCTGACCCGGACGCAACGTCACGTCGCCCTCGCGCAACTGCAAGGTGAGCTCACCTTCAATGACCAGGAACAGCTCGTCCGTGTCCGGGTGAGAGTGCCAGACGAACTCGCCCTGAAGCTTCACCAGCTTGATTTCGTAGTCGTTCAACCGCGCTACGACCTTGGGGGACCACAGCTCGGAGAACATCGACAGCCGTTGAGCGAGGTCCACCGGCCGAGGGTTCACGGGGCCGTCTTGAAGAGCGAGGGTGGCAGGGCCACCAGGTCGGTGTATTCCCCAATCGCTCTTCCATCGATGAAGATTTGCGGCACGGTTCGCCGCCCTCCACTCATTTCGACCAGCCGGTCTCGCATCGCGTCGTCGTCAGTCACGTCGATGGTGTTGAACGCCACCCCGCGCGCGGTCAGAAACTGCTCTGCCTGCCGACAATACGGACACGTCTGGGTGCTGTAGACCGTGACTTCCATTGGGCGGACCTAACCCGCTGCACCGAAAGACGCATGGAAAACCGGGGCGCTCAAAGGGGGCCTGTCCGCAAAGGGCGGCACTGGCTTGGTCATTCAAGACCAGTAACCACTGCTGTACTTCGAGGCCTGCGCCGTTAATTTCCGGCCCAAATGGCAAACCGACTCGGCCTCGAGAGCTCTGAGTACCTCAAGCAGCACCACAACAACCCGGTCGACTGGTACCCGTGGGGTGAAGAGGCGCTGAACCTCGCGAAGAAGCACGACAAACCGATTCTGCTCTCGATTGGCTACTCGGCTTGTCATTGGTGCCACGTGATGGCGCACGAGAGCTTCGAAGACCCCGCGACGGCCGAGCTGATGAACAAGAGCTTCATCAATGTGAAGGTCGACCGCGAAGAGCGGCCGGATGTAGACCAGCTGTACCAGGGGGTCGTCCAGCTGATGGGGAAGGGGGGCGGTTGGCCCCTGACCTTGTTCCTCACTCCGGACCTGCGGCCTTTTTACGGCGGCACCTATTTCCCTCCTGAGAATCGTCACGGCTTGCCCGCGTTCAGCGTGCTGCTTCAAGGTCTGGCGGATGCTTTTGCCACCAAGCGCAAGGACGTCGAGGAACAGGCCGAGAACTTCAAGGCGGGCCTCACCGAGTACTGCTCGACCGGGCTGGACGCGAAGCCTTCGGGCCTCGAAGTCAAAGACATCACCGACAGTGCTCGAATGCTGACCGGAATCACGGACCCGGTGCACGGTGGGTTCGGAAAGCGGGGGCCCAAGTTCCCCAATCCAATGAACCTCGCGCTGATGTTGCGCGGCTGGCGACGGACGCAGGAAACGCCGGTGCTCGAGGCAGTGCTGCTCACGCTCGAGAAGATGGCGTGCGGTGGAATCTATGACCAGCTGGGTGGGGGCTTCTCTCGCTACAGCGTGGACCAGAGCTGGGAAGTGCCCCACTTCGAGAAAATGCTCTACGACAATGCGCAGCTGTTGCACCTGTATTCCGAGGCGCAGCAGATTCAGCCGCGCCCGCTGTGGAAGAAGGTCGTCGAAGAGACGGTCGAGTACCTGCAGCGCGAGATGATCTCGGGCGACGGGGCCTTCTATGCGGCGCAGGACGCCGACAGCGAAGGCGAGGAAGGAAAATTCTTCGCCTGGACCCCGCAGCAATTGAACGACGTTCTGGGACCCGTGGACGGGAAGAGAGCCGCTGACCACTTCGGGGTCGACGCTGAAGGGAACTTCGAGCACGGCACGACGGTACTGTCCTTGAGGAACCTCGAGGAGCTGCCCGAGCTTCGCAAGAAGCTGTTCGTTGCGCGCAGTGCACGCGTTGCTCCCGGTCGCGACGACAAGGTGTTGCTGGGCTGGAATGGGCTGATGCTCAAGGGGCTCTCGCACGCCTCGCGTGTATTTGGTCGGCCCGAATGGGCGGCGCTCGCGGCAAAGGCGGCTGACTTTCTTCTGGCGAGATTGCGCCGTCCCGATGGAACGGTCTTTCGCGCGTGGCAGGGAGGAGCTCCGCGGCACGTCGGCATGATCGAGGACTATGGCGATTTCGCGGCAGGGCTGTGTGCGCTGTACCAGGTGACTTTCGAGGCGAAGTACCTCGAGGCGGCCGAGCAGCTCGCTGATGTGGCAGTCCGACAATTCTGGGACGAGGACAAACAGGCGTACCTCGCGGCGCCCCACGGTCAGCCCGACCTGCTGGTGCCCACCTATGCCTTGCACGACAACGCGTTCCCTTCGGGCGCTTCGACGTTGACCGAGGCCCAGGTCGCCCTCGCAGCTTTGACCGGCCGCGTGCGTCACCTCGACCAGGCCCGCAAGTACCTCGAGCGGACCCGCAAAGAGTGTCTCGAGAACCCGATGGGCTACGGGCACCTGATGCTCGCCGCCGACAATCTGCTCGATGGCGCGGCGGACTTGACGGTGATCGATGCGCCGAAGCTGATCTTGGCGCTCGCTCAGGTGTTTGCTCCCACCGTGCACCTGGCGCGACATCAATCGGGAACGCCGATTCCCCCAGTGCTGGCCCAGACGCTGGAAGGAAAGTCTCGCCCCGGCGGCTACCTGTGCCGGAACTTTTCCTGCCTCGCTCCGGTCACCACCGAAGCGGAGCTCGTGGCTTTAATTCGCGCGGTGTGAACCGAGGGCTGGGACGCACCGCCTGCCTGGCACCTTGTCCCTTCAACCACACCCCGCTGTGGTCAACGGGCCAAGGTCAGGGCTCTGCCTCGACGCAACGCATTGACGACGGCCTGGCCGGCCCAAGCGCCGCCTAAACGCGCGAAACGCTCGGACTGAAGCGGCTGATGGAGATGGAACTCGCGGCGTAGTACGGGTTGGCGATGTTCCGCCTTTTCCAGAGCCAGGCGGGTCGCGGTCAAGTTGATGCTCCGCCCAGTCGTCCGCTCCACGAGTGGAAAATACGGACGCTGCTCGTCGTATTCACCGTCGCCCCAGTCGGTTTCGCTCACGCCCAGGTCGCCACGCCCACGTCGGACGGCGGGTTCGCGGCGCTCCCGTTGTGCAAAGAGTCGGTGCTCCTTGCCCACAGCAAGAGAGTTGAAGGCGATGCGCAGAGGTGCCTCCAGACCCGCGCGCAGTTGAAGAAGGCGAGCTCGGTTCAGCTCGACGTGAACATCGCGACGAACGGCTTGGTGGACGAGGTGATGTTCGGCGGCGAGCCCCTGACGGCGATCGAGGAGTCGTGCCTCCGCGAGAAAATCAGGGCCTGGCGACTTCCCACGCAAAAGCAGGGCCTGGCGACTTCCCACGCAAAAGCAGGTCGGCCACTACGACGGCTTCATTCTTCGAGTTCCCCTATCCAAAACAAACTGCAAACCTCCAGCGCGGATGAAGTTCGTATCAATGACGGGCTCCAGGCCCCCTCCGATGGTTGCGAGGGCTCGAACGACGATCTCGCCGCGTGGCGCAAGCTGTTCAAATCCGTCAAGGCCGGTGAGTACGAGCCGCTCGCCGCCCGCGAGGTGAAATCGTTTTCCATTCTGGGCCCACGTCCTGCGGTCGACCGCAAGGACGCCAGCACCCTCGCCCGGCTGTGTGGTGCGCTTCCATTGAGCTGTCGATGCGGCAAGAGCATCGCGCGGGCGAGAAACTCTTCGTCGACTTCAGCGGCGATGGCATTCCGGTGGTCGACCCGAAGACCGGCGAGGTGCGGACCGCCAAGCTCTTCGTCGCGGTGCTCGGTGCGAGCAGCCTCACCTACGTCGAGGCGGTGCTGGCAGAGGATCTACCGAACTGGGTGCAGTGCCACGTCAACGCGCTGCATTTCTACGGTGGGTCGACGGCGATCTGGGTGCCCGACAACCTGAAGACTGGCGTGACGACGCCGGACCGCTACGAACCCGAGCTGAACCCGACGTGAAGGTCAGCCAAAGCTACCTGCGGTTCTTGGTGCAGCGCATCGTGGTCAACGAGCGGCGCATCGACATCGTGAGCCGCTCATCGAGCGTGGCGTCACTGATGGCGGCTGGAGAAGGAAAAGGGTCGGAAGCAGGCCACGAAACCGTGGTTCTTACTTCCGACCCCTGTCTGCTCCCTGAC
>JAYVCD010000249.1:0-4433 GCA_043750125.1 Archangiaceae bacterium | reverse complement strand
GATCCCGACGTAGTTCGGGTTGTTCACCGTCTTGCTCTGACCGAGCGGGCTCACCGTGCCGGCATCGGTGTCGATCCGAAAGCTGGTGATGGTGCTCGAGCCCATGTTCGCCGCGAGCAACACGGTGCCCGCCGGATCAATGGCGAAGCTTCGCGGCGTAAGTCCCCCAGTCGGGGTGTGACCCACCAGCGTCAACAGCCCGGTCGTTTGATTCACAGCGAACGTGACGATCGAGTTGTGACCCCGGTTGCTGCCGTAGACGAAGCGGCCGTTGGGATGAACGAAGATCTCGGCAGTGGTGTTCGTGCCCGTAAATCCCACCGGAAGCGTCGAGACCACCTGCAGCGAAGTCAGCCGCCCAGTCGTGTCGTTGAATGCGAGCGCCTGCAGCGTGCTTGTCGTTTCGTTGATCAGGTAGGCGAACTTTCCACCGGGGTGGAATGATTAGTGCCTGGGTCCTGCGCCGGCCGCGGTTGGCAGGAACGGAACGGCATTCGGGGTGAGGGTCCCGGTGACAGAGTTGAAGAGGTACTGCACGACCCGATCGGTCCCCAAAGTCGGAACCACCACGAACTTGTTGCTCGGGTCGGTGAGGATCTGGTGCGCATTGGCTCCCGAATTGACGCTGTCGCTAAAGAGCCCCAGGCCACCGTCCACCCCCACCGGGAATACCGCGACGTCGCCGCTGCCGTAGTTGGCCCCGAACACCCATCGCCCGGTCTGATCGACCGAGACATGCGCAGGTCCACTTCCTTGCGAGGGCTGTTTGTTGATCAAGGTCAGCTGGCCGTTCGCAGGGTTGATCGCGAAGGCCACGATGAAGCTGCTTCCCACTCCGCCCTCGTTGACTGCGTAGAGGTTGCGCCGGGCTGGGTCGACAGCCAGAAACGATGGATTCGGACCCGCGTTCACCGAGCCTGAATCCAGCAGCACTCCGGTTGCGACGTTCAGCTTGTAGATGGACACGATGCCGTTTCCGCTGCCCACGTACACGTAAGGCGTTCCGGCAGTGACACTGCCTCCACCGGCTCCGCCTGAACCGCCGCCGACGCCCGCGCCACCGCCGACCCCCGCGCCACCGCCGACGCCCGCGCCACCGCCGACACCCGCGCCACCGCCGACCCCTGCGCCACCGCCGACCCCTGCGCCACCGCCGACGCCCGCGCCACCGCCGACCCCTGCGCCGCCGCCAACGCCGGGGCTGCCCCCTCCCACACCACCATCGGGTCCACTGGTGGATCCGCACGCCACCGCGATCACCGTCGACAACACCAGGGCAATGACTCTCATCGACTTACCTTCCTTGAGCGATTCGTCGGACCACCACGCCCGCGATGTTCATTCCGAAAACGGAAGTCACGAAGGCGACGCTGCCATCGATCTGGCTGCGGTGCTCACACGAGTGAAATTCATTTTCGCCATGCGGACAAACGCACATGAACCCTTCGCTCGCCTCGTCGTACTTCAGGCTCGTCGGCTCACGGCGCGGCTCAATCGAATACACCGCGGTAATTCCGGTCGGGCGATTGGTGTCGATGTCGTACTTGCGACGCAGCAGCTTGCGAATGTCCTTCGCGAACGGATCCATGTGCGTCTCGCACAGGTCCTCGACCCGCACCACCGTCGGGTCCAGCCGCCCCGCCGCGCCCATCGAGCTCACGACCTTCAGCCCGCGCTGCACGCATTCGTTGAGCAGGTGCAGCTTGGCCTTCACGTTGTCGATCGCGTCGACCACGAAGTCCCATCGCCCCTCGAGCATCGAATCACTCACTTCGGCCCGGTAGAACTCCTTCACAAACTCGACCGAGACGTCGGGGTTGATCTGTTTGCACCGCTGCGCCAACAGTTCGGCCTTCGATTTTCCAACCGTGCTCGCCGTCGCGTGCAGCTGGCGGTTGGTATTCGTCACGCAGACCACATCGAAGTCGACCAGGGTGAGATGACCAATGCCACTGCGCACCAACCCTTCGACCGCGTAGCTGCCCACACCGCCCAGCCCGAAGACGATCACCCGCGCATGGGCCAGCCGTTCCATTCCCGAATCGCCCAGCAGCCGTCCCGTTCGATCAAACCGGCGATGCAACTTGAATGGCTTTGGCTCGCCGACCGGAATCAGGGGTTGTTCGACCTGCAGCGAAACAGTCATCGGGCTACCCCTTCAAGTGCTGGCGAAAAAAGCGCCGCGAGTTCTCGACCGTCGCCGCCCGCACGGTCTCCAGCGGCTCATTGCGGGCCTTCGCCATCGCCGCGAGGATCAACGGCAGGTAGGCCGGCTCGGACCTCGCTCCCCGGTGGGGATGCGGAGCCTGGTCCGGCGCATCGGTCTCGACCATCAACCGATCGAGCGGCACCGCGCCCAACGCCTCGAGCGGCTTGCGCGCCTCTTCGAACGTCACCGGGCCGGCGAATGAAAAATGACAGCCGTGTTTGACGTACTTCCCCGTCAGTTCCCTCGGGCCGCTGTAGCTGTGCATCAACAGCCCCGCCGGAGGAATGGCTTCCGTCTTCAGCAGCTGCAGCAACACCGGGTGTGCCCGCAGGCAATGCACCAACAACGGCAGGCAGTGCTTTCGCGCCAACGCGAAGTGGGCCTTGAGCACCGTCACCTGCCTTTCCATCGGAGCCTTCTCGCTGCTCGGCCCGTCCAGCCCGCACTCGCCGACCGCCACCGCGCCCTTGCGCCCCAACATCGTGTCCAGCATCGCCAGGTGCTTCGCGTCGTCTTCGGGCGGCAGCGACGGCAACAGCTGCGGGTGAATTCCCAGCGCCACCTGGACCCGCGGGTCACGCTCGGGCCATTCCAGCAGCGCTTCCCACGCCGAAGGCCCGATCGCCGGCACGATGATTCCGGTGATTCCCGCGCCCCACGCGCGTTCCAGCACCTGGGCCCGGTCTGCGTCGAACCGCGGTACGTCCAGATGACAGTGGGTATCGATCACATCACGTCCAATTCTGCGTGATGCCTTCGGTCGCTGCTTTTTTCATCAAGCGCTGGTGCTCCGCCTCGTCGACCGTCCGGGCTTCTTCAATCAGCATCACCGGAATGTCGTCCACCACAGCGTAGCTGCGCTTGAGCCGCGGGTTGTAGAGCGCATGGTCGGCAGCGAAGTAGAGCAGGGCGCCGTGGTCTTCGGGGCAGGCCAGGATCTCCAGCAGCATCGGGTCAATCGCCATGAGCCGCTGGGCTTAGCGCGCGGCGTGCCTGTGCTCAAGCGGCACAGAGGTTGGTTTGCTTTCCAGCGCCTCAGGGTTAAACCCTCCGCCGTCGATGCGCCTGCTCGTTCTCCTTTGTCTGTTTCTCGGCACCGCAGCGCGCGCCCAGTACGAGGGTGCCCGACGCGTCGAAGTCGACGCAGGCGTTCACGTTCCGGTGATGACCCGCGAACCGACGGTGTCCACCTTCGTTCAGGCCACCTATCCGCCCAGGGCCCAGGCCGAAGGCTTGAGCGCCAAGGTCCGGATGCTGATCACCATCGGGGCAGACGGCAGCGTCCGCGATGCCTCGGTCGTCGAGCCCGTCGGAAACGGCTTCGATGAGGCCGCCCTCGCCGCGGTGCGCGCTTTCAGGTTCACGCCCGCAGAAGTCGACAACGTGCCCGCTCCGATTCAAATCGAATACATCTACAACTTCGAGCTGCAGGTGATGGACGCCGGGGCGCCTGACCTCGATGCCGGTCCTCCCCCCCCGCCCCAGGCCCACCTCAAGGGCAGGCTGCTGGCCCGCGGCAGCCGCAACCGGATTCAAGGCGCCACCGTTCGCTGCATGAACGAGAGCGCGGGGAACAAGGAAGCCATCTCTGACGCGGAAGGCCTGTTCGACCTCGAACTGAACGCCGGCGATTGCGAAGTGAAGGTCATCGGCAACGAGTACGAGCCCTTCAAGACGCTCGAGACCCTCGCCCCCAACGAGACCGCAGAGGTCGTCTACTACGTGATGCCCAAAGTCGTCGGCTACGAGACCGTCGTCCGGGGGTCGCGCGAGAAAAAGGAAGTCGTTCGGCGTTCCCTCGAGCGCCAGGAACTGCAGAAAATCCCTGGGACCTTCGGCGATCCGGTGCGGGTGATTCAAAACTTTCCGGGCGTCGCGCGGGCTCCTTTCTTGAGCGGGCAGCTCATCGTCCGCGGCGCCAAGCCCAGCCAGACACTGACGTTCATGGACGGCGTCGAGATCCCCTTGCTCTACCACCTGGGAGGAGGCCCCTCGGTCATCAACGGCGAGTTCCTCGACAAGATCGATTTTTATCCCGGGGGCTTCGGGGCCCGCTACGGCCGCGCCGTCGGAGGCGTCGTCGATGTCTCTACCCGTCGCGGCGCTGTCGACACCCTTCACGGAGTGTTGAAGATCGACATCCAGGACGCTTCGCTGTTCGTCGAAGCGCCGATCACCGACACCATCTCGCTCGCCGTCGCCGGACGCCGCAGCTACATCGACG
>JAYVCD010000248.1:0-10508 GCA_043750125.1 Archangiaceae bacterium | reverse complement strand
CGCCGCCCGTCCCGACTCCGCCGCCCGTCCCGACTCCGCCGCCCGTTCCCATTCCGCCGCCCGTTCCCACTCCGCCGCCCGTTCCCACTCCGCCGCCGGTGCCGCCGACGGTCTGGCACACACCGTTGGTGCAGATCTGCCCAGCTTTGCACTGTGCCGCGGTGGTGCACGTCGTCTGAGGCATTCCACCGCACGCAGACAGCAGGGTGACGCAGGCCGCTGTGGACAACCACAAATACATAGGACGACGCATAGGAGGCTCCAGAACAGAAAGAGAAAACGTTCGCGCTCATAGGCGAAAGGCGAGCCGTTTCAAACTATAGAAAGTCCGGTCAATCAGACTGCTCGAAGCATCAGGAAAGCTTTTCAGGAGCGTCGCGCTCACCTCTCGGGCAGGCCGACGGCTGCAAACGGCCAATGTCTGCTGCGTGCCACCGGCTTGGCAGTCTTTCCGCTGCGTGTGGCCGACGCTGACTACCGCTTCAGCTCCCACACGTCGTCGCCCAGGAAGTACGCAGTCCGGCGATCTGCCGACGCGCCGACCTGGCTGTAGAACGCGTAATCCGACGCTGCCGGATCGCTGTTGATCCACTTCACGTCGGCCCCCAGCACATCGAGAGTCCACAGCTGATTCGTCGAGTTGTCGACCGTGTCTCCCGAGTCGATGGCCACGATGCCTTCGCCCAGGGGAGCCCAGCTCCAGAAGTAGCCTCCGCGCGGAGGCCAGGCGCCGCTCACCGCCACCGTGCGCTGGGCTCCGCTTTGGCGATCGAACGCGACAATCGTCGACTCACCGACCGAAGAGCTGCCTTGAACCCGAGCGCCGCCCACCACCCACAGCTCGGCTCCGTTGATTCGCACCGCGGGCCGCAGCCGCTTCGCCGCCATCGTCCCCAGCTTGCGCCACGCCCGGGTGCTCAAGTCGAGCGCCCAGACATCATCGAGCTCGCCGCCGACGTTCCAGTTGGTCGTGCCTCCCGCCACATACAAGACACCGTCGATCGCCGCCGCTCCGTGCGCCTCGCGCGGTCCCGTCGGTCCGCCGGTCGTCACCAGCTCGTTCACCACACCCGCCAGCGTGACTTCCCAGACCTTCGAGGCGCCGCCAAACACGTACACCTTCTGCGTCACCGGATCGAAAGACAGCGAGTGGCCACGCACCTGGGCCGGCAGGTTGGCAAACAAGTGCCACACCAGGTCCGTCGCCGGGTTCATCGCCCACAGCTGGCTCAAGGTGCTGGCGACCATGCGTCCATCGGGAAGTCCAACCGCGCCCTGGACCGTGCCGATCCGCAGCGGGCCTTGGGTGGGAACCGACCCGCCTGTCCCCTCGCTGCCCGCCTTGAGCGACATCGTGGTGAAGCCGGTCTGGCTCAGGCTGAACGCCCGGTGAAGCACTTCATCGATCGCATACGGCTGCGAGCCGATCACGCTCGAGCCCAGGTCCATCACCTTCTTCCACTGGTGGGTGCCCAGATCTGCCGTCCACAAACCCTGCGTTATTCCCATCATCCCGTTGGGCAAAACAACCGGGTGGTATTGAACGACGGTCAGCTTCTGGGCCGACCCTTCCCACGCGATCCACGGCTTGGAGAGCGTCGCCAGCGGCCCGGTGATGTCGGGCGGCATCTCCCCGGTCATCGCAATCGGAGCCCACGCGCCCGCGCTCACCGCGGCCCGCGAGAACAACGAGTGGCGAAAAGTAATGGGTAGCGGGCCGATGTATTCCCCCAGGCCAATCAGCCGACCCCCGGAAGAATCGAAGGCGGTCACGGGCGGTGCAGCCCCGACGAACGTCGCAGCCGTTCCCCACGTCGCGTTGCCGCCCGAGAGCGTCAGCGGAATCAGCTCATTGCCCTTGTAGACCGAGAAGGTGTCGGCCCCGGCGGGGTAGATCGCCGTCACCGCCGCCCCTTGCACCGCAGGAGCATTCACCGCGTTCCAACTGCTGAACTGCGCCTTCCCGTTGACGATCACGAACGAGCCCACTTCGTACTTGTCGGGATTTTGGCCGAGCAGCACGGCCACATGCCTCCCGCTTCCCGGGTCGTAGCAGCTGGCCATCTGTCGACCGGAACGGACCGGCCCCGCGACGGGGATTGCTTCGACGAACGCCTGGTAGCCGCCATCGGACAGCAGCGTGCCTCCATCGACCAACCGTACGGTCGTCAATGCCGAGAGGGTCGGGGTCGTCACAGCGGGAAACGACACCACCCGCCCCGAGGCCTCGATCACCGCGTCTCCCGGGTTCTGACCTGCCAGACCGTGCATCGAGGCGACCACGTGCCGGAACGTCAGCGGCCCCAGCAGAGGCAACCCCCCATCGGGAAGCACTCCGCCATCGGGATCCAGACCCCCGTCGATTTCGCCGCCGCCGCCTCCTCCTCCTCCTCCTCCTCCGCTGCCGTTTCCACCTCCCGAACCGCTGTCGGCAAGACTGATGATGGGCCCGCCGCAACCCCCAAGAAGCACGAACAGCCCCACCAGTCGCAAGTTCATGGCGCGATGGTGCCCTTCGGGACCGCTGCCATTCAAGGCAGGTTCGTCAGCTCCTTTGACAATTCGTGACCTGTCACCTCCAGGTGCCTTGCCGATACTCTCTCAAGCCCTTCTTCACTCTCGAGCGCCCTTTGACCCGACGAATCTCAGACTCTCCGACGCGATGGGTCACCCCGCTGAAGCCGAAGGCCGCTCCTGCGCCGGCGCCCAAAGCGGCTGTGCTGAAGAAGAGTGATGAGTTTTCGACCGGCGCAGGCAAAGCACTTCGGCTCAGCGCGTTTCGTACTGACGCTGCTTTGCCTTTGCTCGGGCCCCCTGCGCCCAGGAGCATCGCGGCTCCGAGCACCGTCCCGCTCAGCGCGGCCGCCAATGCCGCCTCCACCAAGGTCAAAGAGGCGCTCGCCACCCAAGGCCCGGTGGCCGCGGCGACTGAGCTCGAAGTGCAGGTGCAGTCGTTGACTCCGGAGCAGGCCAAAGAGGTCTACACCGCGACCCAACCGATCATCGATGACGTGCTCCAGAAGCTCGAGCCGCTGAGCAAAGCGGACACTGAGCAGGTCATCACCTCGCTGGCCCATGCCGCTCGAATCGTGGGGCCGCAAGCCGTCACCGAGCTCGCCGGACGCCTCGCGGCGATCATCCCCACCGACGGCAAGGTGGGGGAAATCGATGATGCCCTCGTTGCTTCCATTCACGCCGGCGCAGGCCCGGACCTGGCGCTCGCCACCGCCGCAGCCTTGCGTGCCTCAGGCAACTCCAAGGGCGCGGACGCGATCGACAAAGCGTTGGTCGATGGCGTGGACCAGCTGCGCGAGGAAGCCAAGAGCGCGGGCGAGAAGAAGGCCGAGCTCGACACCCGATTGGCGCAGGACATGGCGAGCTTTGGCGGCACCCTGACCCCCGAGGAACGCCAGAATTACGAGACCCAGTTCTGGGCGATTCCCGAGCACGCTCAAATCAAAGCCACCGCCACGTCTTCCTCAGACGCGCTCGCGCGGACTCTGGAAGTCGCCGGGCCGCAGCTCGAGGCGATGGCCCGCGCGGGCAACGAGGGCGCCGGCGAGGCGATGCTCGATGCGTACGAGGTGATCGCCAAAGATCCCGCCCACGCCGAGCAGGCCCTGACGTTCGCAAAGAAGCTGGGAAACGACCCCGAGCTGTTCAAGACGATCGACGGGTTCATCAACGACAACCTCGAGACCCGGCTGTCTGACGGGTTGATGACCGACGCCACGGTCGCCGTGCAGCAGCAGCTGCTGGCCAAGTACGGGGACTCTCCAGACGGCAAGCAGCAGCTGCTCGCCGACATGAAGCGGATCTTCGGGGACTTCAAGGGCGCAAAGGCGTTCAAGACCCTCGGGACCGAGGTCGGCAAGTTCCTCGACGACACCGAGCGCTTCGCAAACGGCAGCCCCGAGCACCTCGACAAGATCGTCGAAGGGTGGGACTCGAAGTCGAAGTTCGGCAAAGCCGCCGCGGTCTTCACCGTCGTCGCCGGCCTCTACGGCACCGGCAAAGCGCTGAGCGACGGCCACTACGTCGAGGCGTTGAAGAAGGGCCTGGGCGCGTCAGCCGCGGGTCTGCAGATCACCGCCGGAATTCTCACCTCGTACGCTGGCGCCGCCCGGCTCGCGCCCGACGCCTCGAAGTTCATCGGCAGGTTCGCTCCCGGCCTGGGGATGGTGCTCGACGCGGTGCAGCTGGGTCAGGACATCAATGAGCTGCGCAACGATCCCAACGCGGGCGAAATCGTCAAAGCGATCGGCACCCTCGTTCAGCTGGGCGGGGACGTGGCCGGCTACGTTCCGGTTCTCGGCACCGCGGTCGACGGGGTGCTTACCATCGCCGGGACCATCATTCATGGGATCGGCGGGTTCATCGACTCGATGATCGAAGGCAACGACGCCCGCGACAAGCTTCAGAAAGAACAGTCTGAGCTCTACGCGAAGGTCACCGGCGTCCCGCTCGACCAGGCCAAAGAAATCATCAGCGCGAAAGCGGCGACCATTCAGCGCCTCACCCAGCTGGGTCTGAGCCCTGCGCAGATTCGAACGCTGGCCGCCGCCCCGAACGTGAACCTCAACGACGCGGAAGCCGCCACCGCGATCAAGACCGCAGCGCTGTTTGGCCTCGATGCGAAAGAGACCGTGGACTTCGTCAAGATGGCGGTCGGCCACGGGGAATTTCAGTACGTCGACAACCCGCTCACCAGCGTCTACAGCGTGCTCTTCAACCCAGTGACCGGCATGGCCCAGGCCGATGACCTCTACCAACGCCACAACCTGGGCCCGGTGCAGGACAAGGTGCTCGAGGCGCTCGGCTACCGGAACCCCGAGCTCGCCGCCTACCTCAAGGGGCACCGGGGCATGCCCGATTGGGACGTAACGGACATCAACACCATCGACGACATCGGCTGACAGCGGCGACTTGCACAGGCTTCGGCGGTCGGCTCTATTCCGCCGGCTCGGCAAAGGGGAAGGGACAGCTCATGGGTTTGAAAATCGGGAACGTGCTCCAGAAGTTCGAGGACAAGGTCGAAGCCGGCACCAAGAACGTCGCCCAAGAGCTCAAGAAGGACCGCCAGGCCGTCGCTGCCGAAGCGAAGAAAGGTTGGAGCGGGACCACCCAGGTCGCCCAGGAAGTGCGGGACGGCTTCATCAACGTCGCGGCCGAAGCCGTAGGCGTCACCGAGCTCACCGGACTTCGCTACCCGGTCTCGCACTACGAATTCAAAGTCTCCGACACCTTCACCCGCGGCTCGCGCATCGACGACCCGAAGGGCTACGAGAAGCTCAAGCAGCAAGGCTTCAAGTCGATCGTCGACCTCACGCTCGAAGGGACCAACGACAGCAAGGGGGCTCCCAAAGCCGGCCTCAACACCCTGAACGTCAAGATCCTCGACAACTCCGCCCCGTCCACCCAACAGATGAAGCAGATGCTCGACTTCATCAGCAAGCCCGAGAATCAACCTGCGTACGTCCACTGCGAGGCCGGAAAGGGCCGAACCGGAGTCGCCACCGCCTGCTACCGGATGGCAATCGAAGGGTGGAGCGTGGACAAGGCCCTCGCCGAAGGAAAGGCCTACGGGTTGTCGCTGCCCAATCAGACCGCCTTCGTTCGTAAGTTCGCCGCGGAACTGAAAGCCGGCGAAATCTCGGGCTACCCCAAGCTGTAGCTGCCACTCTTTTCCTCGAGCGTCGTGCCCCCTTCCCCCGGTGCGGTGATCCTCCGCACCCTCGGCGCCGCCGTGGGGGTGATGCTCGTCGGCAGCCTCGGGTTGTGGAAGTTCGGGGTGACCGGCCCCGGCCGAACTTCGGACCTCTATGCCGCCTGGCCCTTCCTCGACATGTGGGTCCGTTGGGATGCCGGCTGGTACGAGCAGATCGCCGCGCGCGGCTACACCTTCTCGGCCACCGAGCAGAGCGCCGCGGCGTATTTCCCCCTCTACCCCCTGCTGATTCGAGCGGTGATGGCGCTGGGAGTTCCGGTTTTCCTCGCCGGCATGGGAATCACCTGGGTCGCGGGGATCCTCGCCGCCGTCTTCTTTTCCCGCTGGGTCGCACAGCTGCGGCCCGCGGACGCAAGCCTTGCGACCTGGCTGTTGCTGCTGTGGCCGTTCGCTTTCTTCCTCTATGGCGCGGTGTATTCCGACGCCGTCTTTCTGATGCTCGCGACCGGAGCGTTCCTGTTGCTCGAGCGCGGCAAGGTCTTCCCGGCCACGCTGCTGGGAATGCTCGCCACCGCCACCCGGCCGATCGGCCCGGCGGTCGTCATCGGGCTGATGGTTCGACAGCTGGAACTGGCGCGCCGCGAGGGTCGACCGTTGACCGCGCGCGACTTCGTCCCTGCACTGTCGGGGCTCGGCGCGCTCGCCTTCATGGCTTTCCTCGGCGCGAAGTTCGCAGACCCCTTCGGGTTCATGACCACCCAGGCCGGCTGGGGCCAACTCGGAGGCGTGGGGTCCTGGCTCAAGTACGACGCGCTGCGGTCCTACAAACTCCTCGATCTGTTCTTGCCGCTGTTCCACGCGCTGCTCGCGGTGGCGGTGCTCGTGCTCGCCTGGCGCGCGCGGCGGACGTTGGGTTGGGGCTACACCGCCTACGCCGCAGTCGCGATGGGGATCCCGCTGATCACCAGCCGCGATTTCATCGGGCTGGGCCGGTACGCGCTCGCCGCTTTCCCCGCGTTGGCCCAGCTGGCGATCGAGCTGCAGCCGCGCCCCAGGCTTCGGCTCTGCTGGTTCCTGGGGAGCGCCGCGATGTTGATCTGGATGACCGTTCGCTTTGCCAATGGTCGCTACGTTTCTTGACCAGGGGCCGCTGTCCTCGCACCTTCCTCTGGGCACGGGTTACAGTTGCCGTCCATGCCTGATGGCTCGGTCCAAACCCGGCTCTGTGCGATCCAACTGGATCCCAGAGGCTTCATTCGCGCGACGATGCGGCAAGGCGCGCTGATGGAACACGTCGACGCGCAAGAAGCGCTTGCGGCCACAGGGAAGTTGGCGGGCGGCAAGCGGCTGCCGGTGCTCGTCGACATCCGCGGCCTGAAGTACCAGACCCGCGAAGCGCGCGAAGAGTTCGTCAGTGAGAACGCCGCGAGTTTCACCGCGGCAGTGGCGCTTTTGGTCGGCTCGCCCGTGAGCCGGATGATCGGCAACTTCTTCCTGCGGCACGGGAACCACCGCACCCCGACCCAGCTGTTCTCGCAAGAGACCGTGGCCATTTCGTGGCTGATGGATCAAGTCCGCTCGTGAGCGACACGTCTCAAAACGATCCGCGGATTGATCAGCTTCTCGAGGTGCTGCTGGCCTTCGCGCGCCAGGATTTTTCGAAACACGCGCCGATCGGGGACGGGCTCGATGAGATCGACGCGATCGCAGCAGGGCTCAACATGCTCGCCGAGGAGCTCCATGGAGCGGTCGCGTCCAGGCGCGAGCTCGAAGTCGCCTACTCGGCGCTTAAAGAGACGCAAGGGAAGCTGCTCCACCGCGGGAAGCTCGTCGCGATTGGGCAGATCGCCAGCGGGGTCGCGCACGAGATCAACAACCCTTCGAGCTGGGTGTCGCTCTCGGTCGATCTGCTCGCAGAGCGAATCGCCGACGTCCGCGCGAGGCTGGCGGACGCGTCGCTCGACGGCGCGCAGCTGCGGAATGCGGTGGGCACCGTGCTCGCCGAGATGGAGCAGAACGTCAATCACGCGCGCAACGGAATGGATCGGATCCGCGCTATCGCCGGAGATCTCCGCACGTTCTCGCGCGCCGACGGCGATGGCTTCGAAGCCGTCTCGCTCAACGACGTCGTCGAGGCCGCGTGCCGGTTGGCCGGACCTTCGCTGCGCTCGAGCGCACAAGTGAAGCTGGTCCTGTCGAGCGAGGTGCCGCACGTCGATGGGAACCGCGGCCGGCTGGCGCAGGTGGTGACGAACCTGCTGGTGAACGCGGCGCAGGCGGTGGCGGAAGCGGGCGGCCCAGACAACGAAGTGACGGTGCATACGCGCATCGATGGGCAGCACGCGCTGCTGGTGGTCGAGGACACCGGTCCGGGCATCTCGCCCGCCCTGCGTGAACGGATCTTCGAGCCGTTCTTCACCACCAAGTCGCCCGAGCTGGGAACGGGCCTCGGCCTCTCGATGGTCACCGAAATCGTCCGCGGCCATCATGGCGTGGTGGCGGTCTCGGCCTCCGCCAGCGGTGGAGCGCGGTTCGAAGTGCGGCTGCCGCACCGCCCCGCTGCGCGCCCGCTGTCCGAGGCGGCCGTCAATCCCACCGTCGACAAGCGCGCGCGGGTACTGATCGTCGATGACGAGACCAAGCTGCTGCTCACCTATGAAATCCTGTTGAAGGGCGTGCACGACGTGGTGACGGCCAGCTGCGGCGAGCAGGCGCTGCGCATTCTCGCAAACGATCGCAGCTTCGACGTCGTCCTCTGCGATCTGCAGATGCCGGGCGTCGATGGCGTGCAGGTGTTCCAGCGGGCGACGGCGATCGCTCCGGAACTCGCGAGCCGATTCGTCTTTTCGACGGGCGGCGGCGTTGAGCCCCACATCTGCGCGTTCATGGCGACGACCCAGATGCCGATTCTCGAGAAGCCGGTGCGCGTCGAGGCGCTGCTGGATCGGTTGCAGCGCAGCCAGCTCATCAAAGGATTCCTCCCAAGCCGAACAGCACCATCGCGGTCCTGACCCGGCGCTGAACGATCAAGAAGCCCCGATCTTGGCGAATCGAGAGCCGGGTGACCCAGGCTCACGCCGTCGTCGCGATCTTCAGCACCATGAAAATTCCCACCATCACCGCCAACCCCGCGAAGCCCAGGCGCAGCGGCCGTTCGGGAAGCTTCCCCGACAGCGGCGCGCCCGAGAACGCACCGATCACCGCGCCCGCGCCCACCGTCGCCAAGATTCCAGCGCTCAGCTGACCTTGCGCCGCGTAGCTGGCCGCTCCCGCCAGTGAGGACACCGCGATCACCAACAGCGAAGTTCCGATCGCCTGTCGCACGCTCAAGCCTCCGCCCCAGCTGAGCGCCGGGACGATTAAGAAGCCGCCTCCCACGCCCAGAAAGCCCGACAGCACTCCGATCGCAGCGCCCAGCGGCAGCAAGATCGCGGCGCTCGGCTGACGCGCGCGCTCGGGGTCGACCGGCTTTCCCCAGACCATTCGACCCGCCGCAGCGAAGAGCAGCACCACGAACAGCGCGGTCAACGTGCGCGCCGAGACCAACCGGTGAAGCGACGCGCCCGCGATCGCCCCCACGATCGCCGCGCTGCCGAACAGGCCGGCGACTTTCGGGTGGATGTTGCCCTTGCGCCAGTGGCCCACGCTCGCCGCCATCGCCGCGGCGGCGACGATTACCAGTGACGTCCCCATCGCTTCGGAGACCGAGGTGTGAAGACCGAACACCAGCACCGGCACGATGAAGGTGCTGCCTCCGGCGCCGAGCACCGAGAGCACCAGCCCCGTCGCGAGCCCGGCCAGAAACCCGACTACAGACACTTGAGGTTGGTGTTCAGCGCCTCGCGCAGGTTCACCGGAGGCGGCAACCCCACTTGTCCCTTTTCCATCACGTCGGCGAATTCCTCGGCGCTCTTCGGCTGCAGCCTCGGGTTGTGCCGCTTCTCGCGGCCCACCGTGCTCGCCTGCCGCCCTTCGTAGTCATGCGCCGGGAGCACGATGGTGTCGTCGGGAAGCGTGGCGATCAGCTTCTGCAGGCTCTCGTACAAGGCGGCGGAATTTCCAGTCGGCAGGTCGGTGCGCCCGACAGCGCCGATCAGCAGCGTGTCTCCGGTCAGCACCCGGCCCGGCAGGACCAGGCACATCGCGTCGTGGGTGTGGCCGGGGGTGGCGAGGACGTCGATCTTCAGGCCCCCCAGCTCGACTGTGTCGCCATCGACCAGCCCGCGATCGACACAGGGGGCAGGGGAGTTGGCGTGCATCAACATCTTCGCCCCGGTCAGGTCTTTGAGCCGCACCGAACCGGACAAGTGGTCGGCGTGGGTGTGGGTCTCGATCGTGTAGCGAAGCTTGTAGCGGCGCTCCATCAGCAGATCGATGTACGCCTCGACGTGCCCACGAATCGGGTCCACCAGCGCCGCCTCGCGGGTCTGCGGGTCGGCGATCAGGTAGGTGCGGCACGGCTCATTGCCATTGAGCACCTCGAAGTCGTAGCCCAGCGAAGGGCTGTCCACCGGGCCGTTGGGCTCGGCCTCTTGATGCGAGGCTTCCATCCACCGATCTGCACAGCGGCCCGCGAACTCGGCGCTCACCGAGTCGCCCTTCACTTTGTACTGCCCCTTCCACTTGCGATCCCGCACCCGCTCGACGAACTCGAGCAGGCGGTCGACATCGGTCTCGTCGTTGTAGAGCCCGACGCTGCACCGCACCGCGCCGGTCGGAGCGCTGCCCGCCTTTCCATGTCCCTTCGTCCCCCGGCCCAACAGGCGATCGACGTAGATGTGCGCGCAGAACCGCCCGTTGCGCACCGCGATCGCGCCTTCTTCCGACAGCACCGCGGCGG
>JAYVCD010000247.1:0-13362 GCA_043750125.1 Archangiaceae bacterium | reverse complement strand
CGAGTCCACCTGGAAGCCCTGCTTCGACCTGCTCGAGACGATCGGAATGAAGGTCCTCGAAGTCTGCGACGTGACCAAGGAAGCGGTGAAGGCGCGCGATGAAGACAAGCGCCGCATCGATTCCTACGTCGACCAGATCATCTCGACCTTCCACGGGTTCAAGATTCCGATGCTCGGTGGCAAGCGCCGCGCTCTGGCTGAAGTCGCGCTGAAGAACTTCTCGCGCAATCCCGGAACCAAGCTCTACGACAACATGGTCGACGGTACGGACACCTACAAGGTCGTCCTGGTTCAGAAGCCCCTCGCCGCGAAGGCGTAGGTCGCTGCCGGCAGTTTCCGGGCAGCCTTGAAGTCGAGGTTGCCCGGCCCCGCCGCCTTCGAGCGTGTGGCTCAGTCGAGCGGGAACATGAACTTCGAGGCGCCCTGCGTGCAGCGCACCGTCGTGGAGTCCTTGGTCAGATCTCGTTCCGGACCCTTCTGGACGAAGTTCGACAGCGCGATCGATTCGTGGTCCCGCGCCTTCAGCTCGCGAAGGTCGAAGACCAGGTTGCCCGGCAGGCTGACCGTGCAGTTTGTCCAGTCGAACGTCTCGTCGTTCCAGACCACCAGCACCATCCACGGGCCCGCTCCTTTGTAGGTCGCATGGCCCTTGAGGATGCCCGCCGTCGCAGCAGGAGGCGGCGGAGCCGGGTCTTTAAGCGGTCCACGCCCCGCCAGAGCCGGGGTGGGGGGAGCGCCCGCCGAACCCGCACGCGGGGGCGCCGGCGGAGCCGAGAGCACGGCCGCCTCTGAGCGCTTTTTGCCTTCGAACGACGCGTACTTCTTCGCGCTCTTGTCCGCCCTCGCGGTGTCGTCGAGGTTGATTCGCGCCAGCGACGGCCAGACTTCCATCACCGTCGCAGAGCCTGCCCTTCGCCGTTCTCGGGTCGAAGCAATCAAGTCGCCCCACACGGTGACCATCGAGCCCAACCCGAGTCCCACTGCCGTTCCGGCGCGAACGTAGGTCTCGCCGCGATCGACAAAGACCTCATACGGCTCTTCTGCGACGCACACCAGGCTGCACAGGGCGACCAGCAGGGGAATTGAGCGCATGGCCAGCGGGTAGCTCCGCTCGCCCGCTTTCGTCAAGGCATACTGCGCCCCGCATGGATGACCTCCCCGACCTGCCCAGGTCCCCCCTCGAAGCGATCGCCCGGCGCCAGAAAGTCCGAAGTCTCAACCCCGCGGTGAAGGTTCTCGCCCGGCGGCTTCCGGGCGGGGAGGAAGAGTCTTTCTGACTGCCTTGCGTGCCGTGCTCGTTGTCTGGGTCATCGGGTTTTCGTCCTGCGTGCGGACGATTCGTCCCCCCGACGAAGTCGAGCCCAATGCCACGTTCGCCTCGCAGGTGCGGCCGATTCTCGAGCAGCGATGCCTGGTCTGCCACTCTTGCTACAACTCACCGTGCCAGCTGAACCTTCAGTCGTACGAAGGGCTCGACCGCGGCGGAAACAAGGAACAGATCTACCAGCCGAGCAGAATCGTCGCGGTCCCCCCCTCGCGCATGTTCCAGGACGCGCAGACCACCGCCGACTGGGTCAAGCGCTTCAAGTTCTTCCCCGTCGTCTCGCACGACAAGCGTCCCGCCGATTCACTGCTCTACCACTTCGTTCTTCAGCGCCGCGCCGACCCTCGGGCGGGTGATTTTTCGGCCGAGCAGGCCCCCGGTTGCCCCGACTCGGTCGAGCAGGCGCGCTCTTATCTGAAGGGCCGGCCCGAAGCGGGGATGCCGTACGGGTTGCCCCCTCTCGACGATGCGCAGTTCGAAGTGATTGAGAAATGGTTGGCCCAGGGAGCTCCCGGGCCCCTGGCCGAGCCTCCAGCGCCGGCCTCGACACTCGCGGCCCTCGTGCGTTGGGAAGAGTTCTTCAACGGCGACGAGCTGCGGTCCCAGCTCGTCTCGCGCTACCTCTACGAGCACCTCTTCCTCGCCCACATCTACTTCGGCCCTGCGTCCCGGGACTTCTATCGGTTGGTCCGCTCGCGCACGGAAAGCCCCGCGGCGGTCGACGAGATCGTCACCGTGCGCCCGTATGACGATCCGAACGTCTCGCGGGTGCACTACCGGTTCGTGAGAGTCGTCGAGACCATCGTTCAAAAGACGCATGTCCCCTTCGGGCTCGATGATCACAAGCTCGCCCGCTTCCGCGAGCTGTTCCTCGCCCCGAAGTGGACCGTCGCCCAGCTGCCCTCGTGGGACCCGGACACCGCGGGCAACCCGTTTCTGGCCTTCGCCGCGATTCCCGCGCGCGCCCGCTACCAATTCATGCTCGACGACGCGCACTACCACGTGCGTGCGTTCATCCACGGGCCGGTGTGCCGGGGGCAGGTCGCGCTCAACGTGATCGATGATCACTTCTGGATCATGTTCACCGCGCCGGACGCCGATCTCTCGGTGACCGACCCCGGGTTCTTGAGCCTGACTGCTCCCGACCTGCGCATTCCCGCCGAGGGTGGGGGAGGCCTCGAGGCCTTCTACACCCGGTTCAAGATTTCCCAGCTTCAGTACATCAGCCGCCGCAGCGCGCTCTATGACCGCGCGCACAGCCCGGGACGCGCGCTCGTCGATCTCTGGTCCGGCGACGGCCATAACCGCAGCGCCATTCTCACCGTCTACCGCCACTTCGACAGCGCCTCGGTGGCGCTCGGCGCGCTCGGCGCCGTCCCGAAGACCGCCTGGGTGATGGACTACCCGATCTTCGAGCGCATCTATTACGACCTCGTCGGCGGCTTTGACGTCTTCGGCAACGTGGTCCACCAGGTCTCTACCCGCCAGTACATGGACAACCTGCGCATCGAATCCGAGGACGGCTTCCTCCAGTTTCTGCCGCGCTCTGAACGTCCAAAGCTCAGGGGCTTCTGGTACCGGGGTCTGGGACTCGAGCAATACATGGCCATCGCCAACCCGCTGTTCGGCAACTCGCGCGAAAGCCGGGTGGTGTTCAAAGACCCGACCCATGCCAAGGAAGAGTTCTGGGAACAGGTGAAGGTCAAAACCCTGGCCCCCGCGGTCCTCGGCGAGTCCCGCCAACCCCCGGTAGCCCTTCGTCCGCTGGCAGATGTCGCGCGCCCTTTTGCCCAGGTTTTCCCAGACCTGACCCTGGTGCGGTCGGGCGACGAGGTCTATTCGATCATCCGAAATCGCGCCCACGCCAACGTGGCGTTCATGTTTCGCGAAGAGACGTTTCGGATCCCCGGCGATGACACCCTGGGCATCATTCGCGGCAACATCGGCAGCTACCCCAACCTGTTCTTGATCGTCCCCCCCGGGCGGCTTCCGGCCTTCGTCGAGCAGTTGGCTGCGCTCAAGCCCGGCAACGACAGCTGGGCTGCCTTCCTCGATGCATTTGGCGTTCGCCGCAGATCCAGAGAGTTCTGGACCCACGCCGACTGGTTCGCCGCCCGGCTGCTGCGCGATGAGCCGATCGACGGAGGTTTGTTGGATTTGAGCCGCTACCTCAACGACTGAACCGCTGTCGGCTCAGCCGTGATTGACGAGGTTGAGCAGCCGCTGACGCAGCTTCTTGTTTTCCGATTCCAGCTCGAGGATTCGCTGGTCGCGCTCTTCGAGGTCCGCTCGAAGTTGATCCGTCGGGTCGAGCACCGCCTTGCCGACCTGCACGTAGATTTCGTTCGGAACGTGGCGTGGCGTCAGCTCGGTGCTTTCTCCCAGCACGCTCGACCTCGCCACCCGCTGGGCGGCCGGCTGTTTCATCGCTCCCGGGTCGATCGACAGGATCAACCCTTCGAGCCGTTGCTGCACATGGGCGGGCAGGGGGTTGAACGAGATTCCCATTCCCGCCGTTCGATGCGTCGCCGCCGCTACCGCCACGTTCACCGACGACGTGACCTTTCCATTGATCTGCAGCAGCTGACTGGCCCCGGCCCGCGTCACCTCGAGGGTCACTTCGCGGCCCACCTTCATCGGCATGTTGCACCGCACGAAGGCCCCGCCCATCGAGATGTTCTCGATTCCCAGTCCCACGTGAAGATCGTCGCCCGCGCGAACGCGTGTCACCAGCTGCTTCGGCCGGACCCGCACATGGCGCCGGCGATTGGTCGGTGCACTCATGATCATCACTCTAAAGCCTTACCGCCACCGGCGACGAGGTTGGGTGTCACGGGCAGCCCACATAGGCGAAATACAGCTCGGTGTTTCCGGTCGGCCCATCGCGATCATCGCGCCACGCGAAAGCGAAGGTCGTCCCATTCCAGAGCGCGGTCGTAAACGAGCTGGCGCCGGTGCCCGAGCTCACCTTCAGGTCCGCTCCATTCTTGGTCCCCGACGCGTTGAGCTGCGCGAAGTAGATCGCCATCGTCCCGCCGCGGTCGTCCTGCCACGACAAACCGTACTGAAACCCGTTCCAGTCAATCGAGGGGTAGCCTGAAAACCCCGCCGAGCTCGTCAGCCGGATGTCCGAGCCCATTTTCTGGCCATTCGCCGCCAGCTTCGCCAGGTACACCTCGGCATTTCCATCGCGCGTGTCGTGCCACACCACCGCCCAGTCCGTGCCATTCCACGCCAGATCCGGCCAGGCAGAATCGCCGCTGTCACTGGTGACCCGCGTCTCGGTGCCCACCGGCTGGCCATTGCCGTCGAGCTTGCGGAAGTAGATCTCGCGCTGCGTGAAGCGGGTGTCCGTCCACGCGACCCCAAAGTCAGTCCCGGTCCACTTCAGAATCGGAGCCATCTGCCGGGCCCCGTCCGTCGTCACCTGGACTTCCGAGCCCACCTTGTTTCCATTCGCATCGAGCTTGAGGAAGTAGATGTCTTCCTTGTTGGCTCCGCTCCGCTCGTCTTCCCACGCCAGCCCGAAGAATGTGCCGGTCCACACCAGGTCGGGCCAGTCAGACGCGTTGGCCGCCGTGGTCAACCGAATCGGATTCCCCACCGGGGTCCCATTGGCCTCGAGCAGCCGGAAATACAGCTCGTAATTGCCCACCGAATTGTCCGCGTACACCAGCCCGTAATGGGTCCCATTCCAGGCCAGGGCAGGGTGGGCATCGATGCCCGCGGTGGTCGTCACCCGAACGTCCTGGGCGCTGAGCCGAACGCCCTTCTTGTCGAGCGCGGCAAAGTAGATTTCCCCGTTCGCGCTGTCGCGTTTGTCCTGCCAGACGAGGCCGAACTGGCTGCCGCTCCAGCCGGCGTAAACGAAGTCGCTGCTCGAGCTGTTGTTGGTGATTCGACGATCGCTCGAGAGGTTTTCCAAAAGCCCCTCGTCGACGGTGCCGTTGCAGTCATTGTCCTTGCCGTCACATCGTTCCGTGCTCGGCTGAAGCGGCGTGCAATCGACGGGAGCCCCGCCGGCGCACGTCGCTGACACCGCCATGCACTCGCCAATGCCGCAGCTGGTCGGCATCAGGTCTTCATCGGTCATCCCGTCGCAGTCGTTGTCCTTCCCGTCGCAGACTTCCGGGTTGGCCGCCTTCGGGGTGCAGGTGACGCTGGCGCCATTGACGCACGACGGCCCGCTGTTGAGGCACGCGCCTACGCCGCAGTTGTTCATCGGCAGCCCATCGTCGACCAGGCCGTTGCAGTCGTCATCGAGGCCGTTGCAAGTCTCTGCCACCGGACTGCAGTTCGAGCCCGAATCCGGAGTCGGAGGCAGCTCCTCGACTTCCTTTAGCTTCTTGCCACCACAGCTGCAGCCGCTGAGCACTGGAAGAATCAAGAGCAGCACGAGCCAGCGCATGCACACCTCGGGGGGGAAAGACGGCGCGTGATGACACACTTGCCGGGCCGAAGTCACATCGCCCCACCCTGCGAAGGGCTCCGCGCCCCTCATCAAAAGTGTGTGGTGACTCGAAGAGGCGATGCCAGCATGGTTGTCCCCTGTGCTCTTCGCTCTACTTCTGACAGCCCTTCCCGCGGTGCCCAAAGCAGGCCTCGATGGAGGTTCCCCCTCCTACCCAAGCCTGGGCTCCGACGCGGGGTTCGCGCTCGACGCCGGTGCCCGGGGGCAGGTGGTCGACGGCACCAACCCCGACGCAGGTCCGCTGAAGACGGCCCGGGTCGTGCCCCATGTCACGGTCACCATTCTCGGGGCGCTGGTGCTTCCGGCCGAGGTGTACCTCGACGCGCTTCACCTGCCTCAGCTCGACCGCCCCGACGCCGCCACCGCCGATGAAGTGCGGCGGCAGCTGCAAGAATTCCTTCGACGCACTGGCTTTGAGCTCGCGACGGTCGCCACCCGCGTCACTGTCGAAGGCATCGAAGCCGAGATCGACGAAGGCAAAATCGATCGGATCATCTTCCTCGGGCAGCTGTCGTTTCAGCAGGTCCGCTTCAAGCTCGGGGTGGTGCTGCCCTACCAGGTGTTCAATCGGCCCCTTCTCGACCGGCAGGTTCGCGACCTGGGCGAAAAGCTCAAGATGCCGGGCGTGCGCTGGGAACTGGTGCGCACCGCGGCCGTCAGTCACTCCGGGCCTCAGGTCAAGAGCCTGCCCGTCGAGATGGATCTTCAGGTCGGCGGAGTCGAGATGGTTCACGACCGTCGACCCTACGAAGTGCGAATCAGCTTCCCCGAGGCCACCGGCAGCTTCTTCGGCATCGACCTGCGGTCCAACTACGTCGACGGGCTCGAAGCAGGCGTCAACTACGTCGCCCGCAACCTCGTCGGGCAGGGCGACCTCTTCTACGCGGCCACCAGCGGTGGGTTTGGGCTGCGCTCGCGGATCACCACCGAGAAGCTCTACCCCTACTTCTCGCGCGCGTACGCCACAAGCACCTACTATTCGCCTGCGCTGTTCAGGCACTTCAAGCCCAACGTGTGGACCGAGGCGAACCTGATCTCGAGGCAACGCGCGGACCTGCACCTCGAAACCTATTGGGCCCTCACCGCAGACGTGGGCCTGCAGCTTCAAGCCGAGCTGCGCACCGGAATGCGGTTCGTCGTGGGCGGCGGCTTCGAGTACCGGCGGCTGTTTGGCCTCGAAGTGGCGCCGGCCTACGAGCTGCCCCCCGACGTGGTCGTGACCGAGCGCAAGCGGCCCTTCATTCGGGCCACCCACGAATCGGTGATCGACCCCACTGTCCTTCGGTGGGACCGCCGCCACACGCTCGAGAGCGAGCTGCGCTACTACTTTCCGTTCAACACCGAACGGGGCTTCGGGTGGGCCGACCTGCGCTACCAATACGTCAAAGAGCTCGGCTGGCACGACTTCTGGATCAAGTCTCGAGGCCACCTGTCGTGGGGCGAGGTGACCTTCCACGACGAGATTTCGATTGGAGAGTTGGTGCGCGGGCTCTTCGGCGGCCAGTGGGTCCCCAGCGGCGCCAACCTGCAGCTCGAGTTCCGCTTCTCACTCGTGCGCGACGACATCAAAATTGGAATCTTCCATGACCTGGCAGTCTTCGCGGTGCCGCTGCGCAGCCAGAACGGGCAACAGGCGATCGAGCTCGCCGACGGCTTTGGGCCCAGCCTTCACTTCCTCGCGATGGACATGTTTCAGCTCGACCTGTTCATGGCGTTCGGGTTCCGGCGAAACGCCAACTTCAGCGCCGCGTTCTCGATGCAGATGCAGAAAGCGTTCTAGGCGCCGGCTCGGTGGGGACGCGCTGGCTGACCGTCGCCAGGCTCTGCCCGTTTTCATCCATCGCGACCAGGTGAGGTTCGGTGAGCGCCTCGTCCAGGGGGACCAGGTCGAGCTCGAAGTCCGCGTACGAAATCGGCTTGGGGACCAGGACCAGCTGGGTGGGGGGCGAGAGCTCTCGCATCGCCCTTCGCAGTCCAGCGTCCTCGGGGTTGATTCGCAAGCCCGCGTTGAGTGCCGCGCGCGCGCGGGCGGTGTGGCCCGAGCCGACCAGCAGGTGGGCTGCGACCTGGTACGAGGCGACCGCTCGATCTTTGCGGTTGAGCTTCTCGCACAGCTCGGCGTGGTGAAGTCGCAGCGCCGGGTCTTTGTTGTTCTGCGCGATCAGCTGCAGGTACACCTCGGCCGCGGCCTCGAGCTTTCCCTTGCGCACCAGGACATGCGCCTTGTCCTTCAGGTCCCGCTCGTTGGCGCCGACGGGCTTCATGAACTCATGCCCCGAAGAACAAACGTGTTTGCACGCGGCATACGGGACACCTCGCCCTCGTGCCTCTGCAAGCCGTTGTCCGAAACCGATCTTCAGTGGTTTCGCGCCCCTGTCCCGCACCCAGGACCGCACGGAGCAGGCCCGCGCCGTCCAGTGATCACTGCAGTGGTCAGTGAGCCGCGACGTTCTCGCCGACGCACTTCAGCGGGCGGTCGGGGCGCTGCGCGGCTTCCTGCTCTTCGGACTTCGAGCGCAGGTCCTTGCCGTTGACCGAATAGCGTTGACCGGTCTCGTCGACCAACACCGTCACATCGCCTCCGACAATCGACTTCTCGACGTGCGCTCGTACCTTGGGGTCCGCGCCGCCCGTCACGAAGACCTTCCCGGTCGAGGCCATCGCATCGAAGGCCTTGTTGGACGGGTGGCCGTAGTTGTTGTCGCCCGCAGAGATGATCGAAACTTCAGGACTGAGGACGCTCATGAAGCATGCGTTCGACGAGTGCGCCGAGCCGTGGTGATTGGCGCGGTAGACCTCAACGTCGCCCACCCGTTCGGCGGTGCTCGACTCGATGTCGTGGTACCCCTCGTGGCGTCCCCCGAAATCGCGATGCTGGGTGAGGCCGGTCAGGTCTCCTCCGGCGAAGAGCTCGAAATCGCCAAAGGTGAACTTCAGCGCGACCGAATAGTCGTTCTCCGAGGCCGGCCAGGCATCGAGCTCGGCGGGGCTGTTCTTCGCCAGCGCCTCGAGCAGGCCGTTGCCATTGGCCGCCACCACGTCGATCGCCAGGCCCTCTCCGAGATCGATCTTCTCGCCGACGGTCACGACCCGATGGGACTGCACCTTTCCCGACTTCAACCACAGGGGGACAAACTTCTCGTAGCTTCGCTGGGTCTCACCCTTGGTCGCGCTCTCACCAAAGTTGTCCGGACCCCGGTCGATCATCGTCCCTACGGTGACCTCGTCGCTCTCGATCAGCCCGAAGAGCCCGGTGAGCTCCTTGCCGTCGCCGACGTGATCGCGGTGGTAGTGGCTCAGAACAAAAAAGTCGACGTGACGCTTGCCGGTCAGCTCTTCGAGGCGCTGGGCGATCACGTGAAACTTGTCCGCGTCTTCGGGGGTACGCGACTCGCCGGCATCCATCAGCAGCGTCTTGCCCCGGTACACGATCAACATCGCGTCGGCCTGCCCGAGGTCGATGAATACGAAACGCAGCGGCGCCTCGACAATCTTGCTGACGCGGTCCCTGCTCGGGCGGGCTCGGCGAGTCGTTGCGCAACCCGGCAACAACTGCAGCCCGACCACCAGCAGCACACACCCGAGGCGAGCGCTCATTGGGTTCAATCGACGCCGGTTTCGCCGGTGACGTACAGCAGCTGCGCGCGAGCGAAGTGCGAGGCCTGCAGGCTCTCGAAGTAGGCCTGGCGGGCGGTGAGGTAGGTCACCAGCCCTTCGAGCAGATCTTTGGCCTCTCCGGTTCCCGCCACGTAGGCGGTGCCGGCGAACACCAGCCATTTCCGGCCCGCAGCAGAGCCTTCATTCGACAAGCGGGTCAGCTGATCGGCCTGAGTCGCATCGTCGTACGCCTTGCGTACTTCGACCGGAATGCCGGTCGCAGCGAACTTCTTCAAGCCGTCGACCTGCTCGATCAGCCCCTTGGCCCCCTCGTACCGTGCCCAGGTCTTGCGGGGATCCACATCGAACAACAGGCCGGCCGCGACGCCCGGAGTGATGGTGTTGAAGCGATCGTACGCGAACGGATCCCACTCGGTGGGCCGCAGCGGGGACCAGTTGAGGTCGAGCTGAAAGGCGACGAAGGCGGTCGGCATCGAAGAGAGCGCCTCAGATCGGGCGAACCACCTGGCCGCCTCGGCTCCGAACTTCAGCTGCGCTACTTCCGGTCGATGCAGCGCCGCCTTGTCGACGAACTCATTGAGGGGAGGCAACGGCTTGTCCGGCAGAGGCGGCAGCGCCTCTTCGACCAGTTCAATCGGGGCCGACTGGGGCAAGCCCATCGTGTGCTTCAGCGCCGCCAGCGCCAGCGACTGCCCGATTTCGGCCTGAATCATTCCCTTGGCCAGCAGCGTGCCGCCGTACTTCAGCTTGGCCAGGTCGACCTGGGTCACGCTCCCGTTCGCTTCGGCGTACGACTCGATCGCGCTCTTTTGAGCCTCGTCGAGAATGCTCTTCGCCTGCTCCAGCGCGGGCTGCATCGACCGGGCGAACAGGTGGAGAAAGTAGTACCGGCGCACCTCGAGCGCGACCGTGTTGCGCACCTGGGTGTAGCGCGCTTTTTCAACGTCGAGCCGATTCTGAGCAGCCTTCTCGCCCGCGGGCTGACGACCAAACGTGTACAGCGGCTGGGCGAGAGTCAGCTGCAGCTTGGTGTAGGGCCCCCAGCTGCTGAGGTCGGTCTGGTAGCGCGGGTGGGGCAAGTCATTGAGCGTCGCCCCGGGAATCAACTTCAATCCGTACACCGGCGCGACATACGCCAGACCCTGAAGCTTGGGCCAGTACACGCTCTCGACCTCGAGCAACTTCCCTTCCCACTCGGTCACTTTCCCTTTCGCTTCGACCAGGAGCCCGCTGTCTTTGAGGGCCTCGCGGACGCAGTCGTCCAGGGTCATGCGTCGCACCGGCGCCGGCGGGGGCACCAAAACGGAAACCGCGGGCCCAGGGGTCGGGTCCGCGGCCAGAAGAACTGCAATCAGGAGTGCATTCACTTTTTCGGTTTTTCGAGTTCAGCCTTGCGCTTGTCAATCTTCGCGATCAAGTCCTTCGCCCCGCCTTTGTCGATGATCCGGACCATTTGATTCTGGTAGTCCTTCACCAACGAGTCGCCGTCGAACGAGACGTCGTACAGCTTCAGCACGTCGCCTTCCTTCTTGTAGTGGATGTCGACCTTGGTCTCGATGTCGCCCTTCTTCGCGTCGATCGCGACCGTCACCTTGTCCGGAGCCGTCGCGGTTCCGAGGTTCACCTTGTACTTCGCGGTCCGGAAGAAGCTGCCCGAGTCGGGGTAGGCGGCCAGGCGAAGGACTTCTCGGAACTTCTTGGTGAATTCGGCCTTCTCTGCGGGGCTGAACTTGTCGATTCGCGGCTTGACCGGCTCGGACATCAGGTAGTCCCAGTCGAAGAACCCGTCGAGCTCGGCAAACACCTTCTGGTTCGCGTCCTGGTCGGCCTTGGACAGCGGGCCCTTGTCGGACGACTTCACCGCCAGCAGATGATCAATGAATCCTTCGGTCCGCTTTTTTCCGTCTTCCGGAAGGCCTGCCAACGCAAGCGTCGGAAGCAGAGCGGCGAGAATGAGTGCAGTTTTGGACATATTGATCTCCTGGTGTCTCGTTTTAAGTCGGTCCTGACGCAGCGGCCTTTTCCGAATTCGCCGGCCTCGAATACGACTCAGCGTGCCTGCATATATCCTTGCGGGGCCCCGCGCTGTGGATTCGTATCGCGCTTCCCATGGCCCGCTTAGACCCGCACTCGTTCAACGACGACACTCAACCCCAGACCGCTCGGCTCGTTTGGAAGGCGAAGGTCGATTTCGGCTCGAAGCGTCTCGAGGCAGAGGCCACGCTCTACTTTCAAAACCCCGCCCCGGCCGGGCCCCTGGACCTCGATACCCGCGATCTCGAAATCCACTCGGTGGTCGACCTGGGGGGCCAGCCGCTTTCATTCGTGCTGCATGCTCCCGAGCCCTTTGTGGGCGCTCGCCTCGCCCTCGCGCTGCCCGCGGGAACCGGCGGCATTCGGGTGCGCTACCGAACCGCGGCCACCGCTTCGGCGCTGCAGTGGCTCGAGCCGGCTCAAACCGCAGGACGCCTTCAGCCTTTTCTCTTCAGCCAGTGCCAGGCCATTCATGCCCGGTCCGTGATCCCGCTGCAGGACACCCCGCGCCTTCGGGTTCGCTACGAGGCGCAGCTGACGGTTCCCCGCGCCCTGACTTCCGTGATGGCCGCGGCCTTCGTCCGGCGCGAGGTGTCCGGTGATGAAGCGACGGATTTCTTCGAAATGCCGCAGCCGATTCCGACCTACCTGATTGCGTTCGCGGTAGGCGACCTGGTCTCGCGTGAACTCGGGCCGCGTTCCCGCGTCTACGCCGAACCTTCGCAAGTCGAAGCAGCCGCCTTCGAATTCGCAGGCGTCGAGCAGATGATCCTCGCTGCCGAGCAGCTGTTTGGGCCCTACGACTGGGAACGCTTCGACATCCTCACCATGCCGCCTTCCTTCCCCTACGGGGGCATGGAAAATCCCCGACTGACTTTCCTCACCCCGACGATCATCACCGGTGATCGTTCGTTGGTGAACGTGGTGGCGCATGAGCTTGCCCACTCGTGGACGGGCAACCTCGTTTCTAACGCGAATGCAGAACACTTCTGGCTCAACGAGGGCTTCACCGTCTTTGCCGAACGAAGGATCCTCGAGGTCCTCGAAGGAAAGGAAGTCGCCGCGCTGCATTCGGCGCTCGGTCGACGCGCGCTGGACGAAGCGGTGGTGCGTTTCAAAGACCAGCCCGAGCTGACCCGGCTGAGGACCCGCCTCTGGGGGGTCGACCCCGATGAGGCCTACTCTCAGGTGCCTTATGAAAAGGGCTATTTGCTGCTGATGGCGCTCGAAGCGGCGGTCGGCCGGGAAGCTTTTGGCCGCTTTCTGCGCAGCTACCTCGCCACGTTCCGCTTTCAGGCGATCACCACCGACGACTTCATTCAGATTTGCGAACGGCAGCTGCCCGGCGCGCTCGCTCAGGTCGATGGCGCCGCCTGGATCGACGGTGTCGGGGTACCCGCCAACGCTCCGATCGCCGTTTCCTCGAAGCTCGAAGAGATTGAGCAGCTCGCGGGCGCCATTCCCTCGAGCGCTCAGGCCCAATCGTGGGACCCGACGCAGTGGCAACTGTTCTTGAACTCGGTGCCCCGGCCCCCCACCGTTGATTGTTGTGCCGAGCTCGACGCCCGCTTTGGGCTCACCCCTCAAACCAACTCAGAGGTGCTGGTCGCGTGGTTGAGCCTTGCCGCCAGTGGGGGGTACGCGCCGGCCGTCCCGCGCATCGAAGAGGTCCTCGGGAAGGTCGGTCGGATGAAGTACTTGCGGCCGCTGTATGAGGCGCTCGCCCAAAACCCTGCCACCCGCGCCCGCGCCCAGGCTTGCTTCGCCCGGTTCAAGGGCGGCTACCACCCGATCGCCCGTCAGGTGATCGAGGGTGTGCTCGCCCGCGCCGAGGGCATGAAAAGGCCCCGGTCGGGCATTACCCTCTGACCCCAGATGGGAAAGCTGTTCCGTTACGTAGCCCTGGGGGATTCGA
>JAYVCD010000246.1:0-12990 GCA_043750125.1 Archangiaceae bacterium | reverse complement strand
CTTTCGAAAGCGGCCCGCGTTGCTACAGCAAGTCACACGCCAGCTTTCCGCCCGGGAAACCTCAGGGGCAGCGGTCGCGCGACCACAGCTCGAGGGCCCTCAGACACGACGACCGTCACGGCCGGCTGAACCACTCGCGCCAGGTGCCATCGGCGACCCTCTGCGCGACGTACAGCAGTGAGCCGTCGTGGGTGAGGCTCGCAGGCAGATTGATTTGGCGAGCGCCCGGAATTCCGATTTTGGGATCATTGCGCTCGTGGAGCGGAGTCGGCTGCATCACCTGGTCTCCGGGGTTTTGGGTCCGCAGATGCACGGCCGCTATCTCGGGCGGCGCGGGCGGGTACGCGGCGATGCGCGTTCCAAAGTCGAGCATGAACCTCGCTTCAGGATGGCCATCTGAGTTCGGCTTGCGGTCATTCATTCCCGCCAGCGGCGACGCGACCGTCATCAGGTACGCCGCCGGGCCGGTGCGTTCTCTCTTCGGGACGTCGATCTGGGTGGCGCCGAAGCTCACCACCATTCCTCCTGCGATGTGGGCGACCAACAGAAGCCGCCCGTCGATCTGGGGCCGGCACCTCAGCAGCTGAAAGATTCCGGTGGCGAAACCCCGGGTGATGGCCTCGCGTTCGTCCCAGGGCACCCAGCGGTACAGGAGTCTCGCCGCCGGTTTGGCCCGGACCAACGCAGGCAACAATGCGCTGATCTCATCGCCGTCGCCCTTGACCCCGGGCAGCAGCACGAGCACTTCCCCTTCCGGGACCAGGGGCGTGAGCGCCGCACAGCTCATCGAGCGGTCGACCGGCTGCCATTTCTTCGAGCCGTCGAGCGCGAACCAGCCGAGGGTGCCCATCTCGCGCGCGATCGTCACCGGGCTGAAATTCGCACAACTGCACGCCCACAACAGAAACGGAAGCAGCCTCATGGGGCGGCCTTGTACACCTGCCGCCTTCAGTCGGTCAGCGCCTCGCGCCCTTCGACCACCACCATCGTCGCGAGCATCGTCGCCACGTGCTTTTCGACCCCGGCGTCGACCGCGAAGACGTCCCCTGCACAAACGCTGAGCGTGCGTCCGGCCTTCAGCACCCGACCCCGGGCGATGAACCGCTGACCCTTCGCCGGAGCCAGCAGGTTCATCTTGAACTCAGCGCTCAGCACCGCCGCTCCGGGCGGCATCCGGGTCAACGCCGCGTAGCCGCAGGCGCTGTCCACGATGCCGGTGGTGACCGCGGCGTGAAGAAACCCATGCTGCTGGGTGAGGTCCTCGCGGAAGGGCAACTCGATCTCGACTTCGCCCAGCGCCACCCGGGTGAGCCGCGCGCCAAGGGTGGTCATGAATTTCTGCTTTGCGAAGCTTTCCTTGATCCGTTGCTCGAACATGGCGAGGTCCCTAGCACCCAGCCCGGCCTCAGGCTCCCTTGCGCGCGGCCACGATCGGAAAATCGATCTCGGTCTGGTGCGGACCTTCGTCGATCTGGCGACCGGACTTCGAGGCCACTTCGTTCAAGACGATCGAGTCGATTCTCTGGGTCAACGTCACCGGCACCGTGTGGCTCACCCGCCTGGTGGTGCCGTCGATGATCGCGCGACGCAGCGGACACATCGTGAGTGTGTCCTCGGTCGCCGGGGTCACCTCGGTGCCGCACAACGCGGTCCCTGGCGCGCATCGCCGACTGGTTGACGGCCATCGCACCTGACTTCGCAGTCGCAGCCATGCGCCGGGTGGGAGCGGTCGACTTCCTTCGCGAGCAGGCCCGGCTCAACGCCCTGAAGGACGCAACCCCGGAAGGTGCGGCGCTTCCCGCGGGCGGCCAGCCGTTGACCGAATCGCGCGCACCCAAGAACTAGGTCGAAGGCGCGCACCCCCAAAGGACGCACAGGCCTGTGGCACCCGGTAGTCCTTTCGAAGGCGAACGGAATCTAGGGTCCCCGCGCCTCGCCGGATAAGTTCGCTCGTCTTGGTCGCGACGCCTTCGTGTCCGTTGTGTAATGAGCCGCTGCCCGCGGAAGTGGTGGCCGGCCCTGCTGAGGCGCAGCTGCGTTGCGCGGGCTGCTCGGTGGCGCTGACCTGGAAGAACGGCGCCGCGCTGCCGACGCGTGCGAGTGTTCCGCCGCTCCCGTCGGGGCCGAGCCTCGCGCCCTGGGTCAGCGTCGGGACGCTGTTGCCCGCAGCGCCCTCGGGTCCCGCGCCCCTTCCGCGCAGCTCTGCCCCGCTTCCGCGCCTCTCCACACCGATTCCAAAACCGCGGGCCTCTGCTCCGGTGCGCTCGTCGCTCACTCCCTGGTCCGACTCGACCGCGATCGAAGCTCCGAAGCCTGACCCGGTTGAGCCGACCGCTTCGGTGAGTATTCCTTTCGGTGTTCCTCCGGCTCCCGTCTCGATGGGCGCTCCGTTGCCACGCACTTCGACCGGCGCCTTTCCCAAAGCGTCTGCCTCGGGGTCGAGGAGAATTCCCACCGCAACCCAGGCATTCGGCACTTACGCCGCCCCGCCGCCCCGAACGAAACCTTCCGCACCCAGCGCTCCTCTGCCTGCAGAAGAGGTGACCCTCGCGGCTGGCCCGCTCAACGTCGTCCCCCCGCCGGTCGTCTTCGAAGAGGCTCCCCCACAGCCGACGCTTCCGGAAACGACGCTCGAAGAGCCGGCGGCATCGGTGCCGATTGATGACGGGCCGACCGGCCTCGTTCCCCGGATTTCCGTCGAGTTCCCCCAACCTGCTTCGCCCAAACCAAGCCGACCTTCTCGTCGGATGCTCATCCACGCGCCGGCCACGCGACCCTTCCCCTTTTCGCGCAAGACGATGCTGATTGCCGGCGCTCCGGTGGTCGTCCTCTTGCTGACGGTGCTCGTGCTGTTGTTGCGTCGTTCCTCCGCGCCGATGCCTTCCGTCGTCCAGGAACTTCCCGTGCCTCCCCCGCCGGTCGAGGTCGTCGCTCCTGCGCCTGCTCCCGCGCCGGTCGAAATCCCGGCCCCGCCGGCAGTGGTGCCCACGCTGTCGGGCAAGCCTGTCGTGCTCGAATACGATGCCGGCCCCGATGCGGCGGCCGTGGCCGGAGCCGACCCCGATGCAGTGGCCCGGGCCCGAGACGCCAACCGAAAAGGAAACGCCCGACTGACCGCCGGAGACAAGAAGGGAGCACTGAAGGCCTATCGCGCAGCCTTGAAGATCTACCCCGGTTACGTCGGTGCGTACCGCGGGCTGGGTCGGTTGCTGATGGTCTCGGGCGACAAGAAGACCGCGATCAAGGCCTTCAAGCTCTACTTGAAGACGGTGCCCGATGCCGAGGACGCCGCGTCGATCAACGCCCTGATCGAGAAGCTGCAGAAGAAGCCTCCCGCCCGCCACCGGTAGTCGTGTCACTGCTGCCGCATTCGATCCAGCCCGTCGAGGAGCAGCTCGAGGCCGAATTCCAGCTGGTGCACCCCGTCGTGCCGCCCGGCGATGACCTCCTGTGACATTCCGTTGAGCCAGGGAAACTGCTCGACCGGAATCATCGGCAAAAATTGCTTCGCCATCGCCGAGTACTGGGACGGCGCGAGCGGGAAATTTCGTTTCTGCAGCGTGAACCCGTAGATGTACCCATCGAGCGCGGTCCAGGCGTGGTCGGCCAGCGGGTACGAGAAGCCCCCTTTGCGCAGGCACCCGATCGTCTCGTCCACATAACGCAGCATCTGGGGCCCGATGTTGACCCGAGAGACGAACAGCATCGTCGCCCAGGAATGTCGGGTCAGGACCGCGTGGGCCGAGAGCGCGCGCTGTCGCATCGCCGTCTTCCAGTCGCCACTGGGTTTGGGCATTTCGATTTCGCCGACCACCCGCTCCACGAGGCCATTGAGGATGTCCTCTTTGCCCTCGACGTGGTTGTAGAGCGACATCGCCTCGACCTTCAGCGCCTGCGCGAGGTTGCGCATCGAGAGGGCCTCGATCCCCCCCTTGTCGGCCACTCGCAGCGCCGCGCTCAGCAACCGGTCGCGCGACAACGGCGGCCGGGCTCCTTTGGGGGTGCGGGTCTTTACCGGCATCGATTTCTCTTTCCTGGAAGCCATACGTACACCGTAAGTAAGGCTTGACCAGGTTGCCAGTCGCGTTTGACTTACGGCGTAAGTACTTAGCCGAAGGAAAGCCATGAACGCCGTCGAACAGGTCCGCCTCAGCTCCACCCCGAGCGGCGTTTTCCGCTCAGCCAGGTGAGCCAGGCACTTCGCCAGGTCGGGGAAGGGCACGCGCAGGGGCAGACCGTGATCCGAATTTGCGCCTGATGCCCGGGGGTTGGCCATGCGGGGCCGATCGGATTGGACAAGATGTGCGACAGGGTGGTACTTGCGCCCACCTCAGGCTCATTAGGGGAAACCATGAAAAGCGCAACGACGGTAGCTGTACTGATGCTGATGGGATGTGGAGTTTCGCAGCCGGTCGTGACCGAACCCGATCAACTCGAGACCGATGGCGCCGAGCTTTCGACCACCTCGCGGACGTACGTGACGTTTGCTCGCGATGCCCGCCGATGCCTCTCGCCGATGTGCGGCGGCTGGTGGGTGACCGATGTCAATCGCGTCGACCCCATTCCCCGATACGTCAACGAGCTCGATTTTTCGAAGTCCGGCCTCGACGATGCGACCGTCACCAAGGTGCTCCAGGGCGCAGTCGGCCAGGTCATCCTCCGCGGCAAACTCGGCGCAGCTGAAACCCAGTTCAAGACCCGGCCCTTCGTCGTCACCGACGGCTTCCGTGGAATGCCGGGCGTCACCGCGCTTGCCGGCCAGCCGTTCTTCAAGGTCGAGAGCATCAACATTCAGTGCTTCAAAGCGCCGTGCCCCACGATGAAGGTCACCCGGCTCAATGGCGGCGGCGCGACGATGATCGATCAGGTGAGCGTCACCGATGCGGCGCTGACCCGGGTTGATCAGACCTGGCTGAAGAACCGCGTCGCCGAGCACAACGCGATCGTCACCGGCGCGTTCGTCAACGGGGCCTTCATCTCGGGCACCTACGAGAAGGTCCTCTCAGCCAGCCAGGTGTTCGTCCGTTTGCCCGAGCAACCCGGTCCTTGCCCGCTGGTGAAAATGCCGCCCTGCGCCAGCGGTCTGGTGCGCACCTTCGAGCGCAACGAAGACCGCTGCGTTCTTCCCAGCTTCACCTGCGTGACTCCGGGGCTCTGCGCTCAATTCCTCCCGGCTTGCTCGGAAGGGTACGAGCTGCAGCAGTGGAGCGGCGGCCAGTTCGCTTGCCCCGTCTTCGCCTGCGACCCGACGTTCTCGCTCTAACTTCAGTCGAAAATTGTCGTGATTGAACGAAGCCTCCCCTTCATCGCGGGAGGCTTTTTTCGTGGGGGTACGGGCGACTGGAGGTGATGCAGCAAAAAGTCTCACCTGTCACGCCCGGCTGACGCTCGGACCGCTGGCTGAACCTGGAAATCTTGGGTGGGTAGAGTCAGGCCCCTCTTTAAGGAGCCTGATCAAACCATGCGCGTTCTGACCCACCGGGTGCTGCCGAAAGAAGTGAAGGCAGTGACGAAGGATCTCGCGGAGATCACCGCCCAGCTGAAGGCGGGCAATGCGCTCAACCTGGGGGACACCGGCACCGCGGTGGCTGCCCTGCAGCGGCAGCTGGCTTCGGCGGGTCTGTATTCCGGCCCAGTGAACGGCACTTTCGACGCAGTCACCGCCGCCGCCGTCACCGCGCTGCAGAAAGCGAAGGGACTTGCGGCTTCGGGAATCGTGGGCGGGAAGACCTTGACCGCGATCCGGTCGACCGACCTGTTCGTCAAAGACGGCTTCGAGAAGGGAGCGCGCGTCGGCCAGAGCGGCTCGGACATTCTTCGCGCCGAGAAGATGCTCGAGAAGCTCGGATTTCGCCCCGGCTCCGCCGACGGAATCTTCGACAAGGCGACCGCCGCCGCCGTCGAACGCCATCGCCGGGCCGACAAGCAGGTCACCGACAAGGGCCACACGATCGGGAAGAAGTTCTTCAGCAAGCGAGAGATTGGCAACGTCAAGCAGCACAACCGCCTCGATGCGCTGACTGCGAGAGCGGCCGCGAAAACCGAAGGCATCGGCCCGGGCGCCAAGGGCCGCGCGGTCTTGAACGTCCAGAAGCACCTCGAGGCAGCGGGCTACGAGCTGGGTGCTCAGAACTCGATCTTTGGCTCACGCACCGGCGCGGCGATCAAGGCGTTCCAGAAGAGCTCGAACCTCGCCCAGACCGGGGTCGTCGATGCGAAGACCTGGGCGAAGCTGAAGAACAAGCTGTTTGCCGCGACGAACGCCACCAGCCCGGCGCAGCGTTTGAATGAGCGCGACGCATCGGTGAAGCGCACTGAAGCGAAGCTGAAATTCCTCGGCTTCAAGACCGGCAAGGTCGACGGCCTCTTCAGCGCCGCCACCGAGAAGTCGGTCAAAGCTTTTCAGAAGAAGAACCACATCAAGGTCAACGGGGCGGTCGGCGCCGGAACCCTGCGGGCGATCGACAAGGCGCTGAAGACCAGGCAGGGGGGCATCACCCAGTCGCAGCTGCACCAGATCATGCCCAACCTCAGTGCCGCTAAGGCGCGCCTGTACCTGCCCTTCCTCAACAAGGCGATGGGCGAGATGGGGATCACCACCGAGAAGCGCAAAGAACAATTCATCGCCCAGCTGGCGCACGAGAGCGGTGGGCTTCGCTACATGGAAGAGATCGCCTCGGGCGCCGCGTACGAAGGCCGTCGCGACCTGGGCAACGTGCGACCCGGCGATGGCAAGCGCTACAAGGGCCGCGGGCCGATTCAGCTCACCGGTCGCGCCAACTACCGCAGCGTCGGTCGGGCACTGGGCCTGAACCTCGAGGCCAATCCGAAGTTGGCGGCGAAACCCGCGGTCGCCTTCCGCATCGCGGCCTACTTCTGGAAATCCCACGGCCTCAATGCACTGGCCGACCGGGGCGACTTCCTCGGAATCACCCGCCGGATCAACGGGGGAACCAACGGTCTGGCTTCCCGCCGGATGTACCTGGCTCGGGCGCGCAAGGCGATCTGAAGCGTCGAACCCCGGGGCCTCATTCGGTTCATCCCGAGGGAAGGGGCACCGTTTCGTTCACGGGCGGGTGAGGATCCCCGAGTCGCAAGGCCGAGGCCCCTCGGTCGAGCCTCGGTCCGTGGACGCAGGCAAACCCCGTCGGCCTGAAGGCAATATTCGCCTTCGCAGATCCCCTCGGCGCCGGGGGGCCACGGAGAATCGTGTCGCTGAGGGCGTGAAGTTTTTCGATCGCACCCGCTGACGGGCGAGGGCCCAGGGTGCTGCCTCGGAAGGTTGGGTCGGGCAGTTGATTTTTGATGGATGCGCTGTCGGGCCACCGGCCTTCCGTTCCTGCCCCTCGAGGATCAGGCGACGAAGGGGAACATTGTTGGAGAACGAATGACGAACGCAGCGCCAGTGCCGGGCCTCACCGGGTTCTCGTTGCTTCGTCGTTGCTTTGGACGAGAGCGGCGGTACGGGGCCGTGGCGTGTTCCTTTCCGGGCTCCAGGGCGGGTTCAACGGGGAAAGGCTGCGGTTGCCAGGGGCGAGACACAGTGCGATTGAGTTGGGGTAATTTGGCACCCGTGTTTACGTGTTTAATACAGTTTTTACCCCAGTTGTCGTCAATGGGCGGATGATGCCCCTGAAGGGAGCCAAGTTGTGGCTGCGCCATGGAGCGCTCGAGTTCAAGGAAACCGTTGGCGACGACCTCGCCGTGAAGTTCGGGGTGTCGTTTCCGCAGATGATCAAGCTCAAACCCGGCGAGACGGTGGTCTTCTCGTGGATTGTCTTCAAGTCCCGCGCGCACCGCGATCGCGTCAACGCGAAGGTGATGAAGGACATGGCTCTCGAAGGCTTCACCTCTGCAACGATGCCCTTCGATGGCGAACGCATGATGTACGGAGGGTTCAAGACGATCGTCGAAGGCTCCGCGAAGAAGAAACGCTAACGGGCCACGTTGAGAAAGGCGGCCCAGTCGCGGCACGGCTGTCCGCGCAAAGACGGGCAGGGTGGGCGCCCCGCCGGAATCGTGAAGCCTTCGACCTGCGGCAACACCACGCTCGAGGCCCGGACGCTGTCGTGACCGATCGCGTACCGGACCTCGCCTGAAAACTGTTTCAGCGCGAACCGCCAGTCGGCTCGGGTACCGCCGGGGGTGTCGATCTGGATCCGCACCCTCGAGCCCGCGCGCATCACGTGGGCAAATCCGGCGGTCGGCACCCGCACTTCGGTCCACCCGTTCAGCGGCAAAGGCGAACCATTCTTCTGCTCGAAGGTCTGCGCCGGCCACGTCACCGTCGCGTCGGGCCCGGGCAGGCGATGCCTCGCGCGCAGCCACCCCGATTGCACGTAGGTCTCTTTTCCATCGGGCCGAGCTTCCGAGATCGTCACCTGCAGATCCGCATCGTCGACCGGCGAGCTGAGCCAGAGATCCACGCTCGCCGTTCCCACCAGGGCCAGGTCGGCGGTCAACGGCTCACCTTCGAACACCACCGCATCGCCCGACTTCGGCTGCTTCCAGTTCCAAACCGGCAACTTGGCCCAGATGTCCGCCCCGGGTGCGAGGACCCCGCGCGCGCCCTGTAATCAGTCGAGCCGGAAAGTCGAGGCCGCTTCCGTCGCCGTCGGAGCTTGCGCGCTCAGGCCCCCACCGGGTTGAAAGTACAGCCTCAGTGGAGCCGTCGACGCAGGCCACTGGGCAAAGCTGTGCTCGAAGGTTCCTTTCGGAGCGCCCCAATCGCTCGGGTCGCCGGCGCCGCTCTCGAAGATCACCCGCAGCTTCGGCTCGGCTTTCCACGCGGCGATCGCTTCTTCGAGCGTGGCGTACTGGGTGAAGCGGGTCGCCGGCAGCTGCATCTTCGAGTGGTAGACGCTGTCGAAGATGAAAGGGGCGAAGTTGCGCAGCTTCGAATCCACCGGCACCCGCCGCGCGACGAACAAGTCGAGGAACACCTGCCATTCGGCCAGCACCTGCGGCGACAGCCCGTCGATGTGGACCCCATTGGTCGCCGTCATCCGAGCCGCGGGCGAAGAGGTGAAGCGATCGAAGAGGGTGAAGAAGTAGGGGCCGGTCTGCTCGTCCTGCCAGGATCCGGTGAGGAACACCGGGACGTTGATCTTCTCGGCGAAGATCGACGGGTTCAGCCGGTCGTGCTCGGCCAGCTGCGAGATGCCCGGGTACGAAAGGCCGACCATTCCCACATGGTGGTGCAGAGCCCAGGTCTGCGCGGCGACAATCTCGATCACGTCGTACCCGTCGAGCAGCTGCATCTGCTCGAAGTAGTCGTAGGCGCCCCCTGAGCAACCGGTTCCCCGCATGTTCACGCTCACCGTCGCGTAGCCTTCCATGCCCGCCAGCAACGCAGTGCCGTCGTAGGGCGGGGTGCAGACGATGGGAAAATCAGCGCAGAGGAACTCGAAGCCCTTCACCGTCCCCGGCAAGGTGACGAAAGCCGACAGCGTCGTCCCATCGCGCATCTTCAGGTAGTTCAGGCCCGGAACCAGCGGCTGGGTGGTGTAGAGGTCGGGCGAAGGCGCGCTCGAGGCAATCGACATCACCGTCACCGGCGCGCTCTGCTCGACGGGGTTCGAATCTTTGAGCCGCACCACGTAGCCCGGCGCCGCGGGCAACTTGCGAAACATCAGGCTTCCCAGCGGGTCGGTGGTTCCGGTGGCCACCACCCCGGCTGCCGTGCGCGCCTCGAGCACCGCACCGGGCTCGGCGTGCGTCACGTGCAGCTGCTCTACGCTCGCGCGCACCGAAAACTTTGCTTCCTTCGCCGGGCCGCACGCCAGCCCGAGGGCCAGTGCTACCGATGTCCACTTCCGCATGTGCCTCTTCTCTGACCGTGTTTTCAGCGCTCGAACCTCAGCTGCAGGCTGCGATCGATGACCACGATCGAGCTCTCCTCGACCTCCAGATCTACCGCTGCCCAGCTCTTGCCGTCGAGCACCTTTCGGGCCGTGGCGTTGAGCGGGCCCGCGACAATCAGCGCTCCCTTCAGGTGGCGGCCCTCACCGTAGAAGTGGAGCTCGAAGTCGATTTCCTCTTTTCCCCGGTGGAACGTCACCTTCGCCGGCGAGCACTCGAGATCAAAGCCCTTCAGCTCGGCCGTCAGGTCCTTGAAGACGCCCTTGAACACCCCGCGCGCCTGAGCCACCGGGGTCAGCGCCCGCGAATCGAGCCAGGACCCCTGCGCCTTTTCTCCGGTCTGCACGAATTCCCATTTCGAATCGGCAATCGCCTTCTTCCAGTAGCCGTCTTCACCCTCGACCCGCAGTTGGCGCGCGGCATTTCCTTCGCCGGTCTGCAGCACCGTGATCCGGTCGGTCGCAAGGCCAGGCAGCGGGGGCTGCTCTTTCCAGTCTTCCGACGGCAGGGTGCGCACCACCGACTTCAACCCTGTTCGCCGCTCCCGTTCCCACGAGTACGGCAGCCCCGGGTTGAGCCCCTGGGTGTCGAAGTCCACCAGCCGGGTGAAGCCGTGGCCCGCGGCGTCGAGCACGAAGACGGTCGACGCGCTCGCGCTCATCGCCGCGGCGACGAACTGGTTTTTTCGCGGCAAGCAGATCCGGTGGCTGAACTTCGGCAGCAGCCACGGATCCGCGTACGACAGCGTCCGGCCATCGGCCGACAAGACGTAGAGCGTGGTGACTCCGGCGGTCACCGGGTGCGAGTTGCCATCGATGTCTTCGTAGGGCTGCTTGCGGTGGGAAATCGCCAGCGCCCGGTGCAGAAAGTCGACCTTCAGGGGCTGCTTGAATCCCGCGGGGCCCCACAGGTGGGTCCACTCGAGCCCCGGCAGCTTGGCGTAGAAGACGAGCCCTTCGTCACTGACGACGATCACGTTCTGCCCGTCGGCGGTCAGCGACGTGAGCTTCCTTGGACGAACGAACGGGTCCGACAGGCCCGGCAGATCGATCAGCTCTTTGATCGATTCCAGCCGGCCACCCGGAGCCGGCAAGCCGTCCGGAGGCGCGAGGCTCCACTCCTTTCCCCCTTCGGCTTTCCACCACAGCCGCCCGTCCTCGAGCGCCAGCTGGTGCGTGGCGGTGAAGCTGCGGGTCGGGCTCTTGAGAAAAATCCGGTCAGGAAGTGCGGGGACGGCCAACAGGATGAAGGCCAGCAGCAGCGCGTTCACGTTCGGCTTCGTACCACTGGGGCAGAGATCTGACCTGCGCTTCGTCGTCGAGGGCGATGTTCAGGGCGCGCAGCCGATCAAACAACGCATTCGTCGCGACTGCCGGCACTGCCGCCGGTCCCGTGATCCGATGGCAGAAGAAGGTGCGGCAGCCGAGCGGGCGATCTTCATACACGGTGCAGCGCAGGCCGGTGGAATCGAGGAACGGGCACCCTTCGTCCTCTCGCGCGGGGGGCAAGACTCCTTTCACCTTCTGCATCAACAGCGTCCATTCGCTCGGCCACAGCCAGGGGGGGCGACCGGTGGTCTTCAGTTGGCAGCACTCGGCGCTCGCCGGGCATGAATGGGAAGACCACGCGCGGTCGGCTTTTCGCAGCACCGCGCGGGTCTCGGTCAGCGCGCGGGTCACTTCGGGAGGAACGGGCATCGAACTTCCGAGTGTTAGCCCAGCTGGGGTCGAGATAGCGTCGCGCGCTCACCGGCCAGGGGGGTAGATGCAGGATCCACGGAACCAGGGTTTTGGTGCGCAGTGCGTGATTCATCCCGAACGCGTGGCCACCCGCACCTGCGCGCGCTGTGGAAACTTCACCTGCGACGAATGCTGCGTTCAGGGCACAGAGACGATGTGCCCGACCTGTCGAAGTCTCACCGGGGTCGAAAGCTTTCCCTTCACCCGCGACAACTACACCTTCGATGGGATCTGGACCTACGCGTTCGAAAAGTGGAAGCAGGAATGGGTGATGTTGTCGGTCTGCGTGCTGATCCTGCTGGCCGTGGGAATGGTGGCGATTCTCTTCAACTCGATCTTCCAGGCGGTCGCGCAAGGCATCGTCGGCAACCGCGCCGGCACCTTGGGACTGATCTACGTCAGCGTGGTCTCTTCGCTGATGTCGCAGGTCGTCTCGATGGTCGCGCAGGGCTCATTTCAGATGGGCTTGACCCGGATCTTGATCGACGTGCTCAACGGGAAGAAAGCCGACGTGGGTCGAATCGTGAGCCAGTTCCCGAAGCTGGGCCGCTACATCGGCCAGATGATCCTCATTCAGGTGATGATCGTCGTTCCGGTGCTGCTCTACCTGGCCGGGCTGATGGTGATCGCCGCGGTCATCACCGGGCTTTCCCTGGGGGACGTAGAGCACTGGAGCCGCGCCCTGCGGGGGCCCGCGATCGGAGTGCTCCTCGTGGGCGGGCTCGCGCTGATTCCGGTGCTCTATTACGTGACGCTTCCGCTGGTGTTCGCGAACATGGAACTGGTCTACGGCGACAGCGGTCCGCTCGAATCGATTCGGCGCTCGTTCCAGATCGCCAACGGGCATCGAATGAGCATCTTCGGCTTCGGCTTCATCAGCGGCCTGGTGGTGCTGGTCGGAGTCCTGGCGTGCTGCATCGGAATGCTTCCCGCCCTGGGTCTGGCCTACCTGCTGCTGACCGGCTTGTACCTCGCGCTGCGCAACGGCTCGGGACTGCCGCCGCCGGTCGAGAGCTGAAAACCGCCTACGTGGCCCGCAGCACGAAGCACTTGAGGTAGCGGGTCTCGCGCAGCCCGAGCAGCACTGGGTGGTCTTTTCCCGCTCCGCGCTTCTCGACGATTTGAATTCGGCGCTTGGCGTCCGCAGCCGCCGAGTCGAGCATCGCCTCGAAGTCCGCTTCGGGCACATGGTAGGTGCAGCTGGCGGTGATCAGGTACCCCCCGGGGTTGAGCAGCTGCATCGCGCGCAGGTTGATTTCCTTGTACCCGCGAATCGCCGCTTCGATCGCGGTCTTGTTCTTCGCGAACGACGGCGGGTCGAGCACGATCGTGTCGTACTTCTTCCCCTCGTCGACCATGTCGCGCAGGAAGTCGAACGCGTTGGCGGTGA
>JAYVCD010000245.1:0-9884 GCA_043750125.1 Archangiaceae bacterium | reverse complement strand
GTCGGGACTCACGCAACGCGTGACCGGGGGGACGCGCGGACGGTTTGAGGAGGAAGGGTGGCGGAGCGGCGGCCACGCGGGCTGCCGCTTCGCCGCTCTAGGCCCAATGCCGATCACTTAGCGGAACCCCTTGTGCGGGTCCCAACGGAAAGATCATAGTGCCGTGATCGCTCCGGGAGGGCGATCGCATGGCGCGACGTCCATTTTCGGGAGTGTTGTCAGCAGACGAAGGCGCGTTCGAACGGCTCAAGGCGAGCATCAATCAAAATCAAGATGAGCAACTACGCGCGAAAGCGGCCGAAAATATCGAGCGCCACGCCCGTTAAGTGAACGGCATTGGCTCTAGGCAGCTTCCATTGCGCCGTGGCACTTCTTGTATTTTTTCCCGCTGCCGCAAGGGCAGGGGTCATTGCGGCCGACTTTCGGGCCTTCGCGAACGACCTGCCGTGGAGTCGCCGCGATTGCGCGACCGTCGTCGCCGGCGCGTCCTTCGATTGCCGCGCGTCGGGCCTGTTCCATCTTCCGCTTCAGGCGCTCGGTTTCTTCCTGCGCATCGCTGCTGCTGCGGGGTTGGGCCCGCATGATCTGCGAGACGAACTGAACCTTGATCGCCGCCAGCATCTTGATGAACCCTTCGTAACCCTCGCGCTTGTACTCGAGCTTCGGGTCACGCTGGCCGTACCCGCGCAGGCCGATGCCCTGGCGCAGGTGGTCCATCGCCTTCAGGTGGTCCTTCCACATCTGGTCGATCGTGGCGAGGTAGCGCACCTGCGAGAAGCGGTGCCATTCTTCGCCGTAGTCTTTCTCGCGATCGAGGTAGAGCTTCTCGACTCGCTTGTAGATTTGTTCCTGCAACGCCTCGGGCGTACCGGTGGGTTGAAAGGTCATCTCGATGCCGAAGGTGTCTTTCACCCCGCGGCTGAGGGCTTCGAGATCCCAGGTATTGGGGTTGCGCGAGGCCGCGTAGGTCTCGGTCATTCCCATGATCGCGTCCTCGACTGCATCGAGGACCAATTCTTTGAAGTCGGCCAGGGACACGACGCGTTCGCTGCGGGTCTTGACCTTGGTCTTCTTGTCTTCGTTGTATTCGACCAGCGCGACGCCAGCGCCCGCCGCCAATACCTCGCGCCGCAGCTTGTAGATGGTCTTGCGCTGCTGGTTCATCACGTCGTCGTAATCGAGCAGGTTCTTGCGAATGTCGAAGTTGTGCCCCTCGACCCGCTTCTGCGCGTTCTCGATCGCCCGGGAGAGCCACTTGTGCTCGATGACTTCGCCCTCTTCCATTCCGAGCCGTTCCATCAGCGAAGTGATTCGCTCGGACCCGAAGATCCGCATCAACTCGTCTTCGAGAGACAGGTAGAACTTCGAGACCCCCGGGTCTCCCTGGCGACCTGCGCGGCCACGAAGCTGGTTGTCGATGCGGCGCGACTCGTGCCTCTCGGTGCCGAGAATGAACAGACCGCCCAGCCCAATCACTTCTTCTCGTTCGGCCTGGGTCTTCTCTTTGTGCCGGGCGAGCAGACCTTCGTACTTCAGCCGGTGCGCGACTTTCGCCGCTTCGAACGAGGTCAGATCGGGCGCGGCCCCTTCCGGGCCAGGCGGAGGAGCCTCAGGCTCGGGCCCCACCTCGTTCTTCGCCATGTTCTCGGGATTTCCGCCGAGCAAGATGTCGGTGCCGCGGCCGGCCATGTTGGTCGAGATGGTGACCGCACCTTTGCGGCCCGCCTGGGCGACGATGTCGGCCTCGCGTTGGTGCTGTTTGGCGTTGAGCACGTTGTGCGGCACGCCCGCCTTCTTGAGGAAGGTCGAGAACACCTCACTCTTGGCGATGCTGACCGTGCCCACCAACACCGGCTGCCCCTTCTCGTGAAGGACCTTCAGCTCGTTCGCGGCGGCTTCGAACTTCTCTCGTTCGGTCTTGTAGACGACGTCTTCTACGTCGTTGCGGACCATCGGGCGGTTGGTCGGCACCACCCGAACATCGAGGCTGTAGATCTTGGCGAACTCTTCGGCCTCGGTGTCTGCCGTGCCGGTCATGCCCGAGAGCTTCGAATACATGCGGAAGTAGTTCTGGAACGAGATTGTCGCCAACGTCTGGTTCTCGTTCTCGATCGTGACGCCTTCCTTGGCCTCGATCGCCTGATGCAGGCCATCGCTCCACCTTCGACCCGGCATGATTCGGCCGGTGAACTCGTCGACGATCAACACTTCTCCGTCTTTGACGACGTACTCGCGATCGCGCTTGTAGAGGGTGTGCGCGCGCAGCCCCTGCTCGATGTGGTGAAGGTATTCAATCTCTTCGGGCGCGTAGAGGTTGGTGATCTGAAGTCGATGCTGAACCTTGTCGACGCCTTGATCGGTCAGTGACACCGAGCGGTTCTTCTCGTCGAGCAGGTAGTCCTGGTCTGGCACCAACCCGTAGAGGACCTTGTCGACCTTCCCGTACTTGTCGGTTGCATCGTCGGTGGGTCCGGAAATGATCAGCGGGGTGCGCGCCTCGTCGATCAGAATCGAGTCCACCTCGTCGACGATCGCGAAGTTGAGCTCGCGCTGCACATAGTCCTGCAGCCGGAACTTCATGTTGTCGCGCAGGTAGTCGAAGCCGAATTCGTTGTTCTGCCCGTAGGTGATGTCGGCTCGGTACGACTCCTGGCGCTGCTGGTCCGACAGGTCATGCAAGATGCAGCCGGTCGTCATCCCCAGCGATTTGTGAATTCGTCCCATCCACTCGGCATCGCGGCGAGCCAGGTAGTCGTTGACGGTGACGATGTGCACCCCGCGCCCGCTGAGGGCGTTGAGGTACGAGGGCAGAGTCGCGGTGAGCGTCTTGCCTTCTCCGGTTCTCATCTCGGCGATGCAGCCCTGATGCAGGAACATTCCGCCGATCAGCTGGGCATCGAAGTGTCTTTGCCCAATCGTCCGGCGAGAGGCCTCGCGCACCAGGGCGAACGCCTCGTACAGGGTGTCGTCAATCGGTCGGCCGTTGCCCACCTCGGTTTTGAGCCGGGTGGTCTCGGTCTTCAGCTCCTCGTCTTTGAGGGCCTTGAACCGAGGCTCGAGCTCGTTGATCCGCGCCACCTTCGGCCAGGCCTTCTTGAGCTCGCGCTCATTCTTCGTGCCGATGATTTTGCGCAGCGTCCACTCGATCATTTTATCAGTGCTCCCACCCGCGCCTTCTGTCGCAGAAGGCATGGGAAAGCCAACGGAAATGGCGGCCCGCAAGGTAAGACGCATCGGCTGATGCGCAAGAGCCGAATCCGTCATCCGGTCGGTCGACCAGTTCACTCAGTTAACAGCGCCGGGCCGCCGTCGCCGCCGAAGGTGCGCCCTCCGCCGATGCCGCTGACTCTGCTCGCGCCCACTCCGGGCCGCTGGCTGTGGACCTGCCGCGCCACCTTCGAAGGACACCTGTACGAAGAGCTTTCCTGGCAGGGCGCCGAGCCGCGGTTGCTGGGGCCCGGCCTGGTCGAATCGGATGAAGCGAAGAGCGCTCCGGTTTTTGCCCGGGTGGGGTTTCCGGTGGCGCGGGTGGTGACCGCGGTGTCGGAAGTGCGGCTGCCTTCGCAGGGCTTTCACCTTCAAGTCTGGGCTCCCGATACGGACCTCGGCAATCGGCTGGCTCCGTTGGCCCAGACGATCGAGAGCGCGATCAAGCTGCCGCCCCACGCTTTGACCGATGCGGCCACCGCGCTCAAGCATGGGGCGCTGTTGTGCCAGGTGTGCCTGGTCGACGAGCAGTGCTGGGCCGTGGGAGAGATACGGGCCCGCGACGTGCTCAGCCTGTCGCCCGGCGGCCGGCACCGGATGCGGCGCGAACGCGAGGCCCCTTCGCGCGCCGCGATGAAGCTCGAAGAGGCGCTCGACTGGCTCGGCGTCAGCCCTGGAAAAGGCGAAGACTGCGTGGACCTGGGCGCCGCTCCCGGCGGCTGGACGCAGCGACTGGTCGTTCGCGGAGCGAAGGTCCTGGCCATCGACCCCGCGAACCTCACCGAAGAGCTCGAACGCCACCCCAAGGTCGAGCACATCAAGGCCAGCGCTTTTGCCTTCGAGGCCGAAGAGCCGGTCGAATGGCTGTTCTGCGACATGGCGTGGCGGCCGCTGGAAGTCGCTCAGCTGTTGGGCAAGTGGGGGCGTCGGCGCATGGCCACCGTGCTGGTGGCGAACTTCAAGCTTCCGATGAACGACAAGAACGCGATGCTCTGGCGGATCCGTCACGTGCTCACCGAAGGAAGCTGGGAGCAGATCAAAATGCGCCAGCTTTACCATGACCGCGATGAGGTCACGGTCACCGCCGTCGTGGGGAAGTAGCCGCCGCGGGGAAGATCCGAATTCGGCAGTGGCTCGGGCCTCGAGCGGCGCCCGAGGGTTGGATGCTTCCCAAACGCGCCCTGGGGCGTCCGCTCGGCCCCACCCAGCGCTCAGCCCAGGTCGTGCTCGGTCATCCACCGCTCGGCGTCGATCGCCGCCATGCAGCCGGTGCCCGCAGCAGTGACGGCCTGTCGGTAGTAGCTGTCGGCCACATCGCCGCAGGCGAAGACACCCTCGATGTTCGTCGCCGTGCTTCCGGCTTTCACTTTCAAGTAGCCGTTGTCGTGCATCTGGATCAGCCCCTTGAACAGCTCGGTGGTGGGGACATGGCCGATCGCCACGAAGACACCCGTCGCGGTGACGAGGTTCGTCTCGTGGGTCTTGAAGTTCTTCACCCGCGCGCCGGTGACGCCCTTCGCGTCGCCGACAATCTCTTCAATCGCCGAGTTCCAGAGGAACTTGATCTTCGGATTTCGCATCGCCCGCTCTTGCATGATCGCCGATGCGCGCAGCGTCTCTCGTCGATGAATGACGGTGACCGAGCGACACATCTTCGTCAGGTAGGTCGCCTCTTCCATCGCGGTGTCCCCGCCGCCCACCACCAGCACGTCCTGCTCTTTGTAGAAGAACCCGTCGCACGTCGCGCACGCCGACACGCCCTTGTTCTTGAACGTGTCCTCCCCCTTCACCCCGAGCCATTTGGCCGACGCGCCGGTGGCGATGATCACCGTCTGGCTGTGGGTCTCGTGGTTCTCGCCGATCAGGTGGAAGGGGCGCTTGCTGAAGTCGACCTTCACCACGTTTTCCATGTGGACGACGGTGCCAAAGCGTTCGGCCTGGCCCTTGAAACGTTCCATCAGGTCCGGGCCGGTGACCGACTCGGGGAACCCGGGGTAGTTCTCAACGTCGTTGGTGATCATCAGCTGCCCCCCCGGAACGCGGGCGGGATCCGAGTCGGCGGGACCTCCGGCGAACATCACCGGCTTCAGGTTGGCGCGCGCGGCATAGATCGCGGCGGTGTAGCCCGCAGGCCCAGAACCGATGATGGTGACTTTGTGAACCTCAGACATGTTGCTCCTTGTAGGGAAGACACAAAGTAAGCGGGTCGCAGAACGCGTGCTACGAACTACCTCTGATGGACGTCGAAATCCTGCGAAAAGTGGCGTTGTTCGAAGGGCTGACCAGCTTTCAGCTGAAGAAGCTCGGCGCTGCTCTGGTGCTGGTCGAGTTCCCCGGTTCCCAGCACATCTTCAAAGAAGGGGACCCCGGCACCTCGATGTTCATCATCGCCGAAGGCAAGGTGCGCATTTCGAAGATGGTCCCCGGAATCGGCGAAGAGGCGCTCGCGATTCTCGAGCGGGGCCAGTACTTCGGCGAGATGAGCTTGATCGAAGACGGGCCGAGATCCGCCGACGCGATCGCCCACAGCCCGTGCAAGCTCTACGAGCTGCAGCGCGACAAGCTGGACCAGGTGATGTTCACCGACAAGGAGCTCGCCTACGTCCTGCTCTGGACCTTCGTCCGGACGTTGTCGGCCCGCTTGCGCGAAACCAACGACAAGATCAGGGCTTTTTTTGCGCTCTCGTCATTCGGCCCCCGCTGAGTTCCACCCGGCGGGGGGGGCCGTTTGCTCTTCCGACCGGCACTCGCGTATGTCCAGTCGCGCTCCTCTCGCGCCAGGCAGGTGAAGTGATGGCCCGCAGTATTCCGGTCTGGCTCCTCGCTGCCCTGCTGGCGGCGGGCGGAGGTTGTGGTCAAGGAAAGAAGCCGGTGCCGGCGGTCGACGCGGGAACGCCTCCCAAGCCGATGGAAACCTGCTTCGACAACGATGGCGACGGCGTTCCGGGCACCGGCGACTGTCAGTCCGAGCCGGTGCGCGACTGCAACGACAATGATCCGATGGTCAAGCCGGGCGGCACCGAGATCTGCGATGGGCTCGACAACAACTGCGACGGACAGATCGACGAAGGGCTGACCCGGTCGACCTATTACAAAGACGCCGACGGCGACCTGATTGGCTCTTCGGAAAAAACGGGTGAGGGCTGCAGCGCGCCTCCCCCCGGCTCGGTCACCCTCACCGGCGACTGCAACGACAACGACAAGAACATCCACCCCGGAATCGCCGAGACCTGCAACGACATCGACGACGACTGCGACGGAGTGAAGGACAACGGGCTGCCCTTTCAGGACTTCTACCTCGACTCCGATGGTGACGGTTTTGGAGACAGTGCCGGGGTTCCCCTTTCCAGCTGCCACCCCATGGAGCAGGGCCGGGTCGCCAACAAGACCGACTGCAACGACAGCAACCCGACGGTGAAGCCCGGGGCGAGCGAGCTGTGCAACAAAATCGACGACAACTGCGACGGGCAGATCGACAACGGAATTACCTTTCAGAGCTATTACCCCGACGTAGACGGAGACGGCTTTGGCAGCAATACCGCCGCGGCAGAATCCTCGTGCTCGCCGGTTTCCGGCAAGGTCACCAACAACGCCGACTGCAACGACGCTGCTGCGACGGTCAAGCCCGGGGCTCCCGAGATCTGCAACGGCATCGACGACAACTGCAACACCCAGATCGACGAAGGCCTGTCGTTCGCCAACTACTATCTCGACGCCGACGGCGATGGGTTCGGCAAGGCCGGGACCGCCGCCCAGAGCGCCTGCCTTCCCGTCGCGGGAAAGGTGACCAACAGCACCGACTGCAACGACAACAACCCGACGGTCAAGCCGGGAGCGGCCGAGATGTGCAACGGGGTCGACGACAACTGCAACGGGGTCGTGGACGACGGGCTGACTTTTCAGAACTACTACGTCGATGGCGACGCAGACGGCTTTGGCTCCGGGGCGGCCGTCAGCGCGTGTTCTCCGGTCGCGGGCCGGGTGACCAACAACACCGACTGCAATGACGCGAGCGCGAGCATCAAGCCCGGCGCGCCCGAGGTCTGCAACGGCCTCGATGACAACTGCAACGGCCAGGTCGACGATGGCCTGACTTTCGTCAACTACTGGCCGGACAGTGACGGGGACACGTTTGGGAACAAGAACGCGACCCCGATCAACGCGTGCTCGCCGATCGCCGGCCGGGTCACCAACAACGGCGACTGCAACGACGGGCTGTTCGCGGTCAAGCCGGGCGCGCCGGAAATCTGCAACGGCATCGACGACAACTGCGTCGGCGGCGTGGACGAAGGACTCACCTTCATCAACTATTACCCCGACGCCGACGGAGACTCGTACGGCGCGTCGGCCGCCGCGGCCCAGAGCTCCTGTGCTCCCGTCGCGGGAAAGGTGACCAACAACACCGACTGCAATGACGCGGTGTCCACCATTCACCCGGGCGCAGTCGAGGCGTGCAACCTGGTCGACGACAACTGCGACGGCCTGGTCGACAACGGGACGATGACCCAGAGCTACTACCCCGACGTGGACGGCGATGGGTACGGGGCGGTGGGCGGGTCGGCGATCATCTCGTGCGCTCCGATTGCCGGGCGCGTCACCAACAACACCGACTGCAACGACAGCGCAAATTCCATTCACCCCGGCGCGATCGAGGTCTGCAACGGCATCGATGACAACTGCGTCGGCGGTGCAGACGATGGCTTGACCTTCTTGAGCTACTACCCGGACGTGGACGGCGACGGGTTCGGCGCGTCGAGCGCCGCCGCCCAGCCCGCGTGTGCTCCGGTGGCCGGGAAGGTGACTTCCAACACCGACTGCAACGACAGCAACGCGGCGGTCAAGCCGGGAGCCCTCGAGACCTGCAACGGCATCGACGACAACTGCGCGGGCGGCATCGACGAAGGCCTTGCGACCACCAACTACTACCCCGATGGCGACGGCGATGGCTTCGGCGCCACCGGCGGTGCGGCCCAGGCCAGCTGCGGTCCGGTTTCCGGCAAAGTGCCCAACAACACCGACTGCAACGATGCGAACGCCAGCGTGCGGCCGAACGCGAGCGAGACGTGCAACGGCATCGACGACAATTGTTCCGGAGGAATCGACGAGGGCAACCCGGGAGGCGGCGGCGCCTGCACCACCGGCCAGAGCGGAGTCTGCTCGGCCGGCACCTTGACCTGCACCAGCGGCAGCGTCGTCTGCGCTCGGAACACCGCTCCCTCGGCCGAGAAGTGCAATGGGCTCGACGACAACTGCGATGGGCCGGTGGACGAAGCGTTTCCCACCAAGGGGCAGCCGTGCAGCGCGGGCCTGGGCGTCTGTCTGCGCAGCGGGACCAACGTCTGCACCGCAGATCAGCTGGGGGTGATGTGCAGCGTGGTGGCCGGGCCCGCGACGGCGATGGCGTGTGACGGCCTCGACAACAACTGCGATGGGGTCGTCGACGAGCCGGCGCTGTCTTCGACCGCCGATGTGAACACCCCAACCGCCTGGACGGATGTCGAGGTCGAGCCGTACTACTTCTCGGCCAGCTGCGCGGGGGGCGCGAACAACGGCGGCACCGATGTTCTGGCCGGAGGAGGAATGGCAATGGCCGGCGGGGTGGGGGGCTTCTACTTCCAGCCGCTCAACGCCAGCGGTGTTCCGACGGCGGTCGCTCCGGTGGCGGCGGCATCGGGCCTTTCCTACAGCGATGTCGATTTGGCCCAGGCGGGCGATGGCTTCCTGATGGCCGGCATCTACCTGTCCGGAGGCTCAGGCTACGAGCTCGACCTCTATTACATGGACGCCGTGACCGGGGCTCAGCGCGCGAAGCTGTGGTCGCAGTTCACCCGCGCGGGCACCAACACCCTGGACTCGCTGCGGGTGGTGCGTGGCAACGGGCGGCGCGCGACGCTGATCTGGCGTGAGACGACCCTCGGATTCAGGTTGGCGCGGGTCGAGGCCTGCTTCAACGGCACCATCTGGGAAATCAAGGCTCCCGGCTGCGCCGCCGCGCCGACCGCGACCTCTCTTGGCGGAGCGGGCTACCCGGCTGGAATCGGAGCCGACTCGACCCACGAAGACTGGGTCGCCACCCAGACCTGCCCGGCGTCCAGCGCAACCTTGCGAAAAATCGCGATCGCCTGGCTCACCACCCCCACCAGCCTCAACACCTTCACCGTCAACGAGGACGGGAGCGGAAAGAGCCCCGAGACCGTGGTGCGCACCGTGTCCAGCCCGCAGAGCCTGGATCAGCCCGAGCTGGCGTATTTCCGCAATGCTTCCGCGGATCAGTACTTCGTCGCCAACGTGATGCGAAACACCGGCACCACCCCGCAGCAGGCGGACTTCGAGTACTGGCTGTCGACGGACCCCGGCTGGCACTTCGCCTACCTGTCCTACGGGACCACCAACGGCTCGAGCTCGATTCAGCGGCCCCGGGTCAGCGTCACCGCCACCCAAATCTGGATGTCCGCGGTTCGCTACGACGTGGACCTCACCGGGACCTCGTTCACTCGCCAGTTGATGACCCGGCAGTGCGACCTGTTGGGGGTCAAGGCCCCGAGCGGAACGGAGGTCGAGCGTTCGGCGACGACCGGCTCGTGCACCGGCCAGCCCGCCGCCTGCCGCCCCGGAAACAAAGACGCTTTCACCAACTGGGCCCCCTTTGGGAGGCTGTATTACTCGGGCGTCGGGAC
>JAYVCD010000244.1:0-13548 GCA_043750125.1 Archangiaceae bacterium | reverse complement strand
ACGTCGAACCCCTCGAAGCGCAGGTTCATCGACAGCCCGGTCAGGATCGACAGGTCGTCCTCCACCACCAGGAGCGATCGTGATCCTCGCCGGAGACCCGCAGCAGCTGTCGGCCACCGTGCTGTCCACCGAAGCAAAGGAACAGGGCCTGTCGGTCAGCCTGTTCGAACGGCTGCTCGAAGAGCACGGGCCGAAGGTGAAGCGCCTGCTCAAGGAGCAGTACCGGATGAACCGGGTGCTGATGGAATTTCCGTCGACCCAGACCTATGGCGGTCAACTGCGGGCTCACCCGTCGGTCAGCGACCGCGTTCTCGAGCTGGGACTCGAGACACCTCCGCTGCTGTTCCTCGATACCGCGGGAAAGGGCTTTGACGAATCAAAAGCACCCGGCACCGAGTCGCTGCGCAACGAAGGCGAGGCCGAGCTGATCATCACCCGGGCCCGCGCCCTGCTCGCCGCCGGGCTGCCGCCCCAAGAGCTGGCGATCATTTCGCCCTACCGGGCCCAGGCGGCCTTCATTCGCGAACAGCTGGGCGATCTGGAACAGCTCGAGGTCGACACCATCGACGCGTTTCAAGGGCGAGAGAAAGAGGCGGTGCTGGTCTCATTGGTGCGCAGCAATGTGGACCAAACGCTCGGCTTTCTCACCGACCTGCGCCGGATCAACGTCGCCCTCACCCGCGCGCGTCGCCACCTGTTCATCGTCGGTGACTCGGCCACCGTCAGCGCCCACCCGTACTTTGCCGCGCTGGTCGAGTACGCCCAGAAGGTCGGCGGCTACCGTTCGGCGTGGGAATGGCCCGGCTGAGGCGACTTCTTCTTTCGACGCCCAGCCAGCAACAACCACACCGCCAGGCCGGTGACGCCCGAGCCGCTCTGGCAGTGACAGCTGCCCACCCCCTCGCTCCCCGTCCCTGCGTCGACCGTCGAAAGCTGCGGCCGGGAAACGGTCAGCTCGCCTTCGGCCTGAGCCATCTGAATCGGGGGCCCCCTGCCGGTCGCCTCGTAAATCTGCTGCAGCCGCTGACCCGAGGTGTCGGTTCGGTTTTCCGCAGCCCGAAACGCGACGTATTCGGGGGTGGTCGATTGGTAGAGCAGGCGGACCACGACTTTCACTTTCGCCCCGTCAGAAAGCGTGGGGGCCAGCGGCACGGCGAACGTCGTCTCGTCGTAATCGCGAAGCCCGCCGTCACTCTGGTCGAACCAGGACACTGCCACCGGCTGGGTCGCCGCGGTCGCCACCATTCCCGCCGGAGGAATGCGGGAGTCCTTCACCACCGCCTCGTGCAACGCCAGATGGTCCGAGACTCCGATGGCTGCGCGGCCGTGCTGCGCTTCGTACACCCGCAATTGTCCGTCGTTGATCAACGACCCCGCATCAAAGTCGCCGGTAAAAATCTGACCATCGACCGACAGCTGCACCACCACCCGACGTCCATCGGCGTACCCGGTGGGCAGTTTATGGCCGGTGCGATTGGTGACGCGCACGGTGACGCTCGCGCTGGACCCGGCCTGCCCGGCCGAGGGTACCGTCAGCGCCAACAGCGCCGCACTTTGCAGATTTTGAAGCGCGAACTTCTTCGTCAGCGCGAACTGGTCCGCGAATTCAATCGCCAGTTCGGGGTTGGCCGCCTGCACCGCCTCGAGTCCCCAGACGTTGCCTCCGACCAACGCATGCTGACGGGGGTTGGTGCGCGGCAGGACAACAGGCCTGATTGCAGCCGGTATCGCCCACTCCGATGTAGCGCCTTCCGTCGGGCCCGATGGCCAGCGCGCGGCCGTCGTGGTTGGCCGGCCCGCGCAGCCCGCGCACCAGAATCGTCTCGCCCGCGGCAAGCTGATCGTTGGCCATCAACAGGCGCGAGACGACCCGCTGGTGATCCAGGTCGGTGCCGCCGGAAGCATTCGAGGCCGAGTAGTAGAAGAACAGCCTTCGGGTGTTGGTGAAGTCCGGGTCGACCTCGAGCCCGAGCAAACCCTTCTCGCTCGAGCCGTCCACGGCGAACGTGCCGGCGCTGGTCAAAGTCCCGTTGGCCTGGCGAATGTAGAAGGTCCCCTGCTTGGCGGTGATCAGCATTCGCCCATCGGGCAGCCAGCGAATGTCGGTGGGCTCGGAAAGGCCGTTCATTCCCGGTTGGACAAAAACGCTCGCGGTCAGGCCGGAGTAGAGATCGACGGTCTGCGCGGACGAGACACTGCCCGCCAGGACAACCAGAACTGCCAGGGTGCGCGTCATCCAGGACCTCACTGTCGGGAAAGAAGGGGACCAGAACTCCAGAAAATCAGCCCCAACAATCCAAGGGCCTTCCAGTGCGAAAGGTCTACTCTGCCGCGCTGATCGCGATGCCCGAGACCTACGGCCGTTACCAGCTGATGAAGAAGATCGCCGTCGGAGGAATGGGCGAAGTCTGGCTCGCGCGCCAGAAGGGAATGGTCGGGTTTCAGAAGCTGGTGGTGGTCAAGCGGCTGCTGCCCCACCTGACCGCCGAGCAGGAATTCGTGAACATGTTCTTCGATGAAGCGCGCATCGCTGCGCTGCTCAACCACCCGAACATCGCGCAGATCTACGACCTCGGCGAAGTGGACGGCGAGTTCTACATCGCGATGGAATACGTGCCCGGCGAGAACCTGCGCACCGTCGCCCAGCAGGCGCTGGACCTCAAAGGAGGAATGCCGCTCGCGCTGAAGTGCCGGGTGCTCGCCGACGCGGCAGCCGCGCTGGACTTCGCCCACCTGGCCCGCAGTCCGTCGGGGGCGCCGCTCGATTTGATCCACCGCGACGTCTCGCCCCAGAACATCATCGTGGGCTTCTCGGGCTCGGTGAAGCTCATCGACTTCGGAGTCGCCAAAGCCGCCGGAAAAATCAACCGCACCGCGACCGGGGTGATCAAGGGGAAATACGCGTACATGTCACCCGAGCAGGCGCGCGGTCACGACCTCGACTCGCGCTCGGACATCTTCGGTCTGGGAATCGTCTTCTACGAGATCCTCGCCTCGCAGCGGCTGTTCAAGCGAGACAACGACACCGATACGCTCAAAGCGATCGTGTACGGCGAAGTTCCCCCGCCCTCGACCCTGGCCCGCGGAATTCCCAAACAGGTCGACGCGATCGTGATGAAGGCGCTCGAGAAGAACCGCGACGACCGGTACCAGACCGCGGGGCAGATGCAGCTGGCGATCGAAGACTTCCTCGTCCGAGGCCGCTTGCCGGCGACCCCCGCACATCTGTCGGCCTACATGCGCGAGCTGTTTCCGGTCGAGAGCGCGCGGGACGATTTGAAGGAAGAGACCGAGCCGACGCTTGCGACCCGCGGAGCCGGAGAGCCCGACCCGGTGCCCGCTCCCCGAAGCAGCAAGCCGCGCAGCTCGGCGCCCCGGCCGCGCGCCACCAACGTCACCGTCAACCTCCAGGAGCTCAAGCTGCGCATCAACAGCTGCGGCCCCGCCGACGCGGTCACCGGCTTCTTCTTCAACGCCTTGTTCGGACACACCCTGCGCGTCATCGGGGTCAGCGCGACCGAGCAGCTGCGCTCTTCGATGCTCGAGGCGAGCACGTTCGTCGATGCGCTCACCTACCCCACTCCCGAATTCTTGCGCCTGTTGTGGAAGGCCGTCGAGCTGCTCGCGCCGAACAGCGGTGGGGTCGACCCCGCCTTTCAAGACATGGGAACCTGGGCGATGGACGGGCTGCTGAGGTCCCCGCTGGGTAAGCCGGTCGAGCAGCTGAAGGGCCAGACGCCCCACGCGTTGATGAAGGCGATGATGGCGACGCTCAAGCCGATGCTCGCGCCCGGAGATCGCGTGGTGGGCCCGTTCACCGCGACGACGGGAATGCTGATCTACAAGGGCGAGGTCCTGCCGATTCAGTTCCACGCCGGCCTGGCCACCGCCGCGCTGCAGCGGCTGGCGGGGCTGACGATTCAGACCGCCTGGGAAAAGACGGCCGCCGATCGGGTCGAGATGAAGCTGCGGTGGTAGCCCGACTTTTCTAAAGGCTCGCCAGCGCGACCCGGTACAGCGCGCGGTAGCCCATGCGCGGAGCCGCTTCGAAACGATCTGCGTTGAACGTCTCTTTCAAAATCGACTTTCCTTCCGCCGAGTCGTGCAGCTGCAGCAGCACCTTCTCGAGGTCCGTCGCCAGCTGAGCCGGAGCGCTCATCGCCACCGCCACTCCGTCGTTCGGAGACTCTTCGGTATAGGCGAGCACCTTCACCAGGTGCTGTCGGCCCGGCAGCAGCTCGTCGACGCCCGAGGTGACGGACGCCCTTCCCGCCGGAGTGAAGATGCTGGTGAGATCTGCTTCGCCGTTCAGCAGCGCTTCCAACGAGGCCTGGTAGCTGCCTGAAAAAATCTGCGCGGCGAACAGCTTGCCCGGGTCGAGCCCTTTGTTTCGCAGCAGCGCCAGCGGCAGCAGGTACCCACCCACCGAATCGCGATCGCACCACGAGGCCCGCGTTCCCTGCAGGGTGTCGACGGTCAACGGGCTGTCGCTGCGGCACAGCATCGCGGCGCGGTAGCTCGAGGCTCCATTGCGAACCCCTCGCACCAGCACCCGCACCCCCATCGCTTCGATTCGTGCGCAGACGAATGGAGGGGCCCAGGCCGCTTCGCACTTTCCCGACAACAACAGCTTGGCCAGCGCCTCGTAGCTGGGAGCGACCACCACCTGCGTGGTCCGCTTCAACGCCTGGCCGAGGAAGGTCTCGAGCCGGCGCCCGCGCTCGCCTGCCACGCCTTGGCCCAGTGACGGCGGCAGCGCCAACCGAACCAACGCTTGAGAGGTGAGTAAAGAGGCCATCAGCTTTCCGCGTGCGCCTTCGCGACCTCATCATCGGCGAGCCCGAAGGTGGCTTGCAAAAGATCCAACATCTTCGAGGTCCGCGTGCTCGGCTCGTGGTCCGACGCGTCGATGACCCGCACCGCCAGGTTGAAGGCCTTGATCCGTTGCTTGTGGGTGGTGAGCCCACGCGCGAGCACCGCCAGCCGGGCTGGAAGGCCTTGTTCTTTCAGGTGCAGCAGCGAGTCGCGCACAATGCGGCGCGCTTCGGACGCGTTGACGTGCGCGAAGATCGGGTCTCCGGCGAGCAGCTCGACGACCGCATCGGCCTCGGGGGCCTCGAGCACCCCATCGGCCACTGAAGCCAGCACCATCACTTCTGCGTACAGCCGTTCGGCCGGCTCGCCCAGCGCTTCGCTGAGCGATGAGCCGTCTTCCACCACTTCGATGATTCGCGTCACTTCCTCTTCACTGATCCCCAGACCTGCCTGCAGCTTCTTCAGCAGCCCCATTTCCTGCTTGGTCGCGCGCTGGTCCGCCAGCGCCACCGCGGTCGCCAACCCGAAGGCGAGCAGGCGATTCTTGTGATCCGGCAACCGCGCGCGCAGCGAGGCCATCACGTCTTCGAGCTTCTGGGTCTTCGAGAGGCGAAAGACGCTGCCCTCGATCAGGTCCTTCAGCTCTTCGATCTTCGTCCCTTCGAACTCGGGGCGCTCGCCCACCCGTCGCAGCAGGGCGTCTTTTTCGAGCTTCGAGACGTGACCATCGGCGGTCGCTCCGAGGATCATCGCGTCCATCAGGGCGGCGTTTCGCTCGCGGGCGTTGACTGCCATTTCGCGCTGCATGGGTGGAACCTCTTCAGGTCGGCGGGGTACTGGGGAAGCGGGGATCCATCAGGTGGGCGGTGTGAAGGTTACCCATCGCAGACAGAATCGAATTGCGCACGTGCGGAATGTCTTTGCTCAACTCATCGACCAGCCGCTTGACCCGCTGGCGCTGCAGATTCTCCTGCGAGCCACACAAATCGCAGGGGATGATCGGAAACTTCATCAGCTCGGCAAAGCGGGCGATCTCGGCTTCCGGCGCGTAGGCCATCGGGCGGATCACGGTGTTGCGACCATCGTTGCTGCTCAGCTTGGGAGGCATCGCCCCCATTCGCCCGGCGAAGAAGAGGTTGAGCAGCAGGGTGTGGACCAGGTCATCGCGGTGGTGACCGAGCGCGATCTTGTTGCAGCCGAGCTCGACCGCGGCGTTGTACAGAATTCCGCGGCGCAGCCGACTGCACAGCGAGCACTGGGTCTGGCCGGGCTCGAGCTTCTCGAGCACGATCGAGTAGGTGTCCTTCGCCAGCATCTGGTGGGGGTGGCCGTGGTCCTTGAGCCACCCTTCGAGCAGGTGACCGGGGTAGCCGGGGTGCCCTTGATCCAGGTTCACCGCCAACAGCTCGAACTTCACCGGCGCGCGCTGCTGCAGCAACGCGAGCAGGTGCAGCATCGTGTACGAGTCCTTCCCGCCCGAGACCGCGACCATCACCTTGTCGCCCTCGGCGATCAGCGACCAGTCGTGCACCGCCTTGCCGACGTGCGCCAGCAGGCCTTTCTCGAGCTTTTCCAACTCAGTCATGACGCGCGGCGCGATAGCCCGAAACGGGGTCCAAAGGCCAGCGGCGCTGCTATAGGGGCTGAGCATGACGATCCCTCAGGGCGCGACCGACATCACCCAGGTTGATCAACTGCCTCGCGTCACCCAGGCGCTGTCGAAAGTGAAAGAGTTTTGCGTCGACGTAGAGGCCGACGCGATGCACGCCTTCCACGCCCGACTGTGCTTCGTGCAGATTGGTACCGACGACGACATCTTCCTGCTCGACACCCTACAGCCCGGGGTCGAGATCTCTTCCCAGGCCACAGTCTTTGCCGACCCGCAAGTCACCAAGTTCTTTCACGCCGCCGGCGGAGATCTTCAGTATTTGGCCGAAGCGGGAATCCGGGTCAAAGGGCTGTTCGACACCCACCGCGCGGCCACTTTGCTCGGCTGGGCCAAGGTGGGCCTGGCCGACCTGGTTCAGGAAAAACTGCAGGTGAAGCTGCTGAAGGAACACCAACAGTCGGACTTCTCTTTGCGCCCGCTGCCCCCGGGAATGCGCGACTACATCGCCGACGACGTGCGCTACCTGACCGACATCGGCCGGCTGGTGCGCGAGGCGTGTGAGAAGGCGGCGATTCTCGAAGAGGTCGAGCTCGACTGCGCGCGCATGGCCGATGAAGCGGCGCGCCGGCCGGACCTCGCCACCGAGTTCAAGCCGAAGATTCCAAGGTCCGGCCTGTCGACCGCGCAGGTGCGGCTGGCCGAGGTCGTCGCGTGGGATCTGCACCGCAAGCGGCTCGAGTGGGCGAAGAAAGAGAACATTCCCTTCGGGCGGATGTTGTCGAACGCAGCGGTGGCGGCGATTGCGGCGAATCCTCCGACCGAGACGAAGGATCTTCAGCGCCGCGAAGGGGTGCGCAGCGCCTTCGTTCGCGAACACGGCGAAGAGGTGCTGGCGATGATCAAAGCCCAGATTGCGCTGCAGCGAGAAGGGAAGCTGCCCGAGGGTCCGGTGGAAGAGTTCCGGGACCCGAAGCGGAAGCGCCGCGAAGACGCGCTGACCGATTTTCGCAAGTCGCGGGCGGTCGATCGCAAAGTGACCGCCAGCGTGGTGCTGCCCAACGCACTGATCGAAGCGGTGGCCCGGACCAACCCCAAGAGTCTCGAAGAGCTGCAGCAGATCCCGTGGATTGGGGAAAAGCGGGTGCGGCTCTACGGAGCCGACCTGGTGCGGCTGCTGGCGACGGTCTGAGCCGGGCTCTTTGCGATGAGTGAAGCCAATGACGTGATGCTTCGGCTCGCGGGGATTACCCACCTCACGATGGAAAGTCGTGCCGGGCCGAAGGACGCCTTCGTATTCGAGCCCCATCGACTCGCGTTGCCGTCGTGGGCCTGGGCGCTGCGCGAGCGCCCGCGGCCGGCGCTGCTGGTCACCTTCGATCGCCACCTCGATCTCGCGGTTCCCAAAGTGTTGCCTCCGGAAGGCGCCGACGTGCTGGCGCTGGACGAATACGCGCGCCGGAAGCTCGATGTGCGCAACGTGGATCACATTCTTGCGGCGATGGAAGCAGGCCTGGTGGGCGATGTGGTCGTGATTGCCCGCGCGCGGCCCGAAGGGTGCGTCAGTGGAGATCGCTGGGTCGACTCGCGCGGCACGACGCACCTGCTGCTCATCGCCCCTTCCCTCGACCGGCTGATCAACGGCCCGAGGTGCCTCGAGGTGTCGGAACTGATTTCGAAGGCGGGCTCGACGCTGCTGGACTTCGATCTCGACTGCTTCACGACCCTCTGCGACGCCGACCCGTTGAGCGTCGTCCCCTGGCCGCTCGAGCTGATCCGCGATCAGCTGCTGCCCGAAGGCTCAAGCACTCTCTGGGCGGCGCTGCTGGGCAAGTGCGTCGGGCTGACCTTCGCCCGAGAGAGCTCCCACTGTGGAGGAATGGTCCCGGGCGACCGGCTCTTTGCCGACGCCGCCCAGGTGATCTTCAAAGAGTTGCTGGGCGTGAACGTGCCCTAGCCAGTCAGCGCGTTTCGGAATTCACCCAACGCGACCGCCAGCGAGGTCTGGGCCAGGTGGACCGCCTGTCGCATCAGCACCGCGCGGACCCGGGAGGACAACGCCCCTTGAATGTCTCCCCCGACGAGCTCCAGGCGCAGGGAAATCGCCTCGAGCAGATCCGGAAGCCCAGGCTGGCCCCCCGAGGTGAGCAGCAGGTCGGGCTTCAGCGGCGCCAACCGCTCGACCAGCTCACGCCACTGCGCGTGTTCGGTGTCGATCACCACCACGTCCGCAACGTCCAGTCGCATGTCGTCGGGTCCGACCAGGAACGCTTCGATTCCTCCCTGCTTCAGCTGGGTCACTGTGGCCGGTGAGCCGACGACCATCACGCTGCCCCACGCGCCGGCCCGAATTGCCAGCTCGTACGAGGCGAGCTGTTGTTCCAGCCGATGCCAGCTTGGGTCCGAGACCGTCTTTCCTTCTGCGAGCAGCAGGGAAGCCTCGAGCGCCATCTGCTGCGAATCGGTGCTGCCCTTGACCCACGCTTTGCGTCGATCGAGCGCCGCGTGGATCTTCGCGCGCATCACGCCGATCTCTTCGAACGGCTTGAGCACGTAGTCCGAAGCGCCCGCAGCGAACGCGGCGATCACCGATTCGGCGCTCGCGTAGCCGGTGATCATGATCGCTTCGATGTTCGGCCGCAGCTTCCGCGCCTCACCGATCAATTCGATCCCTCCCATTCCGGGAAGATTCTTGTCGGTGATCAACAGGTCGAAGCGTTGTTGGCGAAGGAGAAAGACCGCGGCCTCGGCGCTGTCGGCAGTCTGAACCGACAAATTCTGCTCACGCGCCAGCAGCCGGGCGAAGACGTCGCGAACGCTGGGCTCGTCATCGACCACCAGCACGCACGAGACGAGGGTCTCACCTTCTTCGAACGGCAATTCCATCGTCTCGCGACGATGCCACAGCTGCGCTCAAATCGGGTCGTCGAGAAACAAGGGGCGAATGTCGGTAATCTGCCCGAAGGTCGCGCTGAAACGGTCGGCGACTGAGCTGTTGTTGCCGCCGATCACAAAACCCACATCGATCCGAATCGTCTCCTGGTTGAACTGGGGCAGCAAAATCCGCACCCCTAATCCCACCGTGTGGGTGAGATTGACCGTTCCGTCGAACGCCGAGCCGGCGTCATAGAAGAGGACCAGCCCGAGGAAGACGGTCCTCACCTCGAAGGCCCGGGTGCGGTACTCGATGTTGGCCAGCAGCAGGTTTTTTCCTGACAGCAGCTCGGCCGGAGCGCCGCGCAGCCCGTTGCCTCCCCCCAGCAGCACCACCCGGTTGTCCAAATCGTCTTTCTTCACGTCGTACACCAGGCGCGTCACCAGGCGGCCGATGAGCAAAGAAGGCGAGACGTTCACGATTTCTGCAGCGATGTGCCGATTGACCGTCGGGCCATTGGGAACGAAGCGTGCGGCCCCTGCGACGGTGAGGGTCAACACGTCCTCACTCGCGCTCAACCAGCGGTAGCCAATCGCCGCGCCCGCTTCGAGGAAGTGAGATCGAACGAAGGTGGGAATCGCGTACCGCAGCCCACCCTTCAGCAGCGGCCCCACCTGGTAGTCCTCGGAAAGCTGGAAGGTGTCGATGTTCTTCAGCACCCGGTAGTCGGCTTTGAAAAATCTGACCTTCCCCAACAGGTACGTCGCGTCCTCAGACCGCGGCAACACCCGGGCCGCCAGCAGCGACAGTTGGTCGGGATCGAGCGTGCTTCCGTTCGGAGCCCCGTACCGCACCGAATAGCCACCGACCGCCGCGGTGATGTCGGTCTTCCACAGTCGGCCGAAGCTGCGCGTCACCGCGACCGAGGCGCCGAAGTTCCGCACGTCGTAGGCGAGCGGAACTTTGAGTCCGAGGTCCGGCGATGAGACGTCGCAGACGTGCGCGCCACAAAAGGTTCGCCGGGTGCGAATGTTCCAGTACCCCTCGACGCCAAAAGCCCACTCCTGGCTGAGGGACGCCAACGGCAAACCAAAAGAGGTGCTTCCCGATGAACCCTCGGTCGCGCCCGTCCGACGATTGAAGATCACCCCCGCCGACTCGGAAAACAGCAGGTGGGAGCCGAACACCCGGCGTTCCCGAAACAGCTGCGAAATGGTCAAGGTGTCGAGCCTGAGCAGGAAATCGACCAACAGTTGTTGGTCACGCCCGAGGAAGTTCTGCTCGGTGGGAATCAGCCGCAACAGCTGCAGCAGCCCTCCCACCAGGTTGAAGTCGTTGTTGAGCCGAAGACTCCAGCGGTCCTTCGTCACCACCAACAACGCCACTCCGCCCGCGCGCCCTTTGAGCGGCACGACTTTGGCGACGGCCAGAATGAACAACCCGCGCAGGATCCGTTCGGTCTCTTCGATGCGGGCCCCATTCCAACGCTCGCCCACCTCGAGCAGCACTTCCTGGCGAATCACGCCTTCGCGGGTGCGCACGTGAAAGATGTTGAACAGGTCCGGCCAGGGGTCCGAAACCGAGAAGACCTCTTCCGCAGCGACCAACACCTCTTCGACCTGGAGCCCTTCGGGTTGCGGCTCGATTTCCCGGCCCGGATTCTGCGCCAGCGCCCACGAAACAAGTCGCTCCTCGTAGCCTGCCTGCGCTCCGTCAGGAGCAGCGGCCGCCACGAGGAACGCGAGGACTGCGAGCACTTCTAGAGTACGGCTACGGCTTGACGACGATGAAGCTCGCGGCCGACTGCGCGGTCGAGGCGCCGTTGAGGACGTTCAGCGAGGCCATCGCGGTGTAGTTGCCGAACAGCTGCTCGCCGACGCGGTTCGCCAGCAAGAGGTCGGCGGTGAAGATCTTCGACTGACCCGGCGCCAACGTGAAGCTGGTGAGCGATTCAATGCACAGGCGCAGCTCGGACAGCGAGTAGGCGATCTTGCCGGTGTCGTCGACAACCTTCACGTCGAACTGGCAGCCGCTGTTGAACTGAAAGGTCTCGCTCTGGGTGCCATTGTTGGTGACCGTGTACGTGGCCTTGGCGGTCGACGTGACATCGTTGCCCGGGCACGGGGTGGTGATGCACGCGATGGTGTTGGGGGTGTTGACGTAACTCGACTTGTCGAGCCGCAGCGAGCCCTTGATCGCGCTGACCGCGGGCACGGCCTTCCCGTTCACGGTGGCGGACTTGAGCAGGAACGTGCCGTCGTAGGTCCCGATCGCGATCAAGCCCACGCCCGGAGCGAACGTGAGCTCAGTGAACGCCGGAGGCAGGCAGCGCGCCGTCGGCGAAGGAAGCCGCTCGAACGCAATGGTGCGCGTGCCCGTGAACGTTCCGGCCGGAGTGGTGAGCGTGCGATTGGTCTGCGAGCGCTTGACCGTGTACGCGTTGCAGGCGCCCTCGCCCCAATTCCACGTCGTGACTGCGTAACCGAAGCGAATGAACGGGCTCCAGGAATGGGTCGTTTCATTCCACGAGTACAGCGAGTTCGGCGCCGACGAGGCAGTCCCCATCCACCGGCCATCGAGCATCAGGCCGTTGACGAAGCCCACGCCACCGTAAACCCCTTCGAAGCTCACCGTGCGCACTGCACCGGAGGGCGATTCCAGCGTCCAGGTGTTGGCCTCCTGCATCGGGAACCAGAGGTCCGAACGGTTCGAGACCAGCTCGCCGGTGGTGGAAGCAGTCTCTGACTCGCCTTCCATCGAAGAGCTGATCGAGGCGGTGTTCGGGCCACAGCCCAACAGTGCGGCGGTGGTGACGGCAAGGAGCGCGGTTTTCATGGGGCGCGCTGTGTGCCACGGGCCCACACTGTAGTCAAATTTAGAAAATGCTAGTTGTTACAGTTGTTTATGTTCTCATAACTCACAGCTCAGCCCCTGCGGCCGGTCCAAAGGGTCGGACATATGCCCGGTTGCTCAGTGCCGGGAGCACGGGGTGCCGGGAGCACAGGGTCACTGAATCAGCGGGCCGCAGACCCCTTCGCCCTGAAGGCAGGTCATCGCCGCACAGCACTGGGCGCTGTTGGTGCAGGCGACACTCACGCCCTTGCAGGTCGGGCCGGCGTCGATGGCAGGCGGGGGCATCGGGGGCGGAGGGGAGACTGGGACGCCGGCATCCGAAGCGAGGGGCCGACACGCTCCCAGCCCGTCGCCGTGGTGGGTGACGTGGGCTTTCACGGCCGGGGCTCCGACACAGATTGAATGGGCGTTGGCGGGGTTCCCGGGGGGAATGTGACAGATCAAAACCTTGGGGCTGGCGCACGAAGGCGTGTTTGCCGGCCCACTGGTGAGCGGTTCCTCTTCGGTGCCGGTGAGGTTCATCGACGGATCGCTGGCGAGGCCGCCTTCACACCCCTGGAATAGAAGCCCGCACGCCGAGACCACACCGAGCAGCAGGAAGCGTTTTTGAGCGTTCATCCCCCTGCCCAAAGCACCAATCGCGCCTGACTTAGCCCCGTAGACAGACTGGGATTTCGCCGCCGGCCGCCTGGTACATGGACGCCCTCGCTGTCCGAGACCCGGACAAAAAGTGAAGGGCCTCTATGCCAGAATGCATGGAAGCCCTTCTTCTTGGCCGACAGCGCCCTGCCAGCCGCCCTCGTTCTATTGGAAGCTAAAGAAGAATAGACGTGTGCGGGTTCGCGCCGAACGGGTCGGTCGGAACCTTGAGCGCCTTCGAAAGGTAGGCCCAGAAGCCAGGCACCGACGGCGTTCCGGCAGGAAGGGTGACGTTGGCAGCCACTTTTCCGGTCGTGCCGACCTTGACGTACTTCCCGATGACCGTCGCGTTGAGCGCCGACGCGTGATCCGAACCGGGGAGGCTGCGGCCGAAGTCGCCAATGATGGCCACGACGACGTTGCGGTCCGGCAGGTTCATCATCCGGTTGATGAAGACCTTCAGCGAAGGAAGGATTCGGGCATTCATCATCGTGCGGACGTTGTTGCCCGACGTGTCGCCGTGGGTATCCCAGCCGCCGTCCACTGCGACGACGAAGTTGGCGCCCGCGGTGATCATCAGCTCGGCCGCGAGCAACTTGCTGGTGAAGGTCGTCACACCCGTCGCCGTGGCCGCCAAACCGTAGGCGGTGGCCATCGCAGTGTAGTCGAAGGCCTGCACCGGCTTGCTCAGGGTGTCGATGCCCGACTGAAGTCCGTCGCGCATTCCGGTCAGCATCACCGGGCTGGCTGCGATTCTTCC